>NZ_LMRC01000013.1:0-53101 GCF_001425565.1 Methylobacterium sp. Leaf466 | reverse complement strand
CCGCCAAGGTCGCCATCGTCGCCACCGGCCGACGCCTCGTCGTCCTCGCCAACGCCCTGGTCAAGGACGACAAAACCTTCGCCGAAAGCGACCTCATGGCTTGACCGACAATACAGTCGCCGGTTGATCACGTCGTGATGCGGACATGGGCTTCGTTCAGGCGCCGCGCGGGCTCGACATGGGCTTCGCTCAAGCGCCGCGCGGGCTCGATGATACGGTTCCCACTCGATTCGAGCGGACACCGAATCAAAGATCCGCGATGGATCGAGGCGCGGGCCCAGCTTCGGCCATCGCCACGTCGTGGTTGGCAGAGGGTCGGCGAGACGCGGCCTTCGGGCATGTCTCCGATTCCTGGAGTCGAACCGGCGGGGCGGCAGCCCGCCCGCGGTCGGACCGGGCCGGTCGACCCGGCGTCGTCTTTCCCGCCTACGGCATGGTCTTTCCCGCCTACGGCATGCGCTGGAACAGGCGCACCGCCTCGACGTCCATGCGGGAGAACGCCCTGAGGGCGACGGGCTGGAACGCATCCCAGCGGGCCGCGGCCACCCGCTGCGGGACCAGGCGGGGCCGGCAGGCGTCGTCCCACAGGCAGGCGTTCTGGCGGGCGATCTCGCAGCCGGTGGTGCAGGCCAGGGCCGGTGCCGCCGAGACGGCTCCCAGCAGCACGAGGGACAAGGTCACGGCCGTCGATCTGAAGGACACCATCTGATTGCTTCCTGACTGCGGAACGGACCCGGATGTCGGGTGACACGACGGAGTCGTGGTCCGTCTCGGATTGGAGGGCATCGCCGTTACCGGCGGGTCACCGCCGCACGAAATCAATGCCCGGCTCGCAAAATGGTTCATATCGTCTTGCGAGAGCGCGGGCGGGACGGGCGATCATTCGATTCGCCGTGGCCGGCCCCTGCCGAGACCTTGCATCGACCGAGATGTCCTATCGACAAGGCGGCTATTCGGCGGCGCCCGTCCGGCACCACGCCGTCCAGAGTTCGTAGCCGCTCGCCATCGGGTCCGACGGCGCGCACCAGGCGGAGGCGTCGGTCCCGGTCTCGATCGAGCGGGTGGCGACCCTGGTCTGTTCGAGGCCGTTGAACACCGCCTGGCAGCCGGAGCTCAGGCTGGCCTTCTTCTGCCGCAGGCAGGTGGTGATGCGCTCGACGTTGGGGATGTCGCCGCTGCAGAACTTGAACACGTCCGGGGTACAGGCCGCGCGCTGCAGGGTGGTGCCCTGCGCCAACCCCGCCGACGTGCCGATGCCGAAGATCAATCCCGCACAGGCCATCACCACTGTCTTCATTCCGACCTCCCGACGTTTCGACACGCCATTCCCGCTCCCGACGGGGCGCGGACAAGATGACCGGACGACCGCGGGTCGGCCTGTTCATGGGACCGACGTTATCGTGCAAGAGTTGCCGGTCAACCGTGAATCGTCGATCCGGTCTCGCCAGTCGACGGCCCCGTGCGGGACAGCACGCAGGCGCGGATGTTCTGTCCTCGCGGGGTTTTTTACGCCGGACGCACGGGTGTCGGGCTCTTCAATCGGCCGCTCGTGCGGCCTCGACGCGGATCGGCCGGATCGCCGCGCCCTCGCGCAGGAAGGCGCCGGCGCGGGCGACCACGACGTCGTTCCGCTCGAGGCCGCCGCGCACCTCGACGTCCCCACCCGCCGACAGTCCGATCGTGACGAGGCGCGGCTCGATCCGGCCGTCCTCGACCCGGTAGACGAAGCGGCCCTCCTCGCCGATCATCACGGCCGAGGCCGGTATTGCCGTGCCGCAGCGTTCCTCCACCGTCACCACCGCGCGCGCGAAGGTGCCCTGGCGCGGCTCGCCGGCCTCCGCCATCTGGATGCGCACGCGCCCTGACTGCGAGGCGCCCTCGGCCGAGGCCGACACGGTCCGGACCCGGCCGCGGCTCTCGGGCAGGCCGAGCGGCGTGACGGTGGCGGGCTGGCCCGCCGCGATCCGGCCGAGGTCGGACAACGGCACCTCCGCGGCGAGTTCGAATTCGCCCTGCGCCACGATCTGGAACGGCGCCGGGCCGGCGGCGGTGACGGGCGCCCCCGGCGTCGCCGAAACCCGCCCGACCACCCCCGAGGCCGGCGCCCTCAAGGTCACCGGCGGCTGCTCCGGCCCGTGCAGGCGCCCGAGGGTGGCCAGCACCTGGCCGGCGGCGACCCTGGCCAGGGGCTCCACCGCTACGGTGAGGACGCGCAGGCCCTCGCCCTCGGGCCGGACCTCGATCTCGCGGCGCGGCACCACCACGCCCCCGAGCCGGACCTCGTCCTTGAAGCAGAGGTGTCGCGCCGCGATGACGCTCACGGGCAGCGCTTCGGTGACGACGGGATCGCCCGGCGGATCGGCGGGATCGTCCCGCCACGGGAGGGGACCGGCCCGGAGGGCGAGCGCCAGGGCCGCCGGCACGGCCAGCGCCGGGACCAGGAGCCAGCGGCGGGCCGGCGCGCTCCGCCGCAAGCGGTCGCGCACCGACCCCGCGGCGGCGGCCTCCTGCGGCCACACCACCCGGTAGGCATGGACGGGGCGCGGGATGTTCTTGAGGCGCTGCGGGCCGATATCGCGGAACTGCACCGGCACCTTGTTGCTCACCGCCTCGTGCACGGAGGCGGACAGGCAGATGCCGCCGGGCTCGGCGATGCCCTCGAGGCGCGCGGCGACGTTGACGCCGTCGCCGAGGAGGTCGCCCTCCACCGCCACCACGTCGCCGATGGTCAGCCCCATGCGGAATGCCAGCCGCCGCTCGGGGGGAAGCGCGTCGTTGCGGCGGCCGAGCTCCCGCTGGATCGCGATGGCGGCGCGCAGGGCCTCCACGGCGCTGGGGAACTCGGCGAGGATGGCGTCGCCCGCGGTGTTGAAGACCCGGCCGCCGAATTCGGACACCTGCCCCCGGTAGAGGGCGGTGTGGTCGGCCAGGCGCCGGAGGGTGTCCTCCTCGTCCTGCGCGATCAGCCGGGAATACCCCGCGACGTCGGCGGCCAGGATCGCCGCGATGGTGCGCTTCATCGCTCCGGCCCCGCGCCCCGCAGCCCCGCGCCCCGCAGCCCCACACCTCGCAGCCCCGCACCCCGCATGCTCCCGGCCTTTCGCTGCGCAACGGGGTCCGAGGCCGAGACCGGGATGGCCCATGCGTCTGGCGCCACGCACGCTTTCGGGCGGCCCGTGTCAAGGCCCCGGCTCAAGTGAAGAGCGAGGTTTGCGCAGGTTTGGGGCCGGTCCGGCGCCCGGTTTTGCCGCCGGGGATTCGCGAGGATTGCTCAGTTCGCCGGGACGGCGTGTGGACGGACTGCGACGCTATTGCGAAATCCCCGTTTCGATGCGTATCAGGACGGGCAGGCTTTTGAGCAGAGCACCGCATGTTTGGACGTCTACTCGTTGCGGCGACACGCGTTCTGGCGACCGGACTGATCGTGGTGCCGGGATTGGTGCCGGGATTCTTGGCATCGGTGTCGCTGACCTCGACTCCGGCCACGGCCGGCGGCGTGTCCCGCCAGCGCCAGGCCCTGCTCGTCGCCAACGCCGTCTATCCGGACAGCGACGCGGCCCTTGCGACGCCGCCGGGCGACCTGCGCCTCCTCGCCGAGGAGCTCAAGCGCAAGGGGTTCGCCGTCGAGACGGGCGAGAACCTCGACAAGGCCGCCCTCCAGGCCGCCATCGACCGGTTCGTGCGCAAGGTCGAGACCGGCGCGGTGGCCCTGGTCTACTTCGCCGGCTACGGCATCCAGGCGGGGCGCAGGAACTACCTCGTTCCCGTAGACGCGCGGATCTGGAGCGAGCCCGACGTGCAGCGCGACGGCATCGCCCTCGACACGGTCCTGGCCGACCTCGACAGGCGCGGGGCCGGCGCCCGGATCCTGATCCTCGACGCCGCCCGCCGCAACCCGTTCGAGCGGCGCTTCCGCAGCTTCTCGGCCGGGCTGGCCGAGCCGAAGCCGGGCCCGCGCACCCTCGAACTGCAGTCGGCGGCCCCCGGCAGCGTCCTCGTGGAGACGCGCGCGGCCACGAGCCCGTTCGCCACCGAACTGGTGCGCCAGATCGCCGTGCCGGAGGCGAGCGCCGAACAGGCGCTGGCGGCCACGGCCGAGGCGGTGGCCCGCGCGAGCCGCAACCAGCAGAAGCCCGCCCTGATCGCGGGAACGACCGAGCCGTTCGGGTTCGATCCGGCCTGGGTGAGGCCGGCCGCCCCCATGGCCAAGCTCGAGGACAGGCCCGCACCGGCGGCCCGTCCTCCCGAGGTGCAACCCAAGGAGGGAGCCGCCAAAGAGGGGTCGTCCAAGGAATCCCCGGCGAAGGACAAGGCCGCCAAGCCGACCGCGACCCTGCAGGACAAGGACATCGACGCCATGGTGGCGGCGGAGGAGGAGACCGCGCGCGAGTTCAATGCCGCCATGGCCAAGGGCACCAAGGGCGCGCTGGAAGGTTTCCTCAAGCGCCATCCCTCGGGGCCCCTCGCCAAGACCGCACGGGCGGAACTGGCCAGGGTCGAAGGCACCGCCCGCCCGCCGCGCGAGGCCGAGAAGCCGGTCGCCGTCGCGCCGCCCCCGCCACCTGCTCCTGCGCCCGCGGCCGAGCCCGCACCGTCGGTGCCATCACCGCCGGTACCCTGGCGCTCGCCCCCCAAGACCTATTCGATGGCCGAACTGCAGCGGAAGGCCTCCCTCGACGCGCGCATCACCCGCAACCCGCGCGATGCCACCGCCTTCTACGAGCGCGGCCAGTTCCACGCTCAGCGCGACGACTATCCCGCGGCCATCGCGGATTTCGACCAGGCCATCCGCCTGGAGCCCTCGAGTCCCGAGGCCCTCAACAACCGCTGCTGGGTGCGGGCCATCAACAACGACCTGCGCAAGGCCTTGTCCGACTGCAACGACGCCCTCAAGCTCAAGCCCGGCTTCGTCGACGCCCTCGACAGCCGCGGCTTCGTCAACCTCAAGGCCGATGCCCTCCAGGCGGCGATCCAGGACTACGACGCGGCCCTGCGGCTGGCGCCGACCCACAGTTCGTCCCTCTACGGACGCGGCATCGCCCGCTCCCGCCTCGGCCAGTCTGCCCAGGCCAACGACGACCTGACCCGGGCGCTGGCGCTCAACCCGATGATCGACAAGGACTTCGCGCAATACGGGCTGCGCTGAACGTCCCTCGCGAAACGCCCGCTGCGCCGTCGCGGCCGGCCCCGGCCGTCGCCGGTCGACCGCGATGGCCGTGCGGCCCAGCATGGTATCCTCACGAAATCTGCTTTGGCGATCGCGAAACCTGATTCGCGCGGTCGGCTCGTCCGGCGACCCGAATCACCAAGGCCCGATCCGCAGCAGATCGGCCGGCCGCCGGGGGCGGGAATGATGAGGACCGGCGATGCGCCGGCGCACATGACTCGCGATGACATGGCCTGCGGGGCGTCTCCTCTGTGCAAGCCTGCACATTTCCCTCGCCGAGGGCGCGGAAGGTCTGAGAAAACCGGGCGAATGCTGTTGATCGCTGCCTGGGGGCGTGGGAAGAACACGGTGTTGCACGTCCATCGACAGCGCGACTTCGGAGGCTGAGATGACCACTTTCTCGAAACTCTCCCATGGTGTGATCGGGTTGATGGCCGTCGCCTTCCTGGCCTCGGTGGCGCCCGTCCAGGCGCAGCAGGTCACGGAGGACGAGATCCTCAAGGCCCTGTCGCCGCCCAAGACCCGCAGCCTGTCCATCGGCGCCCCGACCCGGGTCGCGCCGAGCGGCGACGAGGTCTTCGTCGATACCCTGCGCAACAAGAGCAGCCGCGACCTGAGCGCGAGCGCGCGGGAGAAGCTCAAGACCGTGGCCGCCGACAAGCCGGCCATCGACCTCGTGATGGAGTTCGACTTCCGGTCCGACGCGCTGCGCGGCGAGGCCCTCCGGAACGCCGACGCCCTCGGCAAGGCACTCTCGAAGCCGGAACTCGCCAACCAGACCTTCGTGATCGCCGGCCACACCGACGCCAAGGGCTCTGACGCGGCCAACCAGATGCTCTCCGAGCGCCGGGCCGAGGCGGTCAAGCGCTACCTCGTGGCGACCTACAAGCTGCCGGCCGAGAACCTGATCGCGGTCGGCTACGGCAAGACCAAGCTCAAGAACCAGGCCGCGCCCTTCGCCATGGAGAACCGGCGCGTCCAGGCCGTGAACCTGCTCCAGGTGAAGACCGCGGCCCGCTAGGACACCCGCGTCCCGACCCCGCGGGCAGGCGCCCGCGGAGTCGGCGGGCGCCCTCACCCCAGTCGTCGCACAAGGCCGGACCCAACCGTGCAATCCTCCAGCGTCGCGTGTCGTCCCGGGCGGGGCGGGAGTGTCCCGGGCCCTGGCGGAGGGGTCGCGCGAATCGCGCTCGGGCTCTGCCTGTTCGCCCTGGCGACGTCGGCCGCCCGGGCCGAGAGCACGCCCGAGGGCACCACCGTCATCGGCATCCGTGCCGGCCAGGCCTGCATTCAGGAGCAGATCCGGATCACCGGGTTCGCGCTGGCCCGCGAGGAGAGCGGCACCAGCCTCGCGCTGGACGGCTACCGCATCACCCAGGTCCTCGTCGCCGAGGGCGACAGGGTGACGAGCGGTCAGGAGGTTCTGCGCGCCTCCCTCCTCGGCGCGGAGGAGGGCGGTGCGTCGCAGGGACGCCCGGCCGGCGTCAGCGCCCGCGCGCCCATCGCCGGCACCGTCACCCGCGTCACCGCCCGCGTCGGCATGGCCACGAGCGCGGCGATGCCCACCGGCCCCGGCGGCGTGCCCGAGCCGCAGGTGCGCATCACCGGCGAGGGCGGCATCGACCTGCTCGTGGACGTGCCGAGCCCCTATGCCACCAAGATCCGCACCGGCACGGTGGCCCGCATCGTCTACGGCCCCGGCCTGGAGGCCAAGGGCACCGTCCGCGTGCCGGTGAGCGAGGTCGACCCCGCCTCGCAGCTCGGCCGCGCCCGCCTCACGATCGAGCCGGCCTCGGCCCTGCGCCCGGGCCAGTTCGCCAGCGCCGTCCTCGAGACCGCGCGCGACTGCGGCCTGTCGGTGCCGCGCTCGGCGGTGGTCTACCAGAACGGCGTCACCAGCGTGCAGATCCTCAACGGCACCAAGGTCGAGCGCCGCCGGGTCCGCACCGGCCTGTCCGACGAGACCACCATCCAGATCCGCGACGGCCTCGCCGAGGGGGAGCTCGTGGTGGTCGATGCCGGCACCGCCGTGCGGCCGGGCGACCGCGTCACGCCGGTCGTGAGCCGGGACGACGGCAAGAACGCGGGCAGTCACACCGGCAAGAACGACGGCAAGAACGACGGTAGGAACCGCTGAATGTCGCTCAACGTCTCCTCGCTGGCGATCAAGCGGCCGCTGCCGTCCATCGTGTTCTCGATCATCCTGCTGGCGCTGGGCTGGGCGAGTTTCGTCCGGCTGCCGATCACGCGCCTGCCGAGCGCCGACATCCCGCTGATCTCGGTGGTGGTGACGCAGTTCGGCGCGGCCCCCGCCGAGATCGAGACGCAGGTCACCAAGGTGGTGGAGAACGGCGTCTCCGGCGTCGAGGGCGTGCGCCACATCGCCTCCTCGATCACCGACGGCCTCTCGGTCACCACCATCGCCTTCCGGCTCGAGACCAACACCGACCGGGCCCTCAACGACGTCAAGGACGCGATCACCCGCATCCGCTCCGACCTGCCCCAGAGCGTGCAGGAGCCTCTGATCCAGCGGGTCGACGTGGTCGGCCTGCCGATCGTCACCTATGCGGCGCGTGCGCCGGGCAAGAGCCCGGAGCAGATCTCCTGGTTCATGGAGAACACCGTCAAGTCCTCGCTCCAGGACGTGAAGGGGGTGGCGCAGGTCGAGATCATCGGCGGCGTCTCGCGCGAGGTGCTGGTCTCCCTCGATCCCGACCGGCTCCAGGCCTTCGGCCTCTCGGCGGTGGACGTGAGCCGGCGCCTGCGCGGCACCAACGTCACCGTCACCGGCGGCCGGGCCGAGATCGGCGGCCGCGACCAGGCGATCCGCACGCTGGCGGCGGCCAAGACCATCGACGAGCTCTCGGGCGTGATGATCGCCCTGCCCACCGGCGGCGAGGTCCGGCTCATCGATCTCGGCATCGTCACCGACACCATCGCCGACCGGCGCACCTTCGCCCGCCTCAACGGCGAGCCGGTGGTGGCGGTGGGCATCAAGCGGGCCAAGGGCGCCAGCGACGTGGTGGTGGCGAAAGCCGTGCAGACCCGCGTCGACACCCTGCGGGCCGAGAACCCGGAGTTCGACCTCACGCTCATCGATTCCTCGGTGGAGTTCACCCTCGGCAACTACGACGCGGCGATCCACACCCTGTTCGAAGGGGCGATCCTGGCCGTCATCATCGTGTTCCTGTTCCTGCGGGACCTGCGCGCCACGGTGATCGTCGCGGTCTCGCTGCCGCTGTCGATCTTCCCCGCCTTCTGGGCGATGGACATGCTCGGGTTCTCGCTCAACCTCGTGAGCTTCCTCGCCATCACTCTCTCCACCGGCATCCTCGTCGACGATTCCATCGTCGAGATCGAGAACATCGTGCGCCACATGCGCATGGGCAAACCCGCCCTGCAGGCGGCCTCCGAGGCCGCCGACGAGATCGGGCTCGCGGTCATCGCCATCAGCCTCACCATCATCGCGATCTTCGCGCCGGCGAGCTTCATGTCCGGCATCGCCGGGCAGTTCTTCAAGCAGTTCGGCATCACGGTGGCGGTGCAGGTGCTGTTCTCGCTGCTGGCGGCGCGATTCGTGACGCCGATGCTGGCGGCCTACCTCATGAAGCCGCACACCAAGCCCGAGAAGCCGCCGGGCCCGATCCTGCGCGCCTACACCCGCCTCGTCACCCTCTCGGTGCGCTGGTCGCTGGTGACGGTGCTCATCGGCTTTTGCTTCTTTGCCGCCTCCATCGCCAGCCTCGGCCTGCTCTCCCAGGGCTTCCTGCCGGCGCAGGACACCTCGCGCTCGGTGATGGCGCTCGAACTGCCGCCGGGCTCGCAGCTCACCGACACGGAGGCGACCACGGAGGAGATCGTCACCGCCATCCGCGCCCTGCCGCAGGTGCGCAGCGTGTTCGTGGACGGCGGCCGCGTGCCCAGGGAGCCCACCGAGTTCCGGCGCGCCTCGCTCATCGTCAACTACACGCCCAAGGCCGACCGCTCGATCACCCAGCGCGAGCTGGAGCAGGAGATCGGCAAGCGCCTGCGCCAGGTGCCCGACATCCGCTACTACTTCGTGGACGAGAACGGCCTGCGCGCCATCGCGCTGGTGGTGCGCGGGTTCGATCCGCGCATCGTCGCCAACGTCGCCAACGAGCTCGCCGGCCAGATGCGCCGCATCCCCGGCGTCGCCAACGTGATCTCGGGCACCACCCTCGACCGGCCCGAGCTGCAGATCAGGCCCCGCCTCGATCTGGCCGCCCGCCTCGGGGTGACCCCCGAGCTCCTGGCCGAGACCATCCGCGTGGCCACCATCGGCGACGTCGGGCCGGCGCTGGCCAAGTTCGACGCCGGCGACCGGCTCATCCCGATCCGGGTCCAGCTCGACGACCGCGCCCGGCTCAACCGCAACGTCCTCGAACAGCTGCGGGTGCCGATGGGGCGGGGCGGCAGCATCCCCCTCTCGGCGGTGGCCGACCTCGACTTCCAGCAGGGGCCCACCAACATCAGCCGCTACGACCGCCAGCGCCAGGCCAGCGTCGAGGCCGACCTCCTCGGCTCGGCGGCGCTGGGCGACACCCTCAAGAGCATCGACGCGCTACCGGTGATGAAGTCCCTGCCCAAGGGGGTGACCATCAGCCAGTCGGGCGACGCAGAGAGCCTCAACGAGCTCTCGGAAGGGTTCGCCCAGGCGATCAGCGGTGGCCTGATGATGGTCTACGCGGTGCTGGTGCTGCTGTTCGGGTCGTTCCTGCAGCCGCTGACCATCCTGTTCTCGCTGCCCCTGTCGCTGGGCGGGGCCGTCATCGCCCTGATGATCAGCGGCAAGCAGCTCACGACCCCGGTGTGGATCGGCATCCTGATGCTGATGGGCATCGTGACGAAGAACGCGATCATGCTCATCGACTTCGCCGTGGAATCGATCCGCCACGGCATGCCGCGGGACGAGGCGATCATCGATGCCGGCCGCAAGCGGGCGCGGCCGATCGTCATGACCACCATCGCCATGGTCGCTGGCATGCTGCCCTCGGCCCTGGCCTTCGGCATCGGCGGCGAGTTCCGCTCGCCCATGGCCATCGCCATCATCGGCGGCCTGATCTTCTCGACGCTGCTGTCGCTGATCTTCGTGCCGGCGATGTTCGTCGTGGTCGCCCGGGTCGGCGACCTCTTCACCCGCCTCGGCCGGAGGATCGCGGGGCTGGCCGACCGGCCGCACAAGACCGCCGCCGGGACCGAGGCGCATGCCCCGGCGCCCGGCGGGCCGGGGGCGGGCGGTGCCTGAGGCTCAGCGCGGCCCGGAACCGCCGGCCGGCTCGCGCCGCAGGATCGGGTTGACCCTGTCGCCGTCGCGCAGGAAGGCGCCGGCCCGCACCACCACCGTGTCCGATTCGGTGAGCCCCGTCAGGATCTCGACGTCGGTGCCCGACAGCAGGCCGGTGGTCACCTGGCGGGTCACCACCCGGTCGTCCTCGACGGTGTGGACGATGGTGCCGTCGGCTTCGTACTGGATCGCGGAATAGGGCACGCCGATGCCGCAGCGCTCGGCCAGCACGATCACCCCGCGGGCGAAGGTGCCGACCCGCAGGGCGGCGTCGGTGGCGGCCAGGGCGATGCGGGCCCGCCCGAGCTGGCTCGCCGGATCGATGCCGCGGTCGACCCGGCGGACCCGGCCGGCGACGTCGGCAAGGCCCAGGGGCGCGATCGTCACCGCCTGCCCGGCCGCGAGCTTGGGCAGGTCGGCCAGGGCCACGTCCGCCTGCAGGTCGACCTCGCCGCCGGCCATGATGCGGAACAGGGGCTCCTGGCGCGGCGACACCGGCGATCCGACGCGGGCCTCGCTGCGCAGGACGGTGCCGGCGACCCCCGAGCGCACCGTCGTCCCGGTGCCGGGCACCCCTTCCATCGGGCCGAGGTTGGCCAGGGACTGGCCGGCGGCGACCTTCTCGAGGGGCTCGACCAGCACCTGCGTCACCTTCAGGCCCTCGCGCTCGGGGCCGACGTCGACCTCCTGGCGCGCCACCAGCACGCCGGTGACCTCGACCCGGTCGGAAAAGCAGACGCCGCGGGCGGCGCGCACGCTCACCGACAGGCCCGAGGGCGCCTTGGTCTCTTGAGCGCCTGTCTCCTGCACAATGCCGGCGGGGAGGCCGAGCAGGAGGCCCGCGACGGCGGCGAGGCGGGTGCGACCCGGGGACCGGGGATGAGGCATCGTCATGATCCTGGAGATCTCGATCGTGAAGGTTTCAGCGTCGCCGCGGGACGGGGGCGTCCGGGCGCGACCTTGGGAGGATGGCGTCGAGGAAGCCGCCGAGTTCGCCGCCGATGGCGCCTTGGCCGCCGCCGGTGGCACTTTTGCCTCCGGTGGCACTTGGGCCGCCCAACAGCCCGGTTCCGAGGTCCTGCAGCGCCTCCATCGCGCCGGCCGGATCGTCGAGCAGCCCCGCCATGTCGGCGGAGACCGCGGGGTCCCGCCAGGGGCCCGCCACCCGCACCGGGACGGAGAGCGAACGGCCGGGCCGGCGTCCGCGCTGGGGCGTGACCCTGGGCTGGAAGGTGAGGTCCAGGGTCTGGCCCACGAGATCGAGGCTGCCGCTGCCGCCGGCTTCGATCAGCGGCGAGCGCAGGGACAGCCCCTCGGTGACGCCGGTTCCCTGCGCGATGCGCAGGCGCCCGCCGAGATAGCTGAAGCGGGTGGCCGCGCTCCCCCGCTCCTGCCCGAGGGAGGCGAGGACGGCGAGGAGCTCCGAGCCCTCCAGGGTGCCGTCGGTGACGCTCATGTCCGCCGAGCCGGTGGCCGCGCGCGGGACGTCCTCGGGGCGGGCGGCCACGGCCTCGATGTCGAGGCTCGCCGTGAGGCGCCCGTCGATGGCGGCGATCCCGAGGAGGTCGCCGAGCAGGGGGCGGACCTGCCCCTGCGTCAGCGCGAGGCCGAGGCGGTGACGGCCCGCGGTTCCGGCCGGTGCCAGGGCGTAGCGGACCTTCAGCGTCCCCTCGTAGGCCCGGGCCGCCGCGAGCCCGGCCTCGAGGACGCCCGCGCCCACCTTGGCGGTGACGGCGACGCCCTCGATCCGGGCCGGCCCGAGGACGAGGCGCCCGAGCGCGATGCGGCCCTCCCCCTCCACGGCCGCGAACCAGCGGGGATCGGGCAGGATGCCGACCGGGACGGGCACGGTGAGGCCGGCGGGCGCCCGGGTGGAGGATCCTTCCGGCGCCAGGGCGAGGGCGTCGAGGCGCAGGTCCGCCGCGATCCGCGGTTTGGCGGAGGCGCCCGCCGGCAGGTCGCAGAGCAGGTCGCCCGAGAGAGCCGCACCGTCGAGGGTCCCCGTGAGGCGGTCGAGGGCGACCCGGCGGCCCTCGAGGCGCAGGCTGCCCGCGATCGTGCCACGGCGGCCGGAGGGGCCGCCCGGTTCGAGGGTGAGGCGCAGCGGACGGCCCGATCCGGCGGGGGGATCGAGGGCCAGTGCCAGGCGATGGCCGCCGGCGTCGAGATCGAGCCGGTAGGTCGCCCCCGCCGGCACCGGGCCTGAATCGAGATCGAGGGTGAGGTCGGCGGCCGGTACCGTCACCGACAGGCTGCGCCCGTCCGCGGACAGGTCGAAGGCCTCGATCCTGGCGCCGCCGGCGAGGGCCGAGAGCCCCGGCTGCCCCTCGCCGCCCGCCCGGGGCGTGGCCGGCTCCCCGTCGAGGGGCAGCCGCAGGCGGGCTTCCTCGACGCGCACCCGCAGCGCCCCGGCCCCGCCCATGACGAGGGCGAACGGCCCGGAGAGATGCACCTTGCGGACGTCGAGCCCGAGGCCGGCGCCCGCCCGCCCGGCGCCGACGTCGGACAGCACGAGGCTCGGGCCCGCTCCGAGCGCGACGGACCCGATCCGCCAGTCCAGCCCCGTCTCACGGGCCAGCCGGTCCCGGACATGCCCCGCCAGGACGCCCGTCAGGAGCGGCCACGCCGCGGCCGCGGCTACGGCCACGGCGAGGCCGGAGGCGGCGATCCAGGCGGGGCGGATCGTCATCGGACTACGACCACGGGTCTTCGACCATGCGTCTTCCCCAACCTCGTCGATGCGGAGCGCATGCGAATCACGCGACAGATTCCACCACCGCCGCGCTTTCGCCAAGCCGATCTTATGATGTGTTGGGCGGCGCCGTTGCAACGATCGCCCCGATTTGGCGGCCGATCCTCCGTGGCAATTCAATGTTCGGGTACCTCGGTGCCGGCGCGGGCCGCGGAAATCTCTTGGCGGTGCGCCCGGTCACTTGATCGGCGTGCGACCCGGCGTGTACTGATGAGGCCCATGAAGAAGGTGCTGCCAGCGCTGTTCGTCCTCCTGCTCACGATGTGGGCATCGGCGGCGGTTGCGCAGACCCAGACCGGCAAGCGCGTCGCCCTGATCATCGGCAATGCCGCCTACGCCAGCTTCGGCAAGCTCGACAACCCGAGCAACGACGCCGAAGACATCGCCGCCGTCCTCCGGCAGATCGGCTTCACGGTCATCGAGGGCCGCGACCTCAGCAAGCGCGACATGGACCGGCGGCTGGCGCAGTTCTCCCGCGCGGCGAGCGACGCCGAGACGGCGGTGGTCTACTACGCCGGCCACGGCCTGCAGTACCAGAACCAGAACTTCCTGGTGCCGACGGACGCGCAGCTGAAGGACGGGTTCGACATCCCGTTCGAGACGATCTCCGTCGACAGCGTCATCGGCGCCCTCGACAACTCCCGCGGCGCGCGGATCATGATCCTCGACGCCTGCCGCAACCTGCCGCTCACCGAGGGCGTCAAGCGCGGCAGCGGCACCGGGCTCGCCCGGGTGGTGGGCCGCGACGGCCTGATCATCGCCTACGCCACGCAGTCCAACCAGGTCGCCTTCGACGGCCAGGGCCGCAACAGCCCCTACGCCGAGGCGCTGGCCAAGTCCCTGGCCGAATCCGGCCTCGAGGTCGGGCAGGTGTTCCAGCGGGTGGCGGTGGCGGTGAAGAAGGCGACGCAGGGCAAGCAACTGCCCGAGTTCTCGCGCTCCTACGCCGACGAGGTGTTCCTCAACCGGGCCGAGACCGACTCCCAGGCCTGGAGCCGCCTGCGCAACAGCAACGTGGTGGCCGACCTCTCCGCCTTCATCGAGAAGTTCCCGGCGAGCTTCCTCGCCGATGCGGCGCGCATCCGCATCCAGCTCCTGGAGAACCAGGCCCGCTACGCCGAGCAGGAGGCCGAGAACCGCCGCCAGGAGGAGCGGCGCGCCCAGGAGCGGCAGCTCTGGGCCCGCCGCGAGGAGGAGCAGAACCACCGCGAGCAGGCCCGCCTCAGCATGGAGAAGTCGCGCCGCGAGGAGGAGCAGAATCAGGCCGAGCTCGCCCGCCTGATGGCCCAGCGGCAGGACGAGGAGGCCCGCCGCGAGGCGATCCGGCGCGAGGAGCGCGCCCGGCAGGAGCAGGCCCGCCTGGACGCCGAGAAGGCCGCCCGCCTCGCCGCCGCCGAGATCCTGCGCCGGGAAGAGGCCGCGCGCCTCGCCCGCCAGGAACAGGCCAAAGCGGAGGCGGAGAAAGCGGCGCGTCTGGCCGCCGCCGAGCAGAAGCGCCGGGACGAAGCCGCGCGCGTCGAACAGGCCAGGATCGAGGCCGAGAAGGCCGCCCAATTCGCCGCCGCCGAGCAGGCGCGCCGCGACGAGGCTGCCCGCGTGGAGCTGGCGCGGCAGGAACAGGCCCGGATCGAGCAGGCCCGCGCGGATGCCGAGAAGGCCGCACGCCTGGCTGCCCTGGAGCAGAAGCGCCGCGACGAGGCCGCGCGCATCGAACAGGTCAAGATCGAACAGGCCCGTGTCGAGGCCGAGAAGGCCGCCCGCCTCGCCGCCCTCGAGCAGGCGCGTCGCGACGAGATCGCCCGGCAGGAGCAGGTCAAGGCCGAGAAGGCCGCACAGGTCGCCGCTGCACAGGTCGCGGCCGCCGAGCGCCAGCGCCGCGAGGACGCGGCCCGCCTGGATCAGGCGAAGGCCGAAGCCGCGCGCGTGGCCGCCGCCGAACAGCAGCGCCGCGACGAGGCCGCCCGGCAGGAACAGGCGAGAGCCGAGCAGGCCAGGATCGAGCAATCCAAGGCCGAACAGGCCAGAATCGAACAGGCCAGGGCGGACGCCGAGAGGGCCACCCGGCTGGCGGCGATCGAACAGACGCGTCGCGAGGAGGCCGCACGGGTCGCCGCCGCCGAGCAGTCGCGCCGGGAAGAGACCGCCCGCGCCGATCAACTGCGCATCGCCTCCGAGGCGGCGGCTCAGGTCGCCGCGGTTCGGCAAGAACAGGTCCGGCAAGAGCAGGCTCGTCTGGCGGCGGACGCCGAGGCGGTCCGCATGGCGGCCGTGGTGGATTCCAGGATCGCGGCGGTCGAGCCGGTCGCCGCCGCCGGGGGCTTTGCCCTGTCCATGGACGCGGCCAAGGCCGTGGTCGCCCCCTCCGACCGGGCGCCCGCCGACCGGGCGCCCGCCTCCCAGGCCGACACCGCCAAGTTGCCCCACACCGCCTATGCCAGCCTCGACCTCAAGGAGATCGGCGACGTCAAGGCGACGGTTCCGGGCAACCCGGGCGAGGTCCAGCGCGCGGTCCAGCGCCGCCTGACCGAACTCGGCTGCTACACCGAGCCGCCGGAGGCCTCGTGGGGCCGGCACTCGATGGCGGCCCTCGACCGGTTCTACGCCGCCGCCAAGCGCGCCGATCGGGCCAAGACGGATCAGGCCAAGACGGACCAAGCCAAGACGGATCAGGCCAAGGCCGAGCTGACCGGCAACGGCCCCAACCGCTCCATCCGCATCGCCTCGACCCTGCCCGACCAGCTCACCCTGGACGATCTCAACAGCTACAGCGGCCGGATCTGCCCGATGATCTGCCCCACCGGCAGCGAGCAGCAGGGCGAGGTCTGCGTGAAGGTGACCTGCCCGAACGGCACCGTGCTCAGCGACAGCGTCTGCCTGCCGCGCAAGGCGGCCCCGGTGGCGGTCGACCCGGCCCCGCGCATCCGCAAGGCGGCGCGCCCGGCGGAGATCGAAGAGGATGTCCGGCCGGCTCGCAAGGTCGTCGCGCCGCCGGTGGAGCGGGAGGTTCGCCGCCCCGCTCCGCGCGAGGTCGTGCGCCCGGCTCCGCGCGAGGCCGCCCGTCCGGCTCCCAGGCCCACCTACAAGATCGTGGCGCCGGTGCGCGCCGCCCCGAAGGTGCCGGCCCTGTCCACCTACACCCGCTCGGCCCCGGTGCGCGCCACCGCCTCCTCGGCCCCGAGCGTCACGCCCGCCGAGATCGGCGCGGTGCGCGCCATGAGCCGGATGCCCTGATACGGCCAGCGCTCGATGACCGCGGTGGCCGGATCGGCACGCCCGCGCGGCGCCCGGACGAAGCCCATTTCCGTATCACCGAGCCCGCGCAGCGCCTGAGCGAAGCCCATTTCCGCATCACGAAGTGATCACCCGGAAATGGTACGAGTGATCCATCGGAAATGGCACGACGCACCGGAGACGGTCGGCCGGCGTTCGCGCCGGAATTGCCCGCGTCCCCGAATCGCCGATTGCGAATCATGCCGCGGCCCTCAGGGTCTCGGCACCGCACGGCTGGCGTCGGCGTGGTGTTCGCCGGTCTTCGCGCGCAACCCTCCGCCGAAACGACTGCGTTGGAATTTCCGGGGCCGGCTCAAGTTCTGTCTTCGCCCGGCGGGACAGCGTTTGTGGCCCCATGGCAACATGCCTTCGAAATTCAAGGTGGTTTAGAATCGTTAAGGCGTTTCGTCACCCAAATCCGGATACCTGGCTGTACAGTCTTGGCGAGGTCAAAGGGCACCAGACGATGCATTCTCACGCCATTACCGCACCGGGCGGACGCGCCGACCGATCGGCCTCGCGTCGGAGCGCCTTGCGGGCCAGCCTTCTCGCAGGCGTATCCCTGGCGGTCCTGCCCTTGGCGATGGCGCTGGTGACGGCATCCGAGGCCACCGCGCAGGGCATCGCGCCGGGCTTCGACCAGACCCAGGTCCCGCGCGGGGACGACAATTCCAGCGGTCCGGTGACGCTGCCCTTCACGGCCAACTTCTTCGGCGGCAACTACACGCAGATCTACGTCAACAACAACGGCAACGTGACCTTCGGCCGGCCGCTCAGCGATTACACGCCCACCGGACTCGACGCCGATTATCGCGGCGCCCCCATCATCGCGCCGTTCTTCGCCGACATCGACACCACCAATGCCGCCAGCGGCGTCACCGCCTACGGCACCGGCACCTATGCCGGCCGCACCGCCTTCGGTGCGACCTGGCCGGCCGTGGGCTATTTCGCGTCGAAGGCCGACAAGCTCAACACCTTCCAGGTGGTGCTGACGGAGCGCTCCGACACGGGCGCCGGCAATTTCGACATCACCTACAACTACCGCAGCATCCAGTTCGAGACCGGCGACGCCTCGGGCGGCACCAACGGCCTGGGCGGCACCTCCGCGGCCGTGGGCTATTCGGCCGGCACCGGCGTCGACGGCACCTACTACCAGCTGCCGGGCGCGCTGGTGCCGGGCTACTACCTCGACGGCAGCCCCTTCGCCCTCGCCACCGCGTCGAACGGCGGCGCCCCGGGCCAGTTCCTGTTCCCCGTCCGCAACGGCGGCGTCCTGTTCGCCCGGCTCTGCTCGGCCGGCGACAACGCCTCGACCACGACGCTGGCCAACTGCGGTCCGCGCGGGGTCTACGGCGGCGGCATCTTCTACACGCCGACCGGGGCGCTCACCCTCAACGTCCTGCAGAACACCACCATCACCGCCGCGGCCGGGCAGGACGCGCTGCTGGTGATGGCGGCGACGGCCGGCGGTTCGCAGGGCGGCAACGTCGCCGTCACCGTCGATTCGAGCGCCCGCATCGTATCGGCGGCGGGCAGCGGCATCCGGGTCGAGACCCAGGGCGGCGCCGGCTCGGCCACCGTCGCCAACGCGGGCACCATCGAGGCCGGCACCGCCGCCATCGTGGCGCGGGCCGGGACCGGCTCGGTCGAGGTCGCCAACGCCGGCACCCTCACGGCGCCCATCGGCATCGCCGCCGGCTCCACCCGCGGCAACGCGGTGGCGACGAACGACGGGGTGATCCAGGGTGCGACGGTGGGCATCGCCGCCGGTTCCCGCGCGGGCGTCGGGGTGGCCAACTCCGGGCAGGTGACCTTCGGCAAGCTCGGTCTCGCCGCCGGCGGGCTGTTCGGCCCCGTCACGATCACGAACCGCGGCACCCTCACCCAGGACGCGACCCTGCCGACGCAGGTCAACACGGCGCAGTTGGCGACGCTGCCGAGCGACTTCGCGCGCTTCGTGCCCGCAGGCACGGCCGGCATCTACGCCCGCACCGTCGGCGGTGCCGTCACGGTCGTGAACGCGGGCACCGTCACCGCGTCGGTCGGCATCGACGCGGCCGTCCTCGACGCCACCGCCCAGGGGCTGGTCCCCCCGGCGGTCGGTGCCCTGACCGTCTACAACTCCGGCCTCGTCGACGCCGCCCTGGCGATCGACACCACGGCCAGCCGCGGCGCGACGCAGGTCGTCAACGCCGGCACGATCGCCGGCCGCGTCGCCCTCTCGGCCGGGTCGAGCTTCGGCAACGACACCTCGGGGATCTTCAACCCGCTCGGCACCAGCACCTTCGGCGGCGGCAGCCTCACCAACGCCGGCATCGTCAACCTCGGTCCGGACGTGACCCTGGCCGGCCTGTCGAGCTTCACCAACGCCTCGGGCGTGGTACGGGCGAGCGGCGCCTCCGCCGTTTCGGCGGCGACCTTCACCAACGCGGGCACGATCGACCTGCAGAACGGCCGGGCCGGCGACAGCCTCACCATCAACGGCAACTACGTCGGCCAGAACGGCCGGGTGAACCTCGACGTCTCGACCCAGACCAGTTCCTCGGACCGCCTGGTGATCACCGGAAGCGCCGGCGGCACCACCGGCCTCAACCTCCTCAACCTCACGCCGGGGCAGGCCTTCACCACCTCGCCGGTGCTCGTGCAGGTCAACGGGGCGGTGAGCCCCGGCGCCTTCGGCATCGCCAACGTCCAGAGCTTCGGCGCCCTCGACGTGGCGCTGCTCACCGGCGCCCTCGGCACAGAAGGCGGCAGCACCGTCTCCCTCGTCACGGTGCCCAGCGCGGTGGGCCAATCCGGCACCACGGCGGTCCTGGCCGCCCAGAGCATCGCCTTCCAGGGCGGCACCGCCATCCTCGACCGCGTCACCCAGATCCGCGGCGACGCCCAGCGCGCCGCCGCCGGCTCGGCCCCGGCCCTGCCGCAGATGACGCAATACGCGCCGCTCGGCCAATACGCGGCCCTGGTGAGCAAGGACCCGATCGCCCCCAGGATCGTGGCGCCGGCCCCGCCCAGCAACATCAAGCCCGCCGTCTGGGCGCGTGCCTTCGGCGACATGGAGCGCCGCACCGGCTTCAGCACCCTCACCTTCGGGGGCGCCAACTTCGGGCGCGACCTCGGCTACAGCCAGGCCACCGGCGGCCTGCTGGCGGGCGCCGACGTGGTCATCAGCGGCGTCACCGCGCCGGACGACGGCCTGATCCTCGGCGTCATGGGCGGCTACACCACCGCCAACGTCCGCCTCAACCAGCAGGCGGGCCGCCAGGATTACGACGGCGGCACGGTGGGCGCCTACGCCACCTACCTGAAGGGCGGCTTCTTCGCCGACACGCTGTTCAAGACCGACCTGCTCGGCCTCGACATCACCGCGCCGGGCGTGCGCCAGTCGACCGGCCTGCAGAACTACAACGTGCTGGGCAACATCGGCTACCGGTTCGACCTGCCCAACGCCCTCTACATCGAGCCGACGGCGGGCCTCGAATACGTGTCGACGGTGTTCGACCGCACGCCGGTGCTCGCCGCCAACGCGGTGCCGCTGCAGGACGGCGACGCCTTCCGCGGCCGCATCGGCGCCCGGCTCGGAACCGAGTTCGTGCAGGACAACATCCGGGTCGAGCCGAGCATCACCGGCCTCGTCTACAACGTCTTCACCGAGTCCGGCACCACCGCCACCTTCGGCGGCGGCACCCGCCTCACGGGCCTCACCAACGTCAACAAGGCGCGGGGCGAGATCCAGGCCTCGATCAATTTCCTCAACCTCACCACCGGCCTGTCCGGCTTCCTGAGGGCCGACTACCGCATCGGCGAGGACCTGCTCGGCGGCGGCGGCCGGGCCGGCATCCGCTACCAGTGGTAGGCCATGGCTGATCCCTCCCGGGGGATCGCGCGACCGGGGCGGCCGGATCGGTATCGGTCCTGCCGCCCTTCGTCCTCTCCCCGCCGGGCAGGATCGTCAGGGGGCGTCGACCTCGACGACGCGCGGGCCCCCCTCGTCGGGGCCGTCGAACAGGACCAGGAGCCGCAGCCGGCCGTCGGCCTCGCCGAGGGGCAGGAGCGCCTCCGGCTTCACCTTGGGGCCGAGGGAGGGAACGGCGCCGAGGCTCTTGGTACGTCCCGCCCCGTCCCACCACGTGACCGCGTAATCCCCGTCGGCGACGCTGCCGTCGGCCGGGTCCTGCACCGGGCCGGCGAGGACGAGGAAGCCGTCGCCGAAGGTGACGAGGTCGCGCACGCCGCGTGCGCCACCGAGGTCGACGGTCGTCACCTCGGCCTTGCCGATTTCGCCCTCGAACAGGACGCCGAGGGGCACGGACAGGATCGCCGCCCTGCCGCCGACGAGGGGGCCACGGAACCCGGCATAGAGCCGGCCGCCCTTCACCGCCGCGCCTTCGATGTTGAGGCCGTCCTTCTTGAGGGGCTGGTCGAACAGGAGCGCCCGCTCCGCGGCCAGGAGGCCGGGCAGGGCGGTGGAGGCCGTGACCGCCACCGGTCCCGTCAACCGTCCCCTGGCGTCGACCGCGGCCGGGTCGATCCGCAGGCGGAACAGCTTTCGCGACGCCGCCGCCCTGGCGTTGCTGCTCGGGTCGTCGGGGCCGCCGTCGGTGTGCCGCGGCCGGCCGTGCGAGCCGACGACGTAGAACAGGCCGTCGGCGTAGGCGACGGCCTCCGCATCGAGGTCGAGGGCCCTGTCGCCATGGGTCTCGTCGGTCAGGCGGATGAAGTCGCCGGCCAGGAGCCGGCCGTCCTCGAGGATGACGATCTGCACGCCCTGGGCCTGGTCGTCGGCGATCAGGCAGGTGCGCGGAAAGCCGGCCGTGGTGGCGCAGGCGAGGCCGCTCACGTCGGTGGACTTCTTGACGTCGTCCTTGTCGACCCGGCCCGGCTTGGCCCTGTCCTTCTTCGGCTCCCCGAACAGCTTGCCCTCGACCGCCCATGTCGCGCTGCCGGCCGCGGCCGGCAGCACCCAGGTCGCGCCGCCGGCCGCGGCCGGCAGCACCCGGGAGGGGATGGCGATGCAGGCGATCGCCGCCAGGGCGAGGGTCGCATCACGTCGCAGGATCATCGCCGGTCTCCGTCGTCGCCGCTCGCGAAGGCCCGGGCCGGGCCTCGACGCGCGCGGCGGGCCCCGACCCTATGGCCGCCTGCGCGAGGGCTGGAAAGCGGCACCGGCGGGCCAGGCCCTCACGTCACCGTGGCCTCCAGGCGCTCGGCGATGTCGCGGCCGAGCGCGTGGCCGGTGCGGTCGCGCTTGACCGTGAGGTAGGTGAGGTTCTGCGCGGTGACGCGGCCGAGGCTGCGCTGCGAGCCGACCACGTCGAGCCCGGCCGCGGCCAGGGCCGCGATCTTGGCGGGGTTGTTGCTCACCACCTGCACCCGGTTCACCCCGAGGCCGCGCAGCATCGCGGCGGCGAAATCGTAGCGGCGCTGGTCGACCCCGTAGCCGAGCGCCTCGTCGGCCTCGTAGGTGTCGAAGCCGCAGGCCTGGAGGTCGTAGGCGCGGATCTTGTTGGCGAGCCCGTTCCCGCGGCCCTCCTGGTCGAGATAGAGCAGGATGCCGCCGCCGGTCTCGGACATGCGGTGGATGGTGCCGCGCAGCTGGTCGCCGCAATCGCACTTGAGCGAGCCGAACAGGTCTCCGGTGAGGCAGGCCGAATGCAGCCGCACCGCCACCGGCGCGGACAGGTCGGGCCGCCCGACCACGATCGCCACCTGGTCGCGCAGGCCGTCGCCGCCGCGAAACACCACGAACTCGCTGTCGAGGGCGCCCTCCAGGGGCACCGGGGCGCGGCTGACGATGCGCACGCCGACACCGCGGTAGGCGGCGATCGCCGCCTCGTCGAGGGTGAGGAGATGGGCCGGCACGGCCGCCGCATCCGCGAGCGGCACCACCACCACGGCGGGCAGCATCAGGGCGGCGCGGGCGAGGTCGAGGGCGCTCTCGTCGAAGGGGGTGGCCGGGGCCACGGGGGCGTCGATGCGGGCATCCACCCGCAACGCCAGCCGGGCGATCCGCTCGGGCTCGACGGCGGTGAGGTGGACGATGCCGGCGCCGGCACGCTCGGGCAGCCCGAGCCGGCGCAGGCGCGGGGCCGGCAGCACCAGGTGCACCGGCGCATCCAGCCCGGAGAGGAAGGCGGCCAGGGCCGCGTCCACCGTTTCGGCGCAGGCGACGAGGGCGGGCCTCGCCCCGAGGACGGCGACCGGACGGCCGGCGCGCAATTCCGCGATCGCGCGCTCGACGGCCACCTGTTCGGAAGCGTCCCTGCGATCTACATCCTGGCACGTCGTGGGCATCGATGACCTCTGGTTCCACGGCCCGACGACGAACGACGACGGGACACGAGTGATGGCGAGCGTGACGAGTCCGGACGGTGTTTGCGATCCGTCCCGTCCGCCCTCGGCTGCGCCTGATGTATTGCGCGCCGACGCCGATGACATGGGTGCGGCGTCATGGACCCTCTTCGCGCCGTTCGCGGCGGGAACATCGCAGCGTCCTTTCGTCTTAGCGCAACTCGGCCAATCGCTGGACGGGCGCATCGCGACGCCCTCGGGCGATTCGAAGTACATCAACCTGTGCCCGGCCCTCGACCATCTCCACCGGGTCCGCGCACGGGTCGACGCGGTGGTGGTGGGCATCGGCACCGTCCTGGCCGACGATCCGCTCCTCACCGTGCGCCGCGTCGCGGGGGCGAGCCCGGCCCGGGTGGTGATCGACCCCTCCGGCCGGATGCCGTCCACGGCCCGCTGCCTGGCGGAGGACGGCGCGCGCCGGGTCGTCGTCTGCCGGCCGGGTGCGGCGGTTCCTCCGGGGGTCGAGGCCGTGCGGATGGAGGCAGAGGCGGCGTTCTGTCCACTGGCCATCGTCGCCCGCCTCGGGAGACTCGGGTTCGCGCGAATCCTCGTCGAGGGCGGTGCGCGCACCGTCTCGGCCTTCATCGACGCGGGCGCGATCGACCGGCTCCACCTGATGGTGGCGCCGATGCTGATGGGGTCGGGCCGCAACGGCCTCGACCTTCGGCCCATCGTCGCCCTGAACGAGGCGATGCGGCCGGCGACCACGAGCTATCGCCTGGGCGGGGGCGAGGTTCTGTTCGACTGCGACCTGCGCCGCCGCGCCGAAGGAGGACCCGCCCCATGACGGCACCCACGACCCGACCCGAGACGACCCGACCCGAGACGACCCGACCCGCGACCTATTCCACGAGCCAGAAGGCGCTGCACTGGGGCATCGCGCTGCTCATCCTCGTCCAGGTGCCGCTCGCGCTGGCGATGACCAACGTCGGCGAGGGGGCGCTGCAGAACCAGCTCTACGAGTGGCACAAGTCCTTCGGCCTCGTGGCCCTGGCCCTGGTGGCGGCCCGCGTCCTGGTTCGCTTGTCGCGGGGCGCACCCGGCGCCGAGGCGGGGCTGCCGACCTGGCAGAGGCGGGCGGCCGGCGTGTCGCACGCCGCCCTCTACGGGCTGATCGTGCTGGTGCCGCTGCTCGGCTGGGCCGGCACCTCGGCCTGCTGCGCCCCCGTGAACCTGTTCTGGTCGGTGCCGCTGACCCTGCCGATCTCAGGGGGCATGCCGGTGGGCGAGCGCATCCTCGGCGTCCACACCGTGGCGGCCTTCGCCCTCGTGGCCCTGGTCGCCCTCCACACGGCGGCCGCCCTGCATCACCACCTCGTGCGCCGCGACGGCACCCTGCGCCGGATGCTGGCGAGCCGGTAGGGACCGGCGCGGCGGCCCGACCCAGCCGGACGAGCCACCGCCCTACCGGGGCGGGATCGCCAACAGATCGGCGTGGCCGATGCGCGCCGTGGTCTCCGGGCGGCCGCGGGCGGCGGTCCAGTCGGCGAGGGCGTCCGCACCGACGCGGCCGGTCTGGGCCACCGCCGCGGCCTTGCCGTCCTTGAGCATGCGGACCAGGGCGCCGTGGCCGGGGCCGAGGTCCCAGGGGCTCGGCGCGGTGGCGACGCCGTAGCCGTGGCGGCCGAACTCCTGCGCCAGCGCCGCCGTGGCGCCCGGCCCCAGGGCCGCCCCGAAACCCTTGTCGATCCCCTGGTGTGCCAGGAAGGCGGCATGGACGGCGGCGTCGGCCGCGTGCGGCGGCGCCCAGGTCTCGGTGCCGTCGTAGCTGAGGGCGGTGTAGAAGACCGCCCCGGTCTGCGCGACGGCCTCGACGAACCCGGCGACCCACACCGCCGAGACGAGGTCGAACAGGGCCGCGGCCGTGACGAGATCCGGGGCGGGATCGAGGGCTGCGCCAAGACCGGATCCAAGACCTGATCCGAGACCTGCTCCGAGACCTGCTCCGAGATTTGACCCGAGCCCGGCGGCGAGGTCGAGGGCCGCGAAGGTCACCCGCAGGCGGGCGGCACCCTTCTCCAGGACGAGGGTCTCGCCGTCGGTCGCGGCCCGGTCGGCCCAGGCGAGGAGGGCGGTGCGGGCGGCCGCCAGCAGCGCCGGGTCGTGGTCGACGAGCCGCCACGACTGGCGCGGTCCCAGGTGAGGACTGAGCCCGCGCAGGTTCGAGCCGGTGCCGCAGCCCAGATCGACGATTCCGATCTCCCGGTCGGCTGGCAGCGCCCGCCCCAGGTCGGCCACGAGGCCGGCGTCGCGGGCGGCGTGGTCGGCGGGCTCGCGCAGGGCGAGCCATTCGCTGCTGAAGCCGGTCATGCGGGATCTCCCGGGGGTCGCACGATGGGTCCGGAAAACCGGATGTCGGTGTTGCGCATCAGGCTCGGGCCTCCCTCAGGGTCGCGGCGACGATGGCCGCCGTGTCGGGCCAGCGGGTCAGGTCCTCGCCGGCGGCCCAGGCGGCCTCCGCCGCCGCCCGGCGCCGGGCGGGATCGGCGATCATCGCCCGGAGGGCGTCGGCGAGGGCGGCGACGTCGCCCGGCGCCACCTTCAGCCCGGCGGCATCCGGCACTGTCTCGGCGGCGGCCCCGCCGGTGGACGCCACCACCGGCAGGCCGCGGGCGAGGGCCTCGGCCAGCGCCATGCCGAAGCCCTCGAACAGGGAGGGCGAGACCACGAGGTCGGCCTGCGCGTAGAGCGCGTCGAGGCGGGCCGCCGAGACCGTGCCGGCCAGCGTGATCCGCGCCTCCAGCCCGGCGGCGGCGATGGCCCGGCGAACGTCGGCGACATGCCCGGGCGCCCGGTCGCAGGCCCCGGCGATGGTGAGGTGCCAGTCGAGGCCGGCCAGGCCCGCCAGGGCGGCGACCAGATGCTCGAAGCCCTTGCGCGGGGTCACCGCGCCGATGGCGAGGAGCTGCACGGTTCGCGTCCCGCCGCCGGGCGCGCGGGGCGCCGGGTCGGTGCCGGGCTCGGCCACCGCGATGCGCGCGGCCGGCACCCCGAAATCGGAGACCAGCAGGGCGCGGGTGAAGCGGCTCGTCACCACCACGCGGGCGGCCAGCGCCAGGGCGGCGCGCTCGACAGCGACGAGGCGGGCGGCCGCCTCGGCGCTCAGCCCCGCCTCGAGGCCGAGGGGATGGTGGACGAGGGCCACGACCGGGCGCGTCCCCGCCAGGGCGAGGACGGCCGGCGGCAGGGCGCCGTAGGCGAGACCGTCGACGAGCAGCACGCTGCCGCGCGGCGTCGCCGCCAGGACCTGGGCGGTGAGGGCGATGTCGGCCTCGCTCGGGTGCGGGAACGACCCCGGCAGCGAGACGGCCATGACCTCCACCCCCTGCGCCGGCAGATGGGCGAGGAGCCGCCGGGCATAGGCGTAGCCGCCGGTGGGGGTGGCCAGATCCCCGGGGACGAGGAAGGAGACCGCGGTCACGGCGCCACCGGGCCCTCGAACCAGGCCCGGGCGATGTGGGATTCGTGCAGGGTCACGCGTAGGCGCTCGACGCCCTCGCCGCCGGGGCCGAGGTCGCCGGCCCGCGCCGCCGCCGCCATCGCCCCGTGGATGTGCCCGCACAGGAACTCCGTGGTGGTGTTGATGCCGGCGAACTGCGGCAGCGTATCGAGGTTCGTGTAGTTGATCGGTGCCAGGATGCGCTTGAGCGCCTCGCCGGCCCGGCCGATGTCCACCACCACCCCGTCCTCGGTGAGGCTGGTGCGGTAGAAGGCGACGTCCACGACGAAGGTGGCGCCGTGGAGCGCCTGGGCCGGCCCGAACAGGTCGCCGCGAAAGCTGTGGGCGATCATGACGTGCTCGCGGACTTCGATGGCGTACATGCAGGGTGTCCTCGGGGTTGGTGACGGTGCTCAGAGGGCGTAGCGCACCACGGTGCAGAGGCCCGGCGCGCCGGCGGCCAGCAGGCGCGGCAGGGATTCGGGCAGGTCGGCGAAGGCGACCTCGCCGGTGATGAGCGCGTCGAGGCGCGGATCGGCCAGGAGGCCCATGGCCTTGTGCATCCGGCGGGCGTAGCTCCAGCGCGGCCGGCGCGAGGCCGAGACCCGGCCGACCTGGCTCGAGACCAGGCTGAGGCGCCGCACGTGGAAATCGAGGCCCAGCGGTGCGGCGACGCTGCGCGCGCCGTACCAGCTCAGCTCCACCACCCGGGCCTCGTCGCCGGCGAGCGTCAGGGCCAGGGCGAGCCCGTCCTGGCTGGCGCTGGCGTGGAACACCACGTCGGCCTCGCCGGGCCGGGCGTCGGCGGGACGCGCGAAGGCGGCGCCGAGCCGTTCGGCGACGGCGGCCCGTTCGGGCAGCACGTCGATCACCGTGACCTCGCAGCCGACGATGCCGGCCGCGAGATAGGCCACGAGCAGGCCGACCACGCCGGCGCCGACGACGGCGATGCGGTCGCCGGGGCCGGCGCCCGAATCCCAGACCGCGTTGAGGGCGGTCTCCATGTTGGCGGCCAGCACCGCCCGGCGTGGCGGCACCCCGGCGGGGATCGGGCACAGGTCGGCGGCCTGCGCGAAGAACCGGTCCTGGTGCGGCTGCAGCGCGAAGACGAGGCCGGTGCCGGCCGCGTCAGGGGCCGCGATCCGCCCGACGGCGCAGTAGCCGTACTTGATGGGGAAGGGGAACTGCCCCTCCTGGGCCGGGGCACGCATGCGGTCGTATAGGGTCTCGGGCACGAGTCCCTCGAAGACGAGGCGTTCCGTACCGCGGCTGATGCCGCTCCACAGGGTCTCGACGGGAACCGCGCCGGGCTCAGGCGCAGCCGGAACCTCGTGTCGCAGCTCGGCTTGTCCGACGGCGGTATACCAGAGCGCCGTCAGCCCTTCCGCTTCCCGAACCGCTGCGCCGGATGTCTCCCGATGATTCACGTCGACTCCTTGCAGCCCCGGTGCACGGAGGCGGACGGTGGCGCTCCTCTCACGACGCCCGCGGGCCTACAACCCCGCAAAACCCTGCGCTGGCGCCGCATGCTGGTGCTCGCCCTCAACCTCGCGAGCAGCCTCGTCCTCCTCGGGCTGACGGCGGTCGTGCTCGGGGCGGGCGGCTGGAGCCTCGTCGATCTGGCGCTGCTGGCCTGCTGCGCCCTCTCCCTGCCCTGGACGGTGCTGGGGTTCTGGAACGCGGCGATCGGCCTCTGGCTGATGCGCCGGGGTGCGGAGGGCCTCGCGGCGGCCGCCCCCTTCGCGATCACCGGCCAGGAGCCGATCCGCATCGCCACCGCCGTGGTGATGACCCTGCGCAATGAGGACCCGGCCCGGGCGCTGGCGCGGTTCGAGCGGGTCAAGGCCAGCCTCGACGCCACCGGCTGGGGCCGGGCCTTCGCCTATCACGTGCTCAGCGACAGCGACGACCCGTCGGTGGCGGCGGCCGAGGAGCGGGCGGTGGCCGACTGGCGCGCCCGCAGCCCGCTCGCGGAGCGTCACCGTATCGCCTACCGGCGCCGGGCGCACAACACCGGCTTCAAGGCCGGCAACCTCCAGGATTTCTGCCGCGCCCACGGCGGGACCTGCGACCTGATGCTGCCGCTGGACGCCGACAGCCTGATGGACGGGGCCTGCATCCTGCGCCTCGTGCGGATCATGCAGGCGTACCCCGGCATCGGCATCCTCCAGAGCCTCGTGGTCGGGGCGCCCTCGGCCAGCCCCTTCGCCCGCATCTTCCAGTTCGGGATGCGCCAGGGCATGCGCCCCTACACGATGGGGTCGGCGTGGTGGACGGGCGATTGCGGCCCGTTCTGGGGGCACAACGCCCTGGTGCGCATCCGCCCGTTCGCCAGCCACTGCCGCATGCCGGTGCTGCCCGATGGGATCTTCGGCGGCCCGATCCTGTCCCACGACCAGATCGAAGCGGTGCTGATGCGCCGGGCCGGCTACGAGGTGCGGGTGCTGCCGGTGGAGGGCGGCAGCTTCGAGGACAACCCGCCGACGCTGTTCGACCACGTCGACCGCGAGGTTCGCTGGTGCTTCGGCAACCTGCAGTACCTGCGCCTGATGCGGATGCCGGGCCTGCACCCGGTCAGCCGGTTCCAGCTCGCCGCGGCGGTGATGATGTTCCTGACCGCGCCCGCACTGACCCTGGCCCTCGTCCTGGTGCCCTTCAAGCTGATTCAGGTGGAGGAGGGCTTTCCCGTGGCCCTGGCCGCGGGGCTCTACCTGGCGTGGCTGGCCGCCTCGATGGCGCCCAAGCTCGCCGGCTACCTCGACGTGCTCACGTCCCGCCGCGCGACCCGCGCCCACGGCGGGCTGGCGCGGGTGGCGGCCGGTGCCCTCCTGGAACTGGCGTTCTCCTTCGTGCTCCTGGCCGTGAGCAGCTTCCGGCTCACGCTGTTCATGGGCCAGCGCCTCGTCAGTCCCCGGCACGCCTGGGGCCGGCAGAACCGCGACGCGCAAGGGGTGCGGTGGACGACGGCCCTGCGCCGCCTGTGGCCCTGCCTCGCCTTCGGGCTCGGCCTCGGCCTCGCGCTCCTCGCGCTCGGCCCCGCCGCCTTCGTCTGGAGCCTGCCGCTGACGCTGGGCTACCTCCTCGGCATTCCCTTCGCGGTGGCCACCGCCTCGCCCGACGTCGGCCGGGCGATGGTCCGCCTCGGCCTCTGCGCCACCCCGGAAGAGATCGCGCGGGAGACCGATCTTCAGTCGTCGAAGTGGAGATAGAGCGGGTCGAATTCCGCCGCCTCGGTCAGGCCGTGCCAATCCTCGATCACCAGGGTGCGTCCGCCCAGGGCGATCAGCTTCTGGCTGCGAAGGTCCTGCAGCACGCGGTTGACGTGGACGTTGGAGAGGCCCAGCGCATCGGCGATGTCGACCTGGGTGATCGGCCATTCGCAGCGATAGCCCTCCGCCAGCCCGAGGGCGTTCAGCTTGACGTACATCTCGCAGAACAGGTGGGCGATGCGCCCGCTGGCCGAGCGGCGCCCGAGGCCGGTCATCCACTCGCGGAAGATCGAGGCGTCGACGAGGGTGTCGCGCCACAGGGCGCCCGTGATGCCCGGGAAGCGGCGGGTGATGTCGAGGACCGCCTCGTGCGGGATGAAGGCCACCGTGCAGGGCGTCACCGTGGCGAGGTTGTGGTCCATCACCCGCAGGTGCAGGCTCTGCAGGTCGGGGATGTCGCCGGGGATGTGGAACGACATGATCTGCCGCTTGCCCTCGGTGAGGATCTTGTAGCGGCAGGCCCACCCGTCGAGGATCAGGCAGCACTGGGTCGGCCGGTCCTTCTCGCGGACGATGTCGTGGCCGCTGTCGAGGCGCCGCTTGGTGAAGGGCAGGGTTTCGACGGCCCGCTTCTCCTCATCGGAGATGTGTTCGATGCTCGAGAGCTTGCGGACCAGGAGCTTGAGGTCTTCGGGCGATATCATGGTCACCGGCGGCGGTCCTGTCTCGGCCAGGCTACCCTGGGTAGAGACGATCGACAGAGGAGAAGGGACGGGACGACGTGGCGTGCGCGACGGATTGTCGGTCGAGCGCGAAGACGACAGATGTTCGCGGGTCCGCATTAGCATATGTTGCCCGGAGGTCGCGCGATAGCGGGTCGCGTGACCTGTCGGCCGGGGCCTGCGCCTGCGGCGGATCGGCTCGCGGCGCGGCGCTGCTCCGGGAAAGCGGCCGTGTCCCGTGACGGGGTGAGCCGCACCCCGCCCGATGTCAGGCCGGGTCGGCGTCGATTCGCATCCGCAGGATCGCGTAGGGCGTCACCCGCCGGTCCTGGCCGCGGTTGTACTCGGGGCGGCGGTTGACCTGGGCCGCGGTGATGTAGAGCCAGCGGTCGGCGGTGATCGCGAAGGTGTCGGCCCAGATCAGGCGCGGGTCGGTGGCCAGGATCGAGACCGTGCCGTCGGGGTCGCGCCGCCCTACGGCGTTGTGCTCCTGCAGGGCGAGGTAGACCCGGTCCCGCGCGTCGGTGGCGAGGCCGCCGGTCATGCCCTTCTCGCCGAGGTCCTCGACGCCGGCCGCCACCGCGGCGTCGGAGGCTTGGCGGTCGAGGAGGGAGGCGGTGTCCACCGCATACAGCCGCCGGCCCATCAGGGGCGCGTAGTACAGGCGCTTGCGGTCGGCGCTCAGCGCGATGCCGTTGGCGCCGCCCTGGACGGGGCGGGGCGGGCCCTCGCCCTTGCGCTGCATCACCGCCTCGCCCTCCACGAGCTTGAGGAGACCCTTCTGCGACCGGGTGCTGGCGTGGCCGGCCAGGCGCCGCACCACCCGGCCGTCGGTGAGGTCCACGGCGAGGATCGCCCCCTCGCCGTCCTGGCCCTGGTCGGTGACGTAGGCGAGCGCCCGGCCGGGGCCGATGTCGAGGCGCAGGTCGTTCAGGGAGGAGGTCGGCACGACGCCCGCATCGAGGGGGACCACCCGGCGGATCGCGGCCGCCGCGATGTCGATCCGCACGAGCTTGGGCCCCCCCGGCACCGGCGGCCCCGCGCCGTCCGGCAGGCCGGCATCGAGCACCCAGAGGTGGTCCTCGTCGTCGAACACGCCGTTGGGCACGTGGAACAGCCGGGCCTGCGGCTGTGCCGGATCGATGGCGTTGGTGGCGAGGTCCGGGAACGGCCGGACCTGCCCGTCGGGCATCACCTCGGCCAGGGTGAAGGGGACCGCGGCCTCGAAGCGGGGCATCATGACGAAGAACCGGCCGCCCCGCGAGATGGCGAGCCCGGTGGGGTTCGACGGGGCATGGGCGACCCGGGCGAGCTCCATCGGTCCTCGCGTGCGATCACGCGCCACGCCGTCCCCGGGAGCGGCCCCGTCCCGGCTCGCCGCCGGCGTGGTCAGGGCCAGCGCGGCGGCTCCGGTCGCGGTCATCAGGTGGCGGCGGTCGAGGGTCATGCGGGCTCCGGTCGAGAGGGCGAAAATCAGGCGAAGCGAGCGCCGCGGACCTCGAGGTCGATCGCGTGGACGGCCGGGCCGGCGCAGACGAACAGGCGGCGTCCGTCCGGCCCGCCGAAGGCGACGTTGGCCGCCGCCGTCGCGGTGGCGATGCGCCCGAGCGGGGCGCCGCTGGACCCGAACACCCGCACGCCGTCGACGCAGGCGGCATAGACCCGGCCCGCCTCGTCGACGTCGAGCCCGTCGGCCACGCCCGCCTCCAGGGTGGCGAACACCCGTGGCGCCGGCAAAGGACCGGCCGTCACGGCGAAGGCGTAGATCGCCCGGGCACCCTCGGGGTTCTTGAGGGCGGCGCCGGTGTCGCTCACGTAGAGGGTGCGGCCGTCGGGCGAGAAGGCGATGCCGTTGGGCTGGTCGAGGGCCTCGGTCATCGCCGCGATCCCGCCCGAGGGCGCGATGCGGTAGACCCGCCGCGCGGACTGGGCCGGCTCGGCCATGATGCCCTCGTCCGGCACGGTGATGCCGTAGATCGGGTCGGTGAACCAGATCGCCCCGTCCGGGCCGAGGGCCGCGTCGTTGGGCGAGTTCAGCGGTTTGCCGGCGTAGGAATCGGCCAGCACCGTCAGGCCGCCGTCCGCCTCGCGCCGCACCACCCGGCGCCCGCGGTGCTCGCAGGTGACGAGGCGCCCCTGCGCGTCGAGGGTGTTGCCGTTGGCGTTGTTCGACGGATCACGGAACGTTCGCGCCTCGCCGTCCTCGCCCAGCACGAGCATCCGGTTGGAGCGTACGTCGCTGAACACGAGGCCGCCCAACGCCGGGGCGAAGCACGGCCCCTCGCACCAGCGCCCACCGGAATAGAGTGTCCGCAGCTGCGCGCCGGAATCGACCACCGCCGAGAAGCCGGCGTCGTCGGCGCGCAGGATCGGGCCGGCGGCGACCGGAGCGGTCGTCAGCCCCGCGGCGGCGGCCGCCAGGACGTCGCGTCGTGACATCATCGTTCCGTCTCGCGTCCGGGCGGTTCAGCGGGCGGGCGGCACGGCCGACCCGGTGGCCTCGGCCGCGTTCGGCTTGAAGCTCCACAGGTCGGTGGGGAGGGCGGCCGGAGCGTCGGGCTTGTAGAAAGCCGAATCCTGGATGCGCGAGGTGGTGACGTAGAGCGTCCCGTCCGGACCCTCGCCGAAGGTGTCGGGCCAGCGCAGGCGTTTGTCCTGGATCAGGGTCGCGAGGGGCGAATCCTTGGCCGACAGGTCGCGGACCTTGATGGCGTCGTCCTGCGGCGAGGTCACGTAGAGGCGTCCGTCGCGCCGCGAGACGATGAGCCCGTCGGCCGGCCCGTTGTCGCCGACCCGCTCGATCTTGGAGGCCGGATCGCCGGCGAGCGCCGTCGGCAGCAGCGCCGTGGCGAGGCCGCCGGCCAGGGCCTCGGTGGGAATGGAATACAGCGTCCGGCCCTTGATCGCCTGCCAGTACAGCGTCTTGCCGTCGGCCGACAGTGCGATCCCGTCGGCGGCGAATTCGACCCCGCGGCCGTCGGGGCGGCGCAGGGGCCTACCGTCGTAGGTCACCGTCACGGCCGGATCGGCCTGCGTGCTCGGATGGCCGTCGAGCACGCGTCGGGCCTTGCCGCTCTCGACGTCGAGGACGATCAGGGCGCCCCTGGCCCCGGAATCGGTCAGATAGGCGGTCCTGCCGTCGGGCGAGAAGCGGACGTCGTTGAGGTAGGACCCCTGCGGTGCCACGGTCTCGTCGAAGGCGATGGTGCGGGTGGGCGTGTTGGTCTTCAGGTCGATCGCCACGAGCTTAGGGCCGCCCTTGACGATGGCGCCCATGGCGGGGGCGGCCGGATCGAGCACCCAGAGGTTGCCCTGGCGGTCGGCGACGACGCTCTGGACGCAGACCCAGTGGTCGCCGGCCGAGACCTCGTCCCTGCGCGCGTTGCGCCAGCCGTTCCAGCCCTCGTCGGGGAAGGGGACGAGCCTGCCGTCCTTCACCTCCGCGACCGAGACCGCGCTGTCCTCGGTCCAGCGCGGGAAATTCACGAAGATGCGCCCCTCCGGCGAGACGGTGACGCCGGTGACCTGATGTTCGAAGCTCGCGACCTTGGTCAGCACCGGCCCGGTTCCGGACGGCGCCTGGGCCATGGCGGGAAGGGCGGCCAGCATCGTCGTGGCGACGAGAAGTGCGAGAGGGCGCACGCGGCGGATCGGGTTCATCATAAGCGCTTGTTCCATCGGGTCTCGTCTCATGGCGACGTGGTCCGTCGGTGTCGGGAATGGCCCACCGGCGACCGACGCGGGTCTCGGGCGACCGCGGCAGATCGACGAGGGGTCAGGGGGGTCGAGGAGGTCCATCCGGCCACGATCGCCCCGCTACCCCCTGATCCCCGACAGGTCGCGCGGGTCGTGGATGGGGCAGCCGTTGCGGGTCGCGCGGAAGTCGGCCGAGCGCGGATAGGCGGCGCGGCGCGCCCGCATGATCGAGCCGAGCGGCCGGTGTGCAGCGAGCCCGTTCCAGGGACTGAAGGCGAAGCCGTCGTCGATCGCCTTGATCCGCCCCTCGTCCCAGGAGGACTGGCGCGGCACCGTGATCGTGGCCACCGCGACATAGGGGCTCTCGTGCTCGGGCCACGGCACCGAGGCGTCCTCGATCGGCATGGTCCGCGCGTTCGTGCGCAGCTGCACCCGTAGCTCCCACACCGCCTCGTGAGCCGAGAAGTAGGCGAGGACCGCCTCGCGCAGGCCGTTGGGCTTGCCGTTGACGTTGAGGGCCGCGCCGGTGAGCGCGGTCAGCTCCAGCGACACCGGCGCCACCGCCACCTTGGCGACGTAGTCGCCCCATCGCAGCGGCACCTGGCTGTAGAAGGTCTCGCCGAGGAGATGGGTCTCGGGGTGGCCGCCCAGGGCGATCAGGGTCGGACTCTTCCCCCCGAGGCTCTCGATCACGCCCTCGATCCCGCGCAGCGTCGCGGAGAACGCCTTCTTGAAGATCTGCGGCGTGTCCGTGGTGGCAGCCAGGAGCTTGAGGCTCCGGAGGAAGGCCTTGGCGTCCGGCGCCACGAACGCGGGGGCGTTCGCCAGCACGAAATCCTGGCTCGTGCCGGGAGAGTCGGGCAGCCGTGCGCCCTCCACGCCCACGACCTTGACGGCGAGGCCGCGCGGCGTCGAGACGCTGTCGTCGAGGATGTCGCCTGGGTTGGTGGAGAGCCGCAGCGCCACCTCGTAGGAGCCGGGGGTCGCGACCAGCCCCTGCGCCAGGGCCGGGGCCAGCCCCTCGCGGACCTCGAGGCGGCCCTTCAGGAGCCCATGGCTCTTGGCATGGACCCCGCGCACCGCGTGGCCGTAGTGGCCGGACGTCGTCTCCTGGATCGTCGCGAAGGTGGCGATCATCTCCTCATGGACTGCCGCCTCGCCCGGATCGGGGCTCTCGGCATCGTCGTCGTAGGGGATGGGATCGTGCAGCGGCATCGGCCTCTCCGGTGCGACGGCCGCCCGCGCGGCAGCGACCTTATCGAGGGGTCAACCGCCCTGTCCGGGCGGACGTTCCGAGCCCGTCGGCGGCCCTCATCGGCCGAGGAACCGCTCGGCGCTGCGCAGGCTGAGGGCCATGATGGTCAGGGCCGGGTTGGCGGCGAGCGAACTCGGGAAGGTCGAGCCGTCGCAGATCCACAGGTTGGGGACCTCGAAGCTGCGCCCGAAGGGATCGACAACGGCGGTCTTCCCGTCGTGGCCCATCCGGCAGGTGCCGAGGGTATGGGCGACCCGCTTGAGCGCCCAGATGTCCTGCGCCCCCGCCTCCTGCCACAGGCGGGTCATGAACCGGGTGGCATGGGCGTCGAGGCGCTCCTCGTTCCCGCCGTAGCCGAAGTCGATGCGCGCCTTGCGCATCCCGAGGTCGTCGGTCTCGTCGCCGAGGGTGAGGCGGTTCTGCTCGGAAGGCAGGGTTTCGCCGTTGATGCCGAGCCCGGCGACGTGGTTGTAGCGGGCGAGGTAGTCGACGAGGTCGCGTCCCCACAGGCCGCGCCCGCGCGCCACCGAATTGGCGAAGGTCAGCGGCACCACGCCGAGGCTCTGGACGAGGTAGCCGCCGACGAAGTCGGCGTCGTCCGGACGCACCATGTCCTCGGTGATGAGGGAGGAGGGGTAGCCCTTGTTGGGCCGGGTCTCGGCCGCGAACGTCCCCCACACCTGGGTGGCCACATGGCCCATGTAGTTGCGCCCGACCTGCCCGCTGCCGTTGGCGAGGTCGAGATGCAGGAGGAGGCGGGGCGTCTCCACCGCGCCGGCGCAGAGGAACAGGGCGGCGCAGGCCTGGCGCACGTCCCGTCCCTCGTGCCGGTAGACCACCGCCACGACCCGGCCGTCCCGGTCGCGCTCGATCCCGTGGACCGTGCAATCGGGCCGGATCTCGGCGCCGTGGGCCACCGCCAGGGGCAGGTAGGTGACGTCCATGCTGGTCTTGGCGCCGGTGCGGCAGCCCTGGTGGCAGTAGCCGCAGCCGATGCAGCCCGGCCGCTCGTCGGCGCCGGCGGCCGCGAAGGCCCGCGAGACCACCGCCGCGGGCGCGTCGGTGGCGCGCACGCCGAGTCGCGCGCAGGCCGCGGCCATGATCTCGGCCGAGGCGTTGCGCGCCACCGGCGGCAGCGGGTAGCGCCGGCTCGCGTCCCACGGATAGGCCTGCGCCCCCGAGACGCCGATGAAGGCCTCCACCCGTTCGTAGAACGGCAGCAGGTCGTCGTAGTCGAGGGGCCAGTCGGCACCCTGTCCGCTCTCGGACCGGAGCTTGAGGTCGCGCCGGTCGGCCCGCGGCACGAAGGCACCCCAGTGCAGGGTGGAGCCGCCGACACCGGTGCCGCTGTTGTTGGCCCCGAACGCCTCGGGCGTGGCGCCGCCGCTCAGACGTTCCTTCGTCCAGTAGATCTCGTCGGCCAGCGTCTCGTCGAAGGCGAAGGTCTTGGGGTCGAAGTTCGGCCCCGCCTCCAGGGCGACGACCTTGAGACCCGCCGCCGCGAGCCTGGCCAGCAGCGGCGCGCCGCCGGCTCCGGTGCCGACGACGACGGCATCGACCACGTCCGAGGGCGCATGGCGCCGCATGCCATCGAGGTTCATCGCGTCTCCTCCCCGGCCGCTGCCGGTTCCCAGGGCTCGCGCCCGTCGACGCCCACGCGCGCAAACCCGGCCGGTGCGGTATCGCCCCCGGCCCCGATGCCGCCGAACCCGATCCGCGCCAGGGCGGCGGGATGGGCGAGGTAGGTCCGCACCACATCCGATCGCAGTTCCTCGAACCACAGCGTCATCTGCGCCGCGTCGAGGCCGGTGCCGTCGAGCCCGCCCTCGGCCGCCGTCGTGAGGATCGCGTCCTGGGCCGTCCCGTCGAGGGCGAGGAAGCGCAGGTGGGCCCGCCCGCAGGCCTCGCCGTCGAGGCTGCGGATCGCGGCGCGATAGGCCTGGCTGTCGGGCGGCAGGTCGGCGAAGCGCCAGCCGTCGCCTTCGCCGCGCCCGAGCCGGGCGTCGATGCGCGCGGCGATATCGATGCGCGCGCTGCCCTTCTGCGGCAGCACCCGGTCGACCACGGCGCGCAGGATCGCCAGTTCCACCGGGTCGAGGACGGCGGGCCGGTAGGCGGGGTCGTCGGGTGCCGCGCGGTCGTCGAGCGCCGCGCGCAGCCGGCCGTTCACCCGCGGCGAGGCGATCAACGCGCGGTAATCCGCCGGGATCGCGGGCGCGACCGGGGCGGGCGGCGGGGCGAAGGGCTCCCCCTCGATCAGGGCGGCCAGCACCTCGGGCCGCTCCATCGGCAGGAGGTGGCCGGCCCCCTCCAGCACCACGAGGCGATGGTGCGCCAGATGCGGTGCCATGAGGCAGGCCTGGGCGGTGGCGCCGAGGTCGGCGTCCTGCCCGCCCGCCACCACGAGGGCGGGGGTCGCCAGCACGCCGATGCGGGCGCACCAGTCCTCCCGCGCCCCGCCCTCGAGCCAGGCGGTCCAGGCGGCGGGGGAGGCCTCCAGCACGTCCTCCACCGCCTGCCCGGCCAGGGCCTCCGGCAGCGGTGCCCCGACGTTGGCGGCGATGAAGCCCTGCGCCTCCCTGCGCCGCGTCTCGGCATCGGCGCCGATCCAGGCGATCATCGCGGCGCGGCGCTCCTCCTGCATCGGTTCGGGACTCGGGGGCGAACCCGCCAGCAGGACGAGCCCGCACAGGCCGGCAAGGCCGTCCTCGCCGTCCTCCGCGCGCCGGGCCACCGCCAACGCCACCTTGGCGCCCATGCTGTGGCCCGCGAGCATCCAGCGGCGCGGCGCCTGCGCCCGGATGCGGGCGATCACGTGGTCCGCCATCTCGGCGACGGCAAAGCCGGGCACGTCCTGGGCCGACCCGAAGCCGGGCAGGTCGAGGGGCAGGCAGGCCACGGTGCCATCGAGGCGGGCGGCGATCGGCGCCCATTCCCGCGCGCTGCCGCCGAGGAAATGCAGGCAGACGAGGGTCGGCGGGGGCGTTGCTGGATCGGGCATCGGCTCCATCTCGCGCCCGGAGCGCGGCAATCAAGCGCGACCGGTTGCGGCGTCTGGCAGCATTCCGGGGCGGGAACGATCGTCCCGGTGCCCGAAGCGGTCGTTGCACCGCACCCGCAAGGCCGCCATAGCAGCCCGGACCTGGTGGCGAGGGCCGCCGCGCCGAGGATTCCCGCCGTGAACGCCACGCAGATCACCCACAACGATCTCGACGGCTATGCCGCCTCCACCGTGGTCGGCGCCTTCCTGCCGGTGTCGCGGATCGTCCACGTGGCGCGCTATTCCGACATCGGCCCGGTGGTGGACGTCGAGCTCAAGCGCCTCACCGCGGCGCGCACGCCCGAACTCCTGATCGTCACCGACCTCGGGCTGGAGGCCCCGGCGGTAAACTTCCTCAAGGCCTTCGCGGCGATGAACGCCAAGCGTGCGCCCGAGCAGGCCCACCGCCTCGTCGTCCTCGACCACCACGCCTCGTCCCTCGACCAGCTGCGCGAGCAGGGCATCGTCCCCCTGCCCCCGCAGGCCGAGGGGGAGACCCTCAGGCGGTTCGATCTCGGCGACCCCGCCATCGTCCTGCTCATCGACGAGGGGTGCTGCGCCACCCGCATGGCCTTCGCGCACCGCGCCCTCTACGCGACGCAGGAGCCCGACGAGGCCCAGGGCCTCGACCTCGCCACCCTGGTGGAGGCGGTGGACGCCCTCGACCTGTGGAAGAAGGAGCGGCCGACCTTCCTGGGCGGGCACGTCCTCGACGAGGTGTTCTGGGACAACGTCTCCAACCTCGTGCCGCTGGGCCATCCCTGGCACGACCGCTTCGTCGGCGAGCTTTTCCGCGGGGTGGCCGGCTTCCTGCGCCAGGGCCTGCCGCCGGCGCGGATCGAGACCGAGGTCGGGGCCCTGCGCGCCCGCGTCCTCGATCGCCTCCTCGAGGGCGAGCCCGACGACGACCGCTCGCTCACCACCCGCATGCGCATCGCCCGCATCCTCGCCCGCTCCGAGACGCTGTTCCGGCCGCTTTCCGACGGGACGCTGCTCTCGTTCGGGCTCGATTCGGGCATGTTCCAGCGGGTGTCGGACCGGATCATGGAGAGCGGCCGGGCCCGGCGCGTGGTCAACGTCCAGCGCACCGGCTCGCTCTCGTTCCGCTCCAACGACGAGACCGCCCTCGACGGCGCCCGCAGGTTCCGCGGCGGCGGCCACAAGGACGCGGCCGGCGGCCGCCTGCCCAACAACGGCTCGGCCTTCTCGATCGCCGACGCCCTGTCTCAGGTGGAGCCGGTCCTCAACCCGCCCGCCCCCGATCCCTCGGCCAGCCCCTTCGGCGCCCTGAAGAACTGGAAGGGATAGGGCGAGGGGGACCGAACATCGCTTCGCGCGGGCGGTTGAACTCTCGTCGAGCGGGGTCGTCCGTCGCCGGAGGGTCGCCCGAGGAGGGATCGCCCGCCGGCCTCGGGCGTCTTCCCCAGGGACGATCGGTCGGCCACGGCGCCCGATCCGCACGGAGAGCGGCACATGGATGGCAAGGCCAGGATCAGCTTCGACGACATTCGCGAACGCGCCTACGAATTGTGGGAGCGTCACCACCGGCCGGAAGGCTTCGAGATCGAGTTCTGGCTCCTGGCCGAGCGGGAGTTGCGCAACGAGCGCGCCCGGCGCTCCCGGGCGGACGAACGCGTCGCGTTGGGGGCGGACCAGGACTGACCTTTAGCAACCGGACTTCGGGGAAAGCGTGACTGGAACGTGCGGTTTCCTCTGGAATACCGGCGCGTTGCCGAAAAGAATCCCACAGTTGCCGGATTGCACGGACACGGCGAAAGCTTGGCCTGATTCAAGCTTTCACGCTGCCCCCTAGACGGGTCACGGTTTCGAGGTCTACCTTGAGGACGAGTCGGGTGCCAAACCCGCGACGCCACGTTCGGGGGAATCGACATGCCGGCTCAGGACACCGCGTTCTCGACGCCTCCGCCGCAGCACACCGCGATGGACGCGCACTTCGTCGCCCCCGACATCATCCGTCGTTCCGACGTGTTCGCGCGGCGCGCCAAGCTCCTGCGGATCGTCTCCGCGGACGTCATTCCCCGCCTGACCCTGCACCACCGCGCCGAGGCCCAGGCGGCCACCGCGACGCTCGCGCGCGACAACGAGATCCAGAGCCTGGCGCACCTGGTGCTCGGCACCGACCTGCAGGCGGCGATCGACTTCGTGACCGGACTGCGCGACCGCGGCGTCTCGATGGATACGCTGTTCGTCGACGTGCTGGAGCCGGCCGCCCGTTACCTCGGGCACCTGTGGGACGAGGACATCTGCGATTTCATCGACGTGACCCTGGCGGTGGGTCGGCTCCAGCATCTCCTGGCGGTCTTCAACGACACCGACGGTCTGCCGGCGATCAACAAGAAGCGCCTCGTCCTCATGACGACGATGCCCGACGAGCAGCATGTGTTCGGCGCGGCGATGGTGGAGAAGTTCCTCAGCGCCGGCGGCTGGAACGTCCAGTCGGAACCGGCGGCTCCTCGGGAGACCATCGCCTCGCTGGTGGAGCGGCGGTGGTTCGCGGTGGTCGGGCTGACCAAGAGTTGCGACCGCGGCCTCGACGAGCTCGCGGCCTTCATCGCGACGATCCGGGCGAGGTCGTGCAACCGGGCCGTCGGCATCATGGTGGGCGGTCCGGTCTTCACGGCCGACCCCGGTCTCGCCGTCCGCCTCGGCGCGGATGCCACCGCCCTCAACGCGCCCGCCGCCGTAGTGCTGGCGCAGAAGCTGTTCGACAAGGGTGCCAAGACCGGCTGGCAGGAAGGCGCCTGACACGGCTTCCGCTTGATTCAGGCGGGAACCGTATCACCGAGCCCGCGCGTCGCCCGAGCGAAGCCCGTTTCTCGCTGGCCCTGGAACCGAATACTCCCCGCAGCCGGAGTCGGCATGCGGGGACGAAGGCTGGACGGAGGCGTGCCGGTCCGAATGGACCGGTCCGTACCTTCACTCGGCCGCAGCGACCTTGCGCGGACGGCCGACGCGCCGGGGCTTCTCGGCCTCGGCCTGCTCGGTGGCCGGCTCGGAGGACTCGCTCGCCTTGGCGTCGCCCGGGGCACGGCGCTGCTGGCCGAGACCGAGGCTCTTGGCCAGGGCCGACCGCTGCTCGGAGTACGAGGGCGCCGTCATCGGGTAATCGCTGGGCAGGCCGTAGCGCTGACGATACGAGGCCGGATCGAGGCCCGCGCCGGTCAGGTGGCGCTTGAGCGTCTTGTAGGTCTTGCCGTCCACGAAGCTCACGAGGCCATCGTGGGTGATGGACTTGCGGATCTGTGCCGGCGTCGGCTTTTCGACCGGCTCTTCCTTGGGAGCGGCGGCGGAGCCGCCGGCGATGCCGCTGAGCGCCGCGTGGACGCTGCTGAGCAGATTGCCTAATTCTCCCACCGGAACCGAATTGTTCGAGACGTAGGCGGAAACGATATCGGCAGCGAGTTCGACATAGTCAGCCTGGATGGTCTGATCTGTGTCTTCCATGTCTATGACCCTTCTCTCTCTTTTGCATTTTTATCCACCGCGCCGCCCCTTCGGCGGCAGCGGTCGTCGTCGTGTCGAAACCGTCCCGGGACGTCGCGTCCCGGACCACGGTCGCCGATACCTCGCCCTGAGATTCTGTAGGGAAACCTTCTCTCGTGGCCCTCATGTACTAAAGCCACAAAGCGACATGCCTCCATGCCGCTATCGAACGATCCAACCGCAACGTTTCACACGTCGAAGGATGTGGAAACACGCAATACCGAGCAAAGTTTCATCTGGCACCCATAGAGCGGTCATTTTCCACCGCCAATTGGTATGTGGTTCCCAATAGCGCGTCACCGATCACTTCGCTGCCACGTATCACCATCCATCGTCCACCGTTGAGTCACGATGTGATGATCAAAGCGACCGTCGCTGCTTCGAACGGGCGGCCCGAGCATCGACTCCGTGGCGGATTCGATGGCGACGGTGCCGGATTCGCGCGGACGTTTCTTGTCGTTGTTCTCATGGGGCCCGCGACGGAGTCGAAACGCCGACAGGGACGGCGACCGTCCCGTGCCGCGCCTCGGCCCGCATGCGATGTGCCGAGCCGGAATGCATCGTGATGCAGACTAGTCGGGCCACCGGACGATGTTGACCTCGTCCTGTCGGCGACATGGGTGGCGCCATTGCCAAGAACAAGTCTCCCCCGACAGGAAAAATCGCCTTTCGTGACGCATCGGATGCCGATTCGTTTTTCCAACCCTGCAGATTGGACTGTCTCTTGGGTGAGGCGGCGTCTCCGGAACCTGCCGTCGGCGTGGGAGCGCTACTCCGATGCTGGCGAAGTCGCAAGCCGGTGCCTGCCCTAGCCTTCCGGTACGGCGCATTTTCGACGTTCGACGCCGGCGTCGGCGGTCTTCGTCGCACGGACCGTCGCGGAATCTGCCGGGCGGTCCCGGCACCGGCGCGGGCACTCCGAACGCGCAACGACAACACCGATGGCGGGAGGTATTCGTCAAGACATTTCGCTTAATCCCGACGGCGAAGCGGGAGAATGCAGGGAACGGGATGTCCTCTCCGGTGATCGAAGCCGAGCGTCTGGCCGCTCTGCATGCTCTCGACCTGATCGGAACCGCGGCCGAGCGTCATTTCGATGCCGTATGCCGGACCGCCCGCGACCTGTTCAGCGTCCCCATCGCGCTGGTCACCCTCGTCGACTCGGATCGCGTCTGGACCAAGGCCCGCTGCGGGATCGAGGACGCGTTCGTGTCCCGCGACATCGCCTTCTGCGCCCAGACGATCGAGTCGGACGCACCCCTCGTCATCGAGGACGCCGCCGCCGACCCGGCCTATCGGGACAATCCCCTCGTCCAGGGCGACCTTCGCATCCGGTTCTATGCCGGCATCCCCCTGGTCCTGCGCAACGGCATCCGCCTCGGCACCCTGTGCGTCATGGACACGCGGCCGCGCCGTCTGTCGCCGTCCGAGATCGGGCAGCTGCACGACCTGTCCGAAATCGTCCTGGCGCACCTGCGCCTGCACGACACCCTGCGGGCCAAGACCCGCGCCGACCTCGCCCTGAGCGACAGCGAGGCCCGATACCACTCCCTCACCGAGTCCCTGCCGCAGATGGTCTGGGTGCTGGCCGGCGAGGAGCGTCGCACCACCTACCGCAACGCCTGCTTCCGGAGCTACTACGGCGAGGATGGCGCCCCGCGCGACATCCGCCACAGCCGCAACCACCCCGACGACGTCGCCCGCATGAGCCGAGTCTGGATGGAGGCGGTGGCCGCCGGCCGCACCTTCGAGGTGGAGGGCCGCCTGCGGCGCCACGACGGCGTCTATCGGTGGCACAAGCTCGTGATGATCCCGGTCCACCGGGACGGGCGTGTGGCCGAATGGATCGGCACCGCCCTCGACATCGACGACATCATCGTCGCCCGCGACCGGCTCTCGCAGACGTCGGACCTGCTCCAGCTCGCCCAGCAGGCCGCCGGTGCGGCGGTGTGGGAATGGGACCTGGCGCACGGCGTCCTGCGCCATTCGCCCGAGAGCGCGCGCATGATCGGGCTCGACGTCCCGCCCGGGGCGACGACGGTGACGGTCGACGCGAACCACCGCACCGCACCGATCCATCCCGACGACCGCGCCGCGGTGGAGGCGGCGGACCACGACGCCATCCGGACCGGGGCTGCGAATTTCGGGGTCGAGTTCCGGGTGCTGCCGCGCGCCGGCGCCGGCGCCGGCTCAGGTTCCTGCCGCTGGCTGATGAGCTTCGGCCGGATCATCCGCGACGAGGCCACCGGCGTGCCCTCGCGCATCGTCGGGCTCAACCTCGACGTCACCGAACTGCGCATGACGCGCGAGGCCCTCGTGGAGAGCGAGGGGCGGCTGCGCGTCAGCGAGGAGCGCCTGGCGCTGGCCCTCGACAGCGGCAGCGACGGGCTGTGGGACCTCGATGTCGCCAGCGGGGCGTACTGGCTGTCCGACCGCTGCTACACGATGCTCGGCTACGCGGTCGGGGCGTTCCCCGGCACCGTCCGCACCTGGGCCGAGATGGTGCATCCCGACGACCGGGCGCAGGCCCTTCGGACGTTCGAGGACCATCTCGCCGGCACCAGCGCGGCCTACGAATGCGAGCACCGGGTCGAGACGGCGGAGGGACGCTACGCCTGGATCCTGTCGCGCGGGCGTGTCGTGACGCGCGACGGCGAGGGGCGACCGCTGCGGATGGTGGGCACCCATATCGACGTGACCGCCCGCAAGGAGGCCGAGCGCCGGGTCAACCACATGGCCCATCACGACGCGCTCACCGACCTGCCCAACCGCATCCTGTTCCACGAGCACCTCGACCGGCACCTCGCCGAGGTGAAGGCGGGCCGCGGGCGCCTCGCCCTGCTCTTCCTGGACCTCGACCGCTTCAAGACCGTCAACGACACCCTCGGCCACCTTGCCGGCGACGCTCTGCTCGCCACCATCGCGGGGCGCCTGCGGGCCGCGGTGGGCGAGGCCGGCACGGTGGCGCGCCTGGGCGGCGACGAGTTCGCCGTCATCGCCCCCGCCGCTTCCGGGACGCAGGAGACGGCCGCCCTGGCCCAGCGCATCATCGATGCGGTCGGCGAGCCGGTGGACCTCAGCGGCCGCATGGTGACGATCGGCGCCAGCGTCGGCATCACCCTGGCGCCGGACGACGGCCTGACCGCCGGCGTCCTCCTCAAGAACGCCGACATCTCCCTCTACCGGTCGAAGGCGGCCGGGCGGAACACCTACCATTTCCACGAGACCGGGATGGACGCGGCCATCGCCGACCGCAACCGCCTCGAGTTCGACCTGCGCGAGGCGGTGATCGGCGGCGCGCTCGGCCTCGCCTACCAGCCGGTCATGACCATCGCCGACGGCACGGTGTGCGGCTTCGAGGCGCTGATGCGCTGGCGCCACCCCAGCCGCGGCATGGTCTCGCCGGAGCAGTTCATCCCGCTGGCGGAGGAAACGGGGCTGATCGTGCCCCTCGGCATCTGGGCGCTGCGCGAGGCCTGCCGCGAGGCCGCCTCCTGGCCCGGCGACCTGCGGATCGCCGTCAACGTCTCGACCCTGCAGTTCCAGCAGCCGGGCCTGGAGGAAAGCGTGGTCGCCGCCCTGGCCGCCTCGGGGCTGGCGCCGCAGCGGCTCGAACTCGAGATCACCGAGAGCGTGCTGATGCACGAGGCCGATTCGGTGATCGCCTGCCTCACCCGCCTGCGGGCGCTGGGGGTGCGCATCGCGCTCGACGACTTCGGCACCGGCTACTCCTCGCTGAGCTACCTGCGCCGCTTCCCCTTCGACAAGATCAAGATCGACCGCTCCTTCATCTGGGACATCGCCGATCCGGATGCGGCCGCCGTGGTCCGCGCCGTGGTGGGGCTCGGCATGCGCCGGGGCACCACCATCACCGCCGAGGGGGTCGAGACGCAGGAGCAGTTCGAGAGCGTGCGCCGGGAAGGCTGCACCGAGGTGCAGGGCTATCTCTTCAGCCGGCCGCTTCCGGCCGAGGAGGCGCGGGCCTTCGTCCGCGAGCGCCCCCGCAGGGCCGCGGCCTGACCCCTGACCCCTCACCCCTGACCCCTCACCCCCGCGCCAGCGCCAGGGCGGCCTGGGCCAGGGCGCCGTCCGGCGCGATCATCGCGTCGAGGATCGAGAAGTGGTCGTGGGCCGCCAGCGGCAGCAGGCCGCCGGGCTCGCCGGAGGCCTGCCGCAGGGCGGCGTAGTCGCGCGACTGCCGCTGCAGTTCGGGCAGCTCGCACAGGCCGTAGGCGACCGTCACCGGCACGCCCCGCCGGCCGCCCAGGCGCATCGGCGAGAGGGTGGCGACCTCGTCCTCGGTGAGGCGCAGGGCCTCGTTGAGACCCGTGCGCCGGATCGGCGCGAGGTCGTAGATCCCGCTGATGCACAGGGCCGCGTCGACCTCCGGCCACTGGCAGGACAGGGCCGCCAGGTGCCCGCCCGCCGACCAGCCCGACGCCACCAGCCGCCGCCGGGGCCGGCCGGCGGCCTCGTCCCGCGCCCGCAGGAGCCGCAGGGCGGCGCCGATCTCGTCCGCGATCTCGCTCAAGGTCGCCTCGGGCGCCAGGGTGTAGCCGATCAGCGCCACGTCGAGCCCGAGCGCCAGAGGTCCCAGCGCCATGCAGCCGAAATCCTCGCGCGCGTTGCGCTGCCAGTAGCCGCCGTGGACGAAGGCCAGGAGCGGGGCGTTCCCGCCGTCCCCCTCGAACAGGTCGATGCGGTTGCGCGGGCGAGGGCCGTAGGGGATGTCCAGGGTGCCGGGGCGCTCGGCTCGCAGGACCGCGCTGCGGGCGCGCCAGCCGGCGAGGCGCGCCGCGCTGTCGGCCACCGCGCCCCGGTTGTCGTAGGCCCGGTCGAGGGCGTCGGCGTCGAGGGTCCGCCAGTCGGCATCAGGCATCGTCGCCGCTCTCCAGATACCAGTCGACGAGGTCGCCGCCCTGCAGGAACACCACGTCCGGCCGGGCCAGGAGCGCGTCGAGCAGGCGCTCCAGCAGGCCGATCCGGTGCGGTACGCCGGTGATGTAGGGGTGGATCGCCAACCCCATCGCCTTGGCGCCCCCGAGCGGTCCCCCGCCGGCGGCCTCCGCGGCGAGGCGGTCGGCCTGGACGAGGGCGCGCTCCACGAACTCGTCGGCGCGGTGATGCTGGATCGCCAGGAGCGGGATGTCGTTGAGCTCCACCGAATAGGGCAGGGTCACCAGCGACCCGTGCGCGGTGGACAGCCGGCAGGGCCGGTCGTCGGCCACCCAGTCGCCGACGTACTCGATCCCCGCCGCCCTGAGGTGGTCCGGCGTGTCGAGGGTCTCGGTGAGTCCCGGCCCGAGCCAGCCGCGGGGCGCCGCGCCGGTGACGGTGCGGATCGCCCGGATGGTGCGGGCGATGGCCGCCGGCTCGTCGCCGACCCGGTGGGTCGGCACCTGGTGGAAGCCGTGGCCCATGAACTCCCAGCCGGCGGCGTGTGCGGCCCGGGCGATCCGTGGATAGGCCTCGCAGACCGAGCCGTTGATCGACAGGGTCGGGCGGATGCCGCGGGTTTCGAACGCCTCGAGCAGGCGCCAGAACCCCACCCGCATCCCGTACTCGTGCCAAGCCCAGTTGGGGATGTCGGGCAGGAGCGCGGCACCGGTCGGCGCCACCAGGATCTGGCGCGGCATCGGATGGTCGATGAGCCAGTGCTCGACGTTGACCACCGGCCAGACCGCGAGGTGTTTGCCTCCGGGCAGGGCGATCCTGGGACGGTCGACGGCCGCGCGGTAGGCGAGGCGGTGCTCGGGGCGGCGGCGATCGGCCGTCATGCCGCCGTGCGGGCGTGGTGGCTGTGGAGCTGGGCCGAGAGCATGCGACGCACGTCGTTGAAGGCGGGGCTCGACACGTCGCGGCGCCGGGCGAGGTCGATGGTGTGGATCGCGTCGATGCGGCCCGGGCTCGGCGACATCACCACCACCCGGTCGGCGAGGAAGATCGCCTCCTCGATGGCGTGGGTGACGAACAGGACCGTCAGCCCGGTGCGGCTCCACAGGTCCAGCAGTTCGTCCTGCAGGCGCTCGCGGGTCATGGCGTCGAGCGCCCCGAACGGCTCGTCCATCAGGACGACCTCGGCCTCGTTGGCGAGCACCCGCGCGATGGCGACCCGCTGCTTCATGCCCCCCGAGAGCTGGTGCGGATAGGCGTCGGCGAAGCGCTGCAGCCCGACCACGTCGATGTAGCGGGCGACCGTGTCGCGGATCTCGGCCGCCGGCCGGCCGCGGGATTTCGGCCCGAAGCCGATGTTGTCGCGCACCGAGAGCCAGGGGAACAGGCCGTAGTCCTGGAACACCATGCCCCGGCTCGGGGCGGGGCCGTCGATGGGACGGTCCCACATCAGCGGCTCGCCGGCGGTGGCCGTCTCGAAGCCGGCCACGATCCGCAGCAGGGTGGACTTGCCGCAGCCCGAGGCGCCGAGCAGGCAGATGAACTCGCCCCGGTTCACGGTGAGGTTGGCGCCTTTCAGCGCCTCGACGGTGCGGCCGTTCACGCTGAAGGACTTCGAGACGTTGCGCACGTCGAGGATTGGGACGGTGGCATCAGCCATTGGCTTGGTCACCCCTGTCTCGGTCATCCATGCCTCGGTCATCCATGGGAGGGGCTCCACGCGAGCAGGCGGCGGCCGATCAGCATGACGATGCGGTCGGAGAGGAAGCCGGCGATGCCGATCACGATCATGCCGCAGATCACGATCTCTGTGCGCGAGAGCTGGCGCGCCTCCATGATGATCGCCCCGAGCCCCGTCTGCACCCCGGTCATCTCGCCGACCACGATGACGACCCAGGCGAAGCCGAGGCCGAGGCGCAGGCCCGTGAAGATCGACGGCAGGGCCGCCGGCAGCACCACCCGGGCGAACTGGGCCGAGCCCCGGCAGCCGAGCATCGCGGCCGCCTCGAACAGGCGCGGCTCCACCGAGCGCACGCCGAAGATGGTGTTGACGAGGATCGGGTAGAACGCGCCCAGGAAGACGAGGAAGTAGGCCGAGCGCGGCCCGAGCCCGAACAGGATCATGGCCAGGGGCAGCCAGGCGGTGACCGGCACCGGCCGCAGGATCTGGAACATCGGGTCGAGGAGCTGGCGCATCAGGGGCACGCGGCCGATGAGGAGCCCGATCGGCAGGGCGGTGAGTACGGCCAGCGCGAAGCCCCCGAACACCCGCGACAGCGAGGCCCCCAGGTGCGTGAGCAGGGTCGCGCTGAAGGCGTCGTCGTTGATGCCGCCCACCGCCAGGTCGACCAGCGCCGTCCAGACCTCGGCGGGCGGCGGGATCAGGCTGTAGGGCCGCCCCGTCGTCGTCAGGTGCCACACCAGGGCCAGCACCGCCGGGATCGCCAGGGCGAGGAGCCCTTCGCGCAGGCGCCCGAGCCGCCAGGGCGCGCGCGCCGCCGCCGCCGGCGGCGCCGTCACGGCGGCCGGGCCGGCCAGCGGGGCGGCACTCATGCGTCCCTCATCGCGTCGACGAAGCGGGTGTCGATGAAGGTCGAGAAGTCGGGCAGGCGCTTGATCTGCTTCAGGGCGAGCATGCGGTCGGCATAGATCCTGGCCTGGCCGATCTCGGTGGAGCCGAGCTTCCACTTGAGCTCGACGTTGGGGGCGGAGATCTCCAGCGCCTCGCGCTTCTGGCCGAGCTTCTGCACCGCCATGGCGATCATCGCCTCGCGGTTGTTGGCGGCGAAGTCGGTGCCCTTGCGGTGGATGTCGAGCATGGTGCGCACCACGTCGGGCCGCTCGGCGATGGTGTCGCGGTGGGCGCCGAACACCATGTTGAGGGCGCCCATCTCGGTGCCGTAGGGGTATTCGACGAGGCTGCCGACCCCGGTCGAGAGGCTGACGCCGGGGGCGGGCTCGGCGCCGACGTAGGCGTCGATGTCGCCGCGCGCCAGCGCGATGTGCATCTCGCTGAACGAGATCCGCACCGGCGTGATGTCCTTCACGCTCATCCCCTCCATGCGCATCCGCTCGAGGGCGAACACCTCCTGGGTCGAGCCGGGCCAGAGCGCCACGCGCTTGCCCTTGAGATCCTGGATGGTGGCGATGCCGGCATCCTTCTTGGCGATGATCGCCATGCCGCGGTTGCAGGTGGAGGCGACGATTACCAGCGGCTCGCCGGCGGCCGCCCCCAGGGTGCCGGCGGCGATGCCGAAGGTGCCGAAATCCACCGACTTCGTCACGACGGCGTTCTTGCACTCGGTCGGGCTCTCGAAGGGGATCACCTCGACGGTGACGCCGGCCGGCGTGAACTGCGCGTAGAAATGCGGGGCGATCGAATGGATCAGCTTGAGCGAGCCCATCCGGATCACGCTCGAGCCCTGCGCCCGCACCACGGCGGGGGCGGCGACGAGTCCGGCGCCGAGGCCGGCCAGGAAGGTGCGACGGCGAATCATGGCGGTATCCGGTTCCAGCGACAGTGTCCGGCCCAGGCTATGAGCAGGCCTTGTTGCATGCGAGTGCTGTTTGCTGACCGATGCGTTGCCGAGAACGCAACGCTTCCTCGCCGTGCACCGGAGTCCCGTCGATGAAGCACCTGCGCGTCCTCACCTATGTCTCGGAGATCGCGCGGCACGGGTCGATCCGGCGGGCGGCCGAGCGGCTCAACCTCACGCCCTCGGCCCTGACCCGGCAGATCCAGGACCTCGAATACGAGCTCGGCACCCCGATCTTCGAGCGGTTCGCCAAGGGCATGCGCCTCAACGCCGCCGGCGAGCTGCTGGTGCGCCACATCCGCGACCAGGTCTCGGACCTGGAGCGCGTGCGCTCGCAGATCGCCGACCTCTCCGGGGTGCGCCGGGGCCACGTCAAGCTCGCCTGCAGCCAGGCCTTCGTGAACCATGTCGTCCCCGACGAGGTCGAGGCCTACCGGGCGCCGTTCCCGCTGGTGACCTTCACGGTGCTGGTGCGCGACCACCTCCAGGCGATCGCCTCCCTCGCCCAGTTCGAATCCGACCTCGCCCTCGTGTTGCAGCCGCCGCCCTCGGCCGACCTGCAGGTGCTGTTCTCCTGCAGCCAGCCCCTCTACGCCCTGATGCGGGCCGGCCATCCGCTCTCCCGGGACGAGGGGCCGGTGCGCCTGCGCGAGTGCCTGATGCACCCGATGGCGCTGCCGGACCGGTCGCTGGCCATCCGCCACCACCTCGACGACGCGCTGGCCCGCAAGGGGGCGCCGCTGCGCCCGGCGATCGAATCGAGCTCCCTGGAATTCCTGCGCAACCTCGTCCTGCGCGAGGACGCCGTGAGCCTCCAGGTGCCCAGCGGCATCCCCGACGACCCGCGCCTGTGCCGCCGGCCCATCGACGCGCGCGACCTCGAGCCGATGTCGCTGATCCTCGGACAATTGCGCGGGCGCACCCTGCCGGTGGCCACCGCTAAGTTCGCCGACCGCTTCGCCAACAGCCTCAACCACCGCTACGGCCCGCCCGCCGGAGCCTGATGCGCAGGCGCCACAGGTGCCGGGACGGGACAGGGACGATCCGGCAGCGGAAGAATTTCGTTAACGCCACTTAATCGAAAATTAACCATTCCCCGACGAGAACGGTGTCAACACGAAATCTTGAGTTGACCCAGTCGAAGAGATCGGAAGCGAAGCAACGGCAAGTCGTTTTGCCGATGCCACGCCGATATCGACTCGATCTTCGCTCGAGACGACTGCCGTGGCGGCGATCTTATCGTCCCACTCCCGGTTTCAGTGGGGCAATGCGCGACAATGTACATCGTGGTCGATGAGCGGTCTTCCGTAGCCACCGAGTACCTCGCCGGTTTCGACGCGCAGGGCGTGCGCGCCCTCGGCCTTCGGGCCGAGGAGTTCCAGGCCTGGCTCGGCACCACCGGATCGGACGACCTGCAGGCGGTGGAAGGCTTCGTGCTCGGCGAGAACCAGGAGCGGACCCGCTTCACGGCCGCCATCCGCAGCCTGACCCACGCTCCGATCATCGCGCTCAACGAGACCCGTTCCCTCGAGCAGACCCTCGACCTCTTCACCGCCGGCATCGACGACGTCGTGCGCCGCCCGGTCCATGTCCGCGAGATCCTGGCCCGGGCCGCCGCCATCCGCCGCCGGGCCAACCGCAGCGAGGGCGTGGCCGCCCCGGCCCAGGACAAGGCCGGCCGCCTCACGGTCCATGCCGACGGCCGCGACCCGGAGATCGACGGGCAGAGCCTGATGCTGCCGCGGCGCGAGCGTCACATCCTGGAGTATTTCGCGCGCAACCGCGGCCGCCAGCTCAGCCGGCTGCAGATCTTCAACGCGGTCTATGCCGAGCACGACACCGACGTCGAGGAGAGCGTGGTCGAGGGCCACATCAGCAAGCTGCGCAAGAAGCTGCGCATGCGGCTGGGCTACGACCCGATCGAGGCCAAGCGCCTGGCCGGGTACACCTTCGTCGGCTGACGACGCGGGAGCGACCGACGACGAAGGCCACGCTTCCGGCAGGAAGCGTGGCCTTTTTCCGTTTCGGTTCCGCCCCCGGCGCGGCCGGGGGCGAAGGCAGGAGATCTTACCGGAACAGCGACAGGATGCTCTGGCTCGACGAGTTGGCGATGCTGAGCGACTGCACGGCGAGCTGCTGCTGCGTCTGCAGGGCCTTCAGCTTGGTCGACTCCTCCTCGATGTCGGCGTCCACCAGGATGCCGATGGTGCGGTCGTTGGCCTTCATCAGGGTGTCGACGAAGGTCTTCTGGCCGTCGATCTGGGTCTTGTTGGCGCCGAGCTTGGTGCCGGCGTTGGTGACGGCCGAGATCGCCTTGTCGACCTGGGTGATGATCGCCTTCAGGCTGGCATCGCCGGCGGTGCCGGTGAGGGCGCTGATGTCGATGCTGTCGACCGAGAAGGCGCCCGACACGGTGTCGAGGATGCCGCGGGCGGTGGTGGTGCCGGCGGCGGTGCCGGCACCCGAGCGGGTGTCGGTGCCCGCCGTACCGGTGCCGAAGCCGACGTCGACCAGCGTGTTGCCGACCGTGACGGTGCCGTTGGCGACGGAGACGGTCTCGGTGGCGCCGGCGCCGGTGGTGGTGAACGACAGGCGGCCCGAGGTGTCGAGGGCGGCGGTGACGGTGCCGGCGATGTTGGAGGAGGCGGCGATCTGGTTGTTGATCGCCGAGATGAACTCCTCGGTGGTGACGGCGGCCAGGTTCACGGCGGCGGAGGCGAGGGTGGAGGCGTTGAGGGTGATGTCGTTGGCGCCGGCCGAGGTGGTCAGCGTGATCTTGACCTCGTTGGTGCCGCTGAAGTTGGCGGTGCCGGTACCCGAGCCGAAGCCGGCGGTGCCGGTGAGCGAGGTGGTGCCGGTGACCTGGGCGGCGGTGGCGGCGGTCTGAACGCTGGCCGAGTTGGTGTCGTAGAGCTTGATCGCGTTCACATCGACGGTGATCTCGGAGAAGTTGATGGTGCCG
>NZ_LMRC01000012.1:0-382675 GCF_001425565.1 Methylobacterium sp. Leaf466 | reverse complement strand
CGACGTGAATCGGAGAGACCTGATGGTTGGAGCGTCGGCTGCCGCGACCCTTGGCGCCGTCCCGACGGTTGCGGGGGCCGCACCCGCGTCGGCCGGCGCGCCGGTGGTGACCGAAGTCGCCCTGACGGTGAACGGCGAGCGTCACGCGCTCGCGCTCGACACGCGCACGACGCTGCTCGACGCGGTGCGCGAGCAYCTGCACCTGACCGGGGCCAAGAAGGGCTGCGACCACGGYCAGTGCGGCGCCTGCACGATGATCGTCGGCGGGCGGCGCATCAATGCCTGCCTGACCCTGGCGGTGATGCATCAGGACGACAGCATCACCACCATCGAGGGCCTGGGCAAGCCGGGCGACCTGCACCCGATGCAGGCGGCCTTCGTGAAGCACGACGGCTTCCAGTGCGGGTTCTGCACGCCGGGGCAGATCTGTTCGAGCGTCGCGGTGCTGGCCGAGATCAAGGCGGGCATCCCGAGCCACGTCAGCGCCGATCTCGACGGGACCTACGCGGTCACCGAGGCCGAGATCCGCGAGCGCATGAGCGGCAACATCTGCCGCTGCGGCGCCTATTCCAACATCGTCGCGGCGATCGCCGACGTCGCCGGGAGGCCCGCATGAAGTCCTTCACCTACGAGCGCCCGGCCACGCCGGCCGCGGCCGCCGCGGCGGTCTCGCGCACGCCCAACGCCAAGTTCATCGCCGGCGGCACCAACCTCCTCGACCTGATGAAGCTGCAGATCGAGACGCCGGCCCACCTCGTCGACGTCAACGGCCTCGGGCTGGACACGATCGAGCCGACGCCCGAGGGGGGGCTGCGGGTCGGGGCGCTGGTGCGCAACACCGACCTCGCGGCGGACGCGCGCGTGCGCAAGGGCTACGGCGTCCTGAGCCGGGCGCTGCTGGCCGGCGCCTCGGGGCAGCTGCGCAACAAGGCGACGACGGCCGGCAACCTGCTGCAGCGCACCCGCTGCCCGTATTTCTACGACACGGCCCAGGCCTGCAACAAACGCCGGCCCGGCTCCGGCTGCTCGGCGCTCGACGGCATCAGCCGGCAACTGGCGGTGATCGGTGCCAGCCAGGCCTGCATCGCCACCTATCCGGGCGACATGGCGGTGGCCATGCGCGTGCTCGACGCCACCGTCGAGACGGTCGACGCCAAGGGCGGATCGCGCACGATTCCCATGGCCGAGTTCCACCGTCTCCCCGGCGACGAACCCGAGGTCGATACGACGTTGCGGCCCGGCGAGCTGATCACGGCGGTGACGCTGCCCAGGCCCGTGGCCGGGACGCACATCTACCGCAAGGTCCGCGACCGCGCCTCCTACGCCTACGCGCTGGTCTCGGTCGCCGCGATCATCGGCAAGGACGGCTCGGGCCGCGTCGCCTTCGGCGGGGTGGCACCGCGGCCCTGGCGCGTCGAGGCCGCCGAGGGCGATCTGCCGAGAGGGGCCAAGGCGGTGACCGACAGGGTCTTTTCCGGCGCCGCGCCGACCCGCGACAACGCCTACAAGCTGACGCTCGCCGAGCGCACGCTCGGCGCGGTGCTCACAGAAGCGAGGGCCTGAACCATGAAGTTCGACACCCCCGCGGGCACCAACCCGATCGACCGGCTCACGATCGTCGGCAAGGCGACGGACCGGATCGACGGCCCCGCCAAGACCACCGGCACCGCGCCCTACGCCTACGACTGGCACGACCCGAAGCTGAAGCCGGCCTACGGCTTCGTGGTGGCAGCGGACATCGCCAAGGGGCGGATCGCGTCGATGGACCTCGGCCGGGCCGAGGCGGCGCCGGGCGTGATCGCCATCGTCACCGCGCAGAACGCGGGCAAGCTCGGCAAGGGCAAGCTGAACACGGCCAAGCTGCTCGGCGGTCCCGACATCGCGCATTACCACCAGGCGGTCGCGCTGGTGGTGGCCGAGACCTTCGAGCAGGCCCGGGCCGCCGCGGCCCTGGTCTTCGTCGGCTATGCCGCCGCCAAGGGCGACTTCGACCTCGCCGCCTCGACGGAGGCCGCCAAGAGCCCGGGCGACGTCCAGGGCAGTCCGGCCGACACCGCGGTGGGCGATTTCGCCGGCGCCTTCGCCGCCGCGCCGGTGAAGCTCGACGAGCGCTACGCCACCCCCGACCACGCCCACGCGATGATGGAGCCGCATGCCTCCATCGCCTCCTGGGACGGCGACACGGTCACGGTCTGGACCTCGAACCAGATGATCGACTGGGGCGTGCGCGATCTGGCCATGACCCTCGACATCCCCAAGGAAAAGGTCCGGCTGGTGTCGCCCTTCGTCGGGGGCGGCTTCGGCGGCAAGCTGTTCCTGCGGTGCGAGGCCCTGCTCGCGGCCCTGGGCGCGCGCGCGGCGCGGCGGCCGGTCAAGGTCGCGCTGACGCGCCCGCAGATGTTCAACAACACGACGCACCGGCCGGCCACGCTCCAGCGCATCCGCATCGGGGCCGCCCCGGACGGCAAGATCACGGCGATCGGCCACGAGAGCTGGTCGGGCGACCTCCCCGACGGCGGGCCCGAGGCGGCGGTCATGCAGACGCGCCTGCTCTACGCCGCCCCCAACCGCATGACCGCGATGCGCCTTTCGGTGCTCGACCTGCCCGAGGGCAACGCGATGCGCGCCCCCGGCGAGGCGCCGGGGCTGATGGCGCTGGAGGTCGCCATGGACGAGATGGCGGAAAGGCTCGGGCTCGACCCGGTGCGGTTCCGCGAACTCAACGACACCCAGGTCGACCCGGAGAAGCCGGAGCGCGCCTTCTCGCAGCGCAGCCTCGTGGCATGCCTGCGCCAGGGCGCCGAGCGCTTCGGCTGGGCCGGGCGCGTGGCCAGGCCCGGCCAGGTCCGCGACGGGCGCTGGCTCGTCGGGATGGGGGTGGCGGCGGCCTTCCGCAACAACATGGTCGTGAAGTCGGCCGCCCGCGTCCGCCTCGATGCCGAGGGCACGGTCACGGTCGAGACCGACATGACCGACATCGGCACCGGCAGCTACACCATCATCGGCCAGACCGCGGCGGAGATGATGGGGGTGACCCTCGACAAGGTCGTGGTGCGGCTGGGCGATTCCGCCTTCCCGGTCTCGGCGGGATCGGGCGGACAGTTCGGCGCGAACTCCTCGACCTCGGGCGTCTATGCGGCCTGCGTGAAGCTGCGCGAGGCGGTGGCGGGCAAGCTCGGGTTCAACTCGGCCGACGCCGTGTTCGCGGACGGCCAGGTCCGGGTGGGCAACCGYGCCGTGCCGCTGTCGCAGGCCGCGCGCGGCGGGGATCTCGTGGCCGAGGACGCCATCGAGTTCGGCGACCTCGACAAGACCCACCAGCAGTCGACCTTCGGCGCGCATTTCGTGGAGGTCGGGGTCGACGCGGCCACGGCCGAGATCCGGGTCCGGCGGATGCTGGCGGTCTGCGCCGCCGGGCGCATCCTCAACCCGAAGTCGGCCCGCAGCCAGGTCATCGGCGGGATGACGATGGGGGTGGGTGCCGCGCTRATGGAGGAGCTCGCGGTCGACACGAGGCGCGGCTACTTCGTCAACCACGACCTGGCCGGCTACGAGGTGCCGGTCCATGCCGACATCCCGCACCAGGAGGTGGTCTTCCTCGACGAGGTCGACCCGATGTCCTCGCCGATGAAGGCCAAGGGGGTGGGCGAACTCGGCATCTGCGGCGTCGCCGCGGCGGTCGCCAACGCCGTCCACAACGCCACCGGCGTCCGGGTCCGCGAATACCCCATCACCCTCGACAAGCTCATCCACCGCATGCCCGACGTGGCTTGAACNCGACCCGATGTCCTCGCCGATGAAGGCCAAGGGGGTGGGCGAACTCGGCATCTGCGGCGTCGCCGCGGCGGTCGCCAACGCCGTCCACAACGCCACCGGTGTCCGGGTCCGCGAATACCCCATCACCCTCGACAAGCTCATCCACCGCATGCCCGACGTGGCTTGAACGGCGCGTTCCGGCGCAGGCGAAACGTCGTAGGGTCAGGGGGAGCGGCATGAAGTTCGAGACACCGGCAGGCACCAACCCCATCGACCGGCTCAAGGTCGTGGGAAAGCCCACGGATCGGATCGAGGGTCCGCTCAAGACGACGGGCACCGCACCCTACGCCAGCGACTGGCACGACCCGGAGGCGGGCCTGGCATACGGCTACGTCGTCGGCGCCGGCATCGCCAAGGGGCGGATCGTCTCCGTCGATACCTCGCGCGCGGGGGCCGCGAGCGGCGTGCTGGCGGTCGTCACGGCGGCCAACGCCGGCACGCTCGACAAGGGCGAGTTCTACGTGGCCCGGGCGCTCGCCGGCCCGGACATCGAGCATTACCATCAGGCGGTCGCCGTCGTGGTCGCCGAGACCTTCGAGCAAGCCCGCGCCGCCGCAGCCCTCATCCGGGTCGATGCGGTCGCCACCCCGGGGCGTTTCGATCTCTCGGCGGCAAGGGAGACCGCCCCGGTGCCCAAGCCCGGCCAGTTCGGCGGGCCGACCGAAACGCAGGTCGGTGACTTCGAGGGCACGTTCGCCACGGCGCCGTTCCGGGTCGACGAGACCTACACGACGCCCGATCAGACCCACGCGATGATGGAGCCGCACGCCACCGTGGCTGCCTGGACGGGCGATCGGCTCACCCTGTGGACCTCCGTCCAGCTGATGGGCTGGGGCGTGCGCGACCTCGCCAGGACGCTCGGCATCCCGAAGGAACGGGTGCGGATGATCGCGCCCTACATCGGCGGGGGCTTCGGCGGAAAGGCCACGACCCTTTCCGACGCGGTCCTGGCCTCGCTCGGTGCCCGTGCGGCCGGACGCCCCGTCAAGGTCGCCCTGCCGCGGGCCCTGATGGCCAACAACCTCACCCACCGCCCGGCCACGATCCAGCGCGTCCGCATCGGCGCGACCGCGGACGGGCGCATCACCGCCATCGGCCACGAGAGCTGGTCCGGCAATCTCGCGGGCGGACGGCCCGAGAGCGCGGTCCTCCCGACGCGCCTGCTCTACGCCGGGGCCCACCGGATGACGCGCCTGCGCCTGGCGCAACTCGACCTGCCCGAGGGCAGCGCGATGCGAGCGCCGGGCGAGGCCCCCGGCATGATGGCGCTGGAGGTCGCCATGGACGAGATGGCGGAGAAGCTCGGTCTCGACCCCGTCGCCTTCCGCATCCTGAACGACACGCAGGTCGACCCCGAGTCGCCGGAGCGCGCCTTCTCGCAGCGGCAACTGGTCGAATGCCTGCGCCGGGGCGCCGAGCGCTTCGGCTGGGACAGGCGCGTGGGTGAGCCGGGCCAGGTCCGCGACGGCCGTTGGCGCGTCGGCATCGGCATGGCCTCGGCCATCCGCGCGGCGCCCCTGACGACATCCGCCGCGCGCGTCCGGCTCGATGCCGGGGGTGTGGTCACGGTCGAGACCGACATGACCGATATCGGCACCGGCACCTACACCATCATCGCCCAGACCGCGGCCGAGATGATGGGCCTGCCCCTCGATCGCGTCGTGGTTCGGTTGGGGGATTCGACCTTTCCCGAAAGCGCAGGCTCGGGCGGCCAATGGGGTGCCGCCTCCTCCACCGCCGGCGTCTACGCGGCCTGCATGCGGTTGCGCGAGGCAGTGTCGAAGCGTCTCGGCATCAATTCCGGCGACGCCGTGTTCGAGGACGGCCTCGTCCGGTCCGGCAACCTCAGCGCACCGCTCGCCGGAGCCGCCAGCGACGGCGATCTCGTGGCCGAGGACGTCATGGAGTTCGGCGGCCTGACGAAGCGTTTCGCGATCCAGACCTTCGGCGCGCACTTCGTCGAGGTCGGCGTCGACGTCGACACGGCCGAGATCCGGGTGCGGCGTATGCTGGCGGTGTGCGCGGCCGGGCGCATCCTGAATCCGAAGGCGGCGCGAAGCCAGATCATCGGGGGCATGACCATGGGCATCGGGGCTGCCCTGATGGAGGAACTCGCGGTCGATAAGAAGCGCGGCTTCTTCGCCAACCACGACCTGGCCGGCTACGAGATCCCGGTGCACGCCGACATCCCGCACCTCGAAGCGATCTTCCTCGACGAGGTCGATGCGGCGGCCACGCCCCTCAAGGCCAAGGGCGTCGGAGAACTCGGCATCTGCGGGGCCGCGGCGGCGGTGGCCAACGCCATCCACAACGCCACCGGCGTGCGGGTGCGGGACTATCCCATCACCCTCGACAAGCTTTTGGATCGCATGCCCGACGCGGCCTGAGGGAAGCGAAGACGAAACAACCACGCGGTCGTCCTGCCGGAGCCCCCCCCGACGACCCGCCGTGACCCGGCAGGCGGCTTGGGTCGATCCCGCATTGCTGCCGCTCTCACGAGACCTGTGGAAGCCCCATCTGCTTCCTGAAGCTCCTGTCGAAGGCCATGGCCGGCACGAACCGGCGCAGCAGGCTGACCCGCCGCGCCACGGGCCCGGCGGTGTAGCGGCGCTTGGGCGTCGCCGCGGTGGCCGCCGTCACGACGACCTTCGCCACGACCTCGGGGGCGTCCGCGGTCGTCATGACCTCGCGCAGGAACCGGTCCCGTCCGGCGCGCTCGGCGTCATAGACGCCCAGCGGCCTGTCGGACCGGACCAGGTTCCGGTCGAAGGCGGTGCGCGTGAAGGCGGGTTCGACGAGTACCACCCGGATGCCCTGGCCGCGAACCTCGTGGTCCAGCGACTCGGAGTAACCCTCGACCGCATGCTTGCTCGCGCCATACAGCGCCATGTAGGGCGCGGGGATCAGTCCCTGTACCGAGCTGATGTTGACGATCCGGCCGCCCTTCTGGGCCCGCATGATCGGCAGGACGGCGCGGATCGTACGGACGACGCCGAACAGGTTGACGTCGAACATCGCCTGAGCCTGTTCGATGGAGGACTCCTCGGCGGCGCCGCTGATGCCGAAGCCGGCGTTGTTGACCAGGAGGTCGATGCGCCCCGCCTCGCCGGACACCGTCGCGATCATCGCAGCGACCGAGGCGTCGTCGGTGACGTCGCAGGTCAGCATCCCGAGGTCGGTACCAGCGTCCGACGCGGGCTTCCGGCTCGTTCCGTAGACGCGGTAGCCCGCGGCCCGCAGGGCTTGCGCCGTCGCCTGTCCGATGCCGGACGCCGCCCCGGTGACGATGGCGGTCTTGATGGAACTCTGGCTCACGGGGCTCTCCTCCGACGCGGCATTTTCTCCTGACGCTCGGATAAATACATTACGGTCATAATTATAAAACTCAAGCCACGATTTGCGCGGCATGCCATGCCGCACCACAGCCTCGGCCCAGGAGCAGGATCACGCCAGCGAGGCGGTTGCCATCGCCGACGTGAACCGTGCCGGGAAACCGTGGAACGGCCCATGGCCAAGTCTCCGCCCGCCACCGTCCTTCGCTGTGCCTGCCAGGAGCCACGGTTGATTCTCGCAGACCCCGAACCCTGTGATTCGCGAGCGTCGCACCGGCGATCGGAGCCTTCGGCGCGGCCCGAAGCGGTGCGGCGCGACGCACGGCATGACCATGCTCAACCGGCAGTCGCCTTCCACGATGGCGACCGCCCCGCATCCGACGGACCTGAGCGACGACACCGGCATCAATAAGTTATGATCAACATTTATTATGGTGCGGTGGAATCGTCAGCGGCCGTGGGTTCGATCAGGGCATCGCTCGCGTGACCGGCCCCACCCCTGCGAGGCCGGCCCTCAGGGGGCGACCGCGGCATGGGGGGCGACCGCGGCATGGGGGGCGACCGCGGCATGCGCCGCCTGGAGGAGATCGTTCGCCAAGGCCTCGTCGTTGACGGCACGCGCCAGGACGACGGCTCCGACCAGCGTCGAGAGCGTCGCGAGGGAGCGCTGCCGGCGTCGCTCCCGCGATGCCTTCGGCGTCAGGTCGGCGAGGATCGCAGCCAGACGCTCGACGGCGTGGGTGAACCGGGTCCGGACCGGGCTGTTGGAGGCTTCCCGCGAAATGTCGTTGGCCAGGGCCGCCAGGGGACATCCCTTCCCGGGCGTCTGGACGTGCGCGAGGGAGAGATAGTTCGCGAGGATGGCGTCGACGGCTCCGCGCCGGTCCTCGGCGACCGCGGCGTCGAACGCTTCGGCTGCCAGTGCGTCCTTGTTGGCGAACTGGCCATAGAATCCACCATGGGTCAGGCCGGCGGATGCCATGATGTCGGCGACACCGACGCCGTGAAGGCCGCGCTCGCGAAACAGGGACGCGGCGACCTCGACCACGCGCTGACGGTTGAGCCTGGCCTGCTCCTGCGAAACTCTCGGCATAGCGTGATCCTTTGGCGTTCCGACATCCCATATAGATGCGCTATGTCATCTAAAGAAGGGCCGGCCCTCGAGCCCTCCCCGCCAGGCCGCCTTCCCCGCCAGGCCGCCTTCCCCGCAAGGCCGCCGGCACCTCAAGGCCGCCGGCACCGACAGGCGACCGGCCTGCGGGGGAGGGCAGGAGCGCAGGCCGGTCGTCGTACCGCACGCCCGGTCGGCGCGCGATCCTTGGATGTCCCCAGGGGAGGAACATGGATCTCCTCCCGGTCGCCCTACGATTTGGCCGGCAACGGCATCCCGTCGGCGCCCGATGCGACGACGTCCGCCCCCGGCGCCCGCGCCACCCGGAACCACAGGGCGTAGAGGGCCGGCAGGAACAGTAGGGTCAGCAGGGTGCCGACGCCGACGCCGCCGATGAGCACGTAGGCCAGCGCCCCCCAGAACACCGAGTGGGTGAGCGGGATGAAGGCGAGCATCGCCGCGGCCGCCGTGAGGATCACCGGCCGGGCCCGCCGCACCGTGGACTCGACGATGGCGTCGTAGTCGGACAGGCCCGCCGCCCGGTCGTGATGGATCTGGTCCACCAGGATCAGGGTGTTGCGCATCAGGATCCCCGACAGCGCGATCAGCCCGAGGATCGCGTTGAAGCCGAACGGCTGGTGGAAGAGCAGCAGGGTCGGCGCCGCCCCGACGAGGCCGAGCGGCGCGGTGGCGAACACCATGACCATCGTCGTGAAGGAGCGGACCTGGATCATGATGACCGTCAGCGTCACGATCAGCATGATCGGGAACACCGCCACCAGGGACATCATCGCCTTCTCGCTCTCCTCCACGGCGCCGGCCGTATCGATGCGGTAGCCAGGCGGCAGCTTCGCCCTGATCGGGTCGAGCAGGGGGAGGACCTGCGCGTGCACGTCCGGCGGCTGCTTGCCGTCGAGCACGTCGCCCTGTACCCGGATGTAGGTCTCGCGGTTGTAGCGCTTGAGCACCGCATCCTCGCTGCGGGTCTCCAGCCGCGCGACCTGGGACACCGGCACCTGCCGCCCGTCCCGCGTCGCCAGGGTGAGGTCGCCGATCTTGCCGAGCGAGCGCCGCTCGGCACCGGGGCTGCGCAGCACCACGTCGACGGAGCGCAGGGTCTCGCGGACCTGGGTCGCGGGCGTTCCGTTGAGGTAGCTCTGCAGCTGTTGTCCGGCCTCCTTCGGCGTCAGGCCGATCAGGCGCAGGCGCTCCTGGTCGAAGGCGAGGTGCAGGTTGGGGGTCTTGTCGCCCCAGTCGAGATGGACGAGGCGCATGTCGGCGTTGGCCGCCATGACGTCCCGGACCTCGGCCGCGATGCCGCGGACGACGTCGAGGTCGGGGCCGACGACCCGGAAGGCGACGGGAAAGCGGATCGGCGGGCCGAACACGATCTGCAGCACGCGGACGCGCGCCTCCGGGAAGCGACCCTCGTCGACGAGGTTTCGGACTTTGCCGCGCAGGGCGTCGCGGGCCTGCGCGTCCACGGTCTGCACCACGATCTGGGCGAAGGCCGGGTCGGGCAGCTCGGGATCGAAGGACAAGACGAAGCGCGGCATGCCCTGGCCGATGTAGCTGGTGATCTCGCCGGCCTCGGGCAGGTCGCGCACGGCCGCCTCGACGCGTGCGACGCTAGCCTCGGTGGTGGCGAAGGCGGAGCCCGCCGGCAGGGTCACCTCGACGATGAGCTCGGCCCGCTCCGAGTTCGGGAAGAACTGCTGCTCGACACGGCCCATGGCGACGACCGCGCCCGCGAACAGCGCCACGATGATGCCAGCGGCCATCCACTTGTGGTCGACCGACATCCGCACGACGCGGCGCAGGCGCTCGTAATTCTTCGTGGCGTAGATCGCCTCGTGCCCGCCTTCCACGCGCCTGATGTTCGGCAGCAGCTTGACGCCGAGATACGGCGTGAAGGTCACCGCCACGAACCACGAGACGATCAGCGAGAACGACACCACCCAGAAGATGTTGCCGGCGTACTCGCCGGCCGTGGAGGCGGCGAAGCCCACCGGCAGGAAGCCGGCGATGGTCACCAGCGTGCCGGTCAGCATCGGCGCGGCGGTGGCGCTCCAGGCATGGGTCGCCGCCTCGATGCGGTCGGCGCCTTCCTCCATCCGCACCACCATCATCTCGATGGCGATGATGGCGTCGTCGACGAGGAGCCCGAGCGAGATGATGAGGGCGCCCAGCGTGATGCGGTCGAAGTCGCGGCCGGTGATCATCATCACCACGAACACCGCCGACAGCGTCAGGGGCACGGCGAGCGCCACGACGATACCCACGCGAAACCCCAGGGCGACGAGGGAGACGACGATCACCACGCCGAGCGCGGTTAAGAACTTCACCATGAATTCGTGGATGGCGTCGTCGATGACCTTGGCCTGGTCGGTGATCTTCGTGAACGTGATCCCCGTCGCCAGCGCGTGACGGATCGCCACCTCCTCGGCGTTCAGGGCCTCGCCGAGCTTGAGGCCGTTGAAGCCGGGCTTCATCACCAGGCCGAGCATCAGGGCCCGCTCGCCGTCGTTGCGGATCGCGAAGGACTTGGGGTCCTCGTAGCCGCGCTTGACCTCGGCGATGTCCCCGAGCTTGAGGCTGCGGTCGCCGGCCGCCACCGGCAGGTCGCGGATCGCGTCGAGGCCGTCGATGGCCCCGTCGAGGCGAAGGTAGATGCGGGGACCGGCGGCCTCGACGAAGCCGGCGGGCGTCACGTCGTTCTGGTTGGCCAGCGCCGCCAGCAGCTGCTGGCCGGTGATGCCGAGGGTGGCGAGGCGCTGGTAGGAGATCTCGACGAAGATCTTCTGGGCCTGTTCGCCCAGGATGTTGATTTTCTCGACGCCGGGCACGCGCAGCAGGCGCTGGCGCAGGTCCTCGGCGCGCGGCACGAGGTGGCGGTGCGGCAGGCCCTTCGCCTGGAGGGCGTAGAGGGCGAAGTAGATGTCCGAGAACTCGTCGTTAAACAGCGGGCCCATCACCCCGCGCGGCAGGCTGGAGCCCTGGTCGGAGAGCTTCTTGCGCGCTTGGTAGAACTCCGACTGGAGCTTGGCCGGCGGCATGTTGTCCTTGAAGATGACCTTCATCAGCATGAGGCCGGGCCGCACCGTGGTCTCGACGCGGTCGTAATAGACGAGCTCCTGCAGGCGCTTCTCCAGGGGGTCGGCGACCTGGCGCTGCATCTCCTGCGCGGTCGCCCCCGGCCAGGCGGCCGACACCGCCATCACCTTCACGGTGAAGGCCGGGTCCTCGGCCCGGCCGAGCTTCTGGAAGGCGAAGAACCCGGCGCCCGTCAGGGCGAGCAGCAGGAACAGCGTGACGGCCCTTTCCCGGACCGCCAGGGCGGAGAGGTTGAAGCCGGTCATCGGGCGACTCCCGTCGTGGTCGCGGGCGCCGGGCGCACGCTCTGGCCGGCCTTCAGGAGATGGGCGCCGAGCGAGACGATCCGGTCGCCGGGCTTCAGGCCCGAGGCGACCTGCGCGCTTTCCTCGGACAGGCGGGCGATGACGACGGGCTGCGCGGCGACGGTGCCGGTGGCGGCGTCGAAGCGCCAGACCGCCGAGCCGCCCCCGGAATCGAACAGGGCGGCCAGGGGAACCTCGACCGCAGCCGCACGCCCGGCATCGACGGCCTGGAGCCGAAGCGTCACGGTCGCGCCGAGCGGTGCGTCCTCGCCGCCGCCAGACAGGATGTAGCGGGCCCGGTAGGTCCGGGTGGCCGGATCGGCGGTGGCCGACAACTCGCGCAGATGCGCCGGATAGGTTGCCCCGCCCTCGGCATAGAGCGTCGCCGAGGCCGCCCCCCGCGCCAGGCGCCGGCTCGCCTCGGGCAAGAACACCTCGGGCAGGAACACTTCCGCCTCGCGAGCCCCGTCGCGGGCGAGCTTGACCACGGTCTGGCCGGCGGCGACCACCTGGCCCGGCTCGGACGGCACCTCCATGACGACGCCGTCGGCATCGGCCTGGAGCTCGGAATACCCGGCCTGGTTGGAGACCTGGCTCGCCTGGGCCTCGGCGTTGGCGAACTGCGCGATGGCCGCGTCGGCGGCGGCCTTGTTCTGATCGTAGGTCTGCTTCGAGGTCCAGCCGTCACCGACGAGCTTGCGGCTGCGCTCCTCGTCGGCCTTGGCCCGGATCATCTGCGCGCGGGCGGCCTCGACGGAGGCCCGGGCCGCCGTGAACGCCAGGGTGAAATCCGTCCGGTCGAGGCGCATGAGCGGTTGGCCGCGCTTCACCCGGTCGCCCGGATCGACGAGGCGCTCGAGGATCTTTCCCCCGACCCGGAAGCCAAGGTTGCTCTCCGTGCGCGCCCGGATGACGCCGGTGTAGCGCGAGACGCCTCCCGTCCCCTGGGCGACCTCGACGGTCTGGACCAGCGGCGGCTTCGTGGGCACGGCGGTCTCCGCCGGCGAGCATCCGGCGAGGGCCAGTCCGGTGAGCCCGAGCACCCATCTCGTATCCATTGCCCGTCTCCCCGCGGCCGTCTCGAGGTCGCATTAAAATGATGTTTGACATCTATTATGGGGAATGGGCCGGCGTCAATCGTCGTTTCCGCTCGGCGACGAGCGAGGGCGCGCCTGCCATCGGGGCATATCGGGCGATCGGACGTCGCCTCCGGCAAGGCTCATGCGACATCGACAATTGAGATGTCGGATGAAATCTAATTCCAACGGTTTCTGGTCCGGGGCATCCCCCTCTCCGACACCGGTTCGCGACGAGCGTGCGTTTCACGACCGTCCGGTGTTTCCCACCGCCGGAACGAACGGGGTCGACCAACGGGGGCAGGCCGTTCGGCGAAGAAGCGCTCGCTCGTGACTGCGGCGCGGACGACGTCGGCTTCATCGGGATCGACCGGGCCGCGTTCGAGCCCCGAGCTCACGAGAGCCGGGTCGACGAGAGCCGACGAGCCGTGCGTTTGGCGGAGCGGGTTCGAGCGGACTGGGTCGGTCTCGGCGCACCCCGCCTTGCGGGTGGCCTTTTGGAGCGTGGGCCGGCAGAGGGTCTGCGCGCGGTGCCCGACCTCGTGGGCAATCACGACGTCGGGGGCGCCGACGACGACGCACCTGGCACGGACGGTCGACGGCCCCGTCGAAGCCGAGGCGATCCCTCGGCGTGGCCGGTGGCGGTCGGGCGAGGCCGAGAGGCTGCGATCAGGCCGCCGAGCCCATCGCCGCGCGCATCTTGCCGCGGAACACGTCGATGAGGACGGGCTTGCCGTTGCGGGTGGCGTGCCAGAAATCCCAGCCGTTGCAGGCGGGCAGGCCCTGCACCAGGGCGCCGATCTTGTGGATCGATCCGGTGGCGGGACCGGCGGCCAGGGTGCCGTCGGGGCGGACCAGGGCGGCATGGCGGCCGCGGGCGTCGGTGAGCGTCTCGCCGGCGCGGATGTGCCCGGCCTCGATGACGCTCAGGAAGGCGACACGCGGCTCGGCGCGCTTGGTCGGCGCCACCAGCAGGGCGGCCGTCGACAAGGGTTCGACCGCATCGATGCGGGCGCGGGCCGCCTCGGCGTAGACCGTCTCGCGCTCGATCCCGATGAAGCGGCGCCCCAGCCGCTTGGCGACGGCTCCGGTGGTGCCGGTGCCGAAGAACGGGTCGAGGATGACGTCGCCGGGGTTGGTCGCCGACAGGATGGTGCGGGCCAGAAGCGCCTCCGGCTTCTGGGTCGGATGCACCTTGAGCCCGTCGGCGCCCTTCAGGCGCTCATCGCCGGTGCAGAGCGGGATGAACCAGTCAGAGCGCATCTGGACGTCGTCGTTGCCGCCCTTGAGCGCCTCGTAATGGAAGGTGTAGCCCTTCGACTCCGCCGAGCGGGAGGCCCAGATCAGGGTCTCGTGGGCGTTGGTGAACCGCTTGCCGCGGAAGTTCGGCATCGGGTTGGCTTTCCGCCAGACGATGTCGTTGAGGATCCAGAACCCGAGGTCCTGGAGGGCGCCGCCCACGCGAAAGATGTTGTGGTAGGAGCCGATCACCCACAGCGTGGCGTTCGGCTTCATCACCCGGCGGGCGGCGGTGAGCCAGGCGCGGGTGAAGGCGTCGTATTGAGCGAAGCTCGAAAACTGGTCCCAGGCATCGTCGACGGCATCGACGCGGCTCTGGTCGGGGCGCAGCAGCGAGCCCTCTCCGAGCTGGAGGTTGTAGGGCGGGTCGGCGAAGACGCAGTCGACGCTCGCCGGCGGCAAGGCGTTCATGGCGGCGATGCAATCGCCGATGAGGATTTCGTCGAGGGGGAGGCGAACGGAGGGTACGAGACCCATCCGCGGCGCCGACACGAGCCGCCCGGTACGCGAGACACTTTTCCGGGCGGCGGTGCCGGCAACCGCGGTACGCGGGGAAGCCATGGCAAACACCGGTTACGCGACTGACAACCGGACCATGCGGCCGTTAAGGTAAAGGTCGGGTTGCCGGGTCGAGAAAAATACGTCTCGCTTTGGAGCGGCAAATTTTGCCGGGTCGAGGCTAAACCGCCATTTCACCACCGTATCACGCCGACGTGATACAGGCGGTTCGCCAGTATTCGCCATCCGTCAATACAGAAATGATCGAAGACCCCGCGATTTATGCATGGCGCTGAATACCGGATTGGGCCTTGGACCGAGCGATGTCGGTTCCGATCACCGCACCCTGCACATGGCCGGTACTTCCGGCGATCGCCCATGGCGCGGCAACGCAGGTCCGGGGTTCCAGGGGGGAAGGGATGCCCGACGCGACCGTGCTCGCTTTCGAGGCGCCGAATACCGGCGACGACAATCACGGATCGTGGTTACAATGGCAGCGGTATAGAAATCACCCGACGATAATACTTGTTGTGATTTGAAAATCGGAATGTGTTAAAATTTGCTTAAATCACGGCATGATCCGCCATAATCGTGACGTCTTATTTTGGCCCCGATCAAATTCATTTTGCGCCGCCTCTGCAACAGCGCAAAGGACTGCGTGTGAACATCAAGTCTGCTCGTCGGATCGTTGTCGTCACCGGAACCGCCGCCGCCCTCGCCACCCTCGCCCAACCGGCCGCCGCGCAGAGCGGTGCCGCCTCGTGGTACGGATCGGGCGCTCGCACCGCCAACGGGGAACGCTTCAATCCCAACGGCATGACGGCGGCCCATCGCTCGCTGCCCTTCGGAACCCGTGTTCAGGTCAAGAACGTCCGCAACGGGCGCAGCGTCGTCGTCCGCATCAACGACCGCGGTCCCTTCGTGCGCGGCCGCATCATCGATCTCGCCCGCGGCCCGGCCCGGGCGCTGGGCATCGGCGGCGTCAGCCGCGTTGCGCTCGCCGTCGTCGACTGAGGTTACGATCGGGCTCGGCCGGCGTTGTCACGGCGTCGGCCGTCCCCCATCTCGGGGCCAGCCAATTGGAGCCCGAGCGTGCGATGTCGAAACCCCTGATCGTCGAAATCCCGCATGAACTGGGCCTCGCCGAGGCCCGGCGCCGCATCGCGGACGGGGTCGGAGGCCTCGACAGCACCTTCAAGAAGGCGGGCATCGCCGTGGAGACGATGGCCTGGACCGAGGATACCCTCGCCTTCGCCGTGGCCGCCATGGGCCAGAAGGTGAACGGCCAGGTCGACGTCAAGCCGCAGACCGTGCGCATCGAGGTACGGCTGCCGCTGCTGCTGTCGCTGTTCGCGCAAAAACTCCAGAAGACGCTGGGCAACAAGGGCACGCTTCTTCTCACGAAGAAGTAGGCGGGAACCGAGCTTCGTCGCCACCCGTTCACGTTCCCCGTCTCGTCCCGAGGACAGTCGCTCCATGTCGAACCCCACGCCGATCCCGGAGACCCCGGTCCCGCCGGCTCCGGTCCCCGAGACCCCCTACGAGACGCCGACCACGCCCGAGCCCGGGCCGTCCCCGGAGATCCCCGGGAACTCGCCCGTCGAGGCGCCGGGTTTCCAGCCCACCGAGATTCCGCTCAACGATCCGGGCATCGGTCCCGATATCGGTCCCGACCCCTCGCCGACGGGTCCCGCCAACCCGACGATGTAGGGCGGGAGCGGACGGGAGGATTTGTTTGCGCGGGCCGGCGCTGCCATAAGCCGGCCCATGGCTTCTCCCCCCCTCCTCACCCTCCAAGACGTCGCGCTCACCTTCGGCGGCACGCCGCTGATCGAGCGCGGCGAACTCGCGATCTCCCCGGGCGAGCGCACCTGCCTCGTGGGCCGCAACGGGTCCGGCAAGTCGACGCTGCTCAAGATCGCGGCCGGACTGCTGGAACCCGACAAGGGCGTGCGCTTCGTCCAGCCCGGGACGACGATCCGCTACCTCGCCCAGGAGCCGGATTTCTCAGGGTTCGAGACCACCCTGTCCTTCGTCGAGGCGGGCCTCACCAGCGGCGACGACGCCTACCGCGCGCGCTACATGCTCGAGAGCCTCGGGATGACGGGGGCGGAGAATCCGCGCAGCCTTTCGGGCGGCGAAGGGCGTCGGGTCGCCCTGGCGCAAGCGCTGGCGCCGGAACCCGACATCCTGCTCCTCGACGAGCCGACCAACCATCTCGACCTGCCCGCCATCGAATGGCTCGAGGCCGAACTCAAGGGGGTGCGCGGCGCCCTCGTCCTCATCAGCCACGACCGCCGCTTCCTTTCGGCGCTCTCGCGCACCACGGTCTGGCTCGATCGCGGCGTGACGCGGCGGATCGAGCAGGGGTTTTCCAGCTTCGAGACATGGCGCGACGCCTTCTTCGAGGAGGAGGAGCGCGACCGGCACAAGCTCGACCGCAAGATCGCCGACGAGGAGCACTGGTTGCGCTACGGCGTCACCGCCCGTCGCAAGCGCAACGTGCGCCGGCTGGGCAACCTCCACGCCCTGCGCAAGGACCGACGCGAGGACCGGCGGCCGGTGGGCACCGCCACCATGACCTCGACGGAGGCCGAGAGCTCCGGCGCACTGGTGATCGAGGCCAAGAACGCGGCCAAGGCCTACGGCCCGCGCACCATCGTCGACGATCTCTCGATCCGGGTGATGCGCGGCGACCGGCTCGGCATCGTCGGCGCCAACGGCGCCGGCAAGACCACGCTCATCAACCTGCTGACCGGCCAGCTTCCCCCGGACTCCGGCTCCGTCCAGCTCGGCACCAACCTCAAGATGATGCTGCTCGACCAGGCCCGGGCCGTCCTCGATCCGGCGATGACCGTCACCGAGGTCCTCACCGGCGGCAGCGGCGACACCGTCACAGTGGGCGGCGTCAGCCGCCACGTGGTCGGCTATCTCAAGGACTTCCTGTTCGCGCCCGAACAGGCCCGCACCCCGGTGCGGGTCCTCTCGGGCGGCGAGCGCAACCGCCTCCTGATCGCCCGCGCCCTGGCGCAGCCGGCCAACCTCCTCGTCCTCGACGAGCCCACCAACGACCTCGACCTCGAGACCCTCGACCTGCTCCAGGAGATGCTCGGCGACTATTCCGGCACCCTGATCCTGGTCAGCCACGACCGCGACTTCCTCGACCGGGTGGTCGGCAGCGTCCTCGTCAGCGAAGGGGAGGGGGTCTGGGCGGAATACGCCGGCGGCTACACCGACATGATCGCCCAGCGCGGGCAGGGCGTGGAGGCGCGAAAGGCCGTCACCGGCCCCAGGGCGAAGGCCGACCGCGCGCCCGAGACGACGAAGGTGGAACCGGCCAAGGCGGCCCGGACGAAGCTCAACTTCAAGGACCAGCACGAGCTGAAGACCCTGCCGGAGCGGATCGCCAAGCTCGAATCCGACATCGGCAAGCTGCGCCGGGTTCTCGCCGATCCGGAACTCTACGCCCGCGATCCGGCCCGCTTCGCCAAGGCCTCGGCCGCGATGGCCGATGCGGAGGCCGCCTTGGCCGCGTCGGAGGACCGCTGGCTCGCCTTGGAGATGGAGCGCGACGCGCAGGCCGGTTGAGCGTCGCGACGGCCTTCATGCTGCCGCGGAAATGGCGTCAGCGTCTCGGTCACCGCGGGCCCCGGGTCCGCTTTTCCATCGAGGTAACGTCGTGCCGTTCGCTCATCTGCGACGCTTCGGCTGGTCGGCCGGCCTGCCGGCCCTGGCGGCGGTCGTCGGCCTCGCCGGCGCCCTGGGCCTGCCGAGCCTCGAGCGCCGCCTCAAGGCCTCGGCGAGGGCCGTGGCCACCGCCACGGAGGAGGGCGGCGCCGAGCCCTGGCTGCGGATCACGACGCGCGGCCGCGACGTGGTGGTGAAGGGCGAAGCGCCCAACCCGGAGCTTCGGGCCGATGCCCTGGCCCGCCTGCAGCGCCTGCCGGGCCTGCGCCACGTGGTCGGCCCGCTCGGCCTCGTCGAGGAGGCCTCGCCCTTCGTCTGGACGGCCACCCGGGCCGCGCCCGACCGGATCGACCTGTCGGGCAATCGCCCGGCCGAGATCGGACCTATGGCCCTGGCCACGCGCCTCGCCCCCGACATGCCGCCGCAGACGACGTTGAAGGACGAGGCGACCTCGGCCCGGGGGGCGCCACCGGAGTTCCCCGCCGCCTCGGCCTATGCCGTCGAGCAACTCGGCGCCCTCAACCCCGGCGGTGTGGTGACGTTGACCGACACCATCCTGTCCTTCAAGGGCGAGGCGGCCACCATCGCCGCCTACGACGCCCTGCGGCTGGCGCTCGCCCATCCGCCGGAGGGGTTCAGCCTCGGCACCATCGAGATCCTGCCGCCGAGGATCGAGGATTTTCGCGTGGCCGTCGCACGGTCCGCCGACGGCGTGGTGCTCACCGGCAACGTGGTCTCGGAGACGGCGCGGTCTGCGATCCTCGCCCGTGCCGCCGAGATCGCGGGCGGACTGCCCGTCGACGACCGGATGCAGACCGCGCGCGGGCTCGGTGCGGCCATCGACCCGGCCGCGCTGATGGATGCCGTGTTCGGCCTGGCGGACCTCGTCCAGGACGGAACCGTGACCTTCGCCGGTTCACGGCTCTCGGTCTCGGGGGCGGCCATCGACGCGCAGGCGGTGGGCGAGATCGAGGCGTTCGTGAAGAATAAGCGCCCGACCGGCGTCGAGGCCGGGGCGCTCGCGTTGGAGACCAAGCCGCTCGCCCCCTACCGCGTCCTCGTCCGGCGCGAGCGCGAGATCGTCACCCTCAGCGGCCATGTCCCCGACGAGGCGACCCGGGCCCGGGTGCTCGCGAGCCTGCGACCGCGCTTCTTCCAGGAGCGCATCGTCGACAAGCTGCGGATCGCGCAGGGCGCCCCGGCCGACCTCGCCGCGGCGGTCGATGCCGGCGTCGGCGGCCTGTCGCTTCTCGCCAGTGGCCGGGTCGCGATCACCGATCGGGCCCTGACCCTCGTCGGCGACAGCCTCTATCGCGAGAGCGCCGCGCGCCTGGCCGCGGACCTGCCGCGCAAGGTCCCCGCCGGCTGGCGGGCCGAGGCAGCGATCAAGGCACCCGAGGGGCCGGTGCTGACCGATCCCGACAGCTGCCGCACCCTGTTCGCGCAGGCCGCGCAGGGATCGGCCCTGCGGTTCGCGCCGGGGAGCGTGGCCCTGCGTCCCGAGTTCTATCCCGTCCTCGACGCGCTGGCGACGCTCGCCAAAACCTGCCCGACCCTGAAGATTTCGGTGGCCGGGCACGGCGATCCGCCCGGCGCCAAGCCCGTGGCGGCGGCACCCGCCGAGACGACGGTCGCCGAGGCGGCCACCGACAAGGCCCCGGCCGATCCCTCCACGAAGCCGGCGGTGGATGCGGCCGCCTCCGCGGCACCGGCGACGGTGCCCGCGCTGAAACCGACGACGCCCAAACCGACGTCGCCCAAGCCCGCGCCGTCACAGTCCGCGCCGTCACAGTCCGCGCCGTCGAAGCCCGCGAAGGAAACCTCGAAGAAATCCTCGTCGCCGAACCCCGCCCCGGCGAAGGCCGTCGTGGCCGAAGCGGTGCCGGAGGCGGAGCTGCCGCGCCAGCGCGCCACGGCCGTCGTCGACTACCTGCTCAAGGCCGGGATTCCGGACGATGCCGTGACCGCCGCCGGCGCGACCCGCCCGGCGCAGCAGGGCATCGGCTTTAGCCTCGATTCCTGAGGGTGCCCCCGAGCCCCCCACCGCGCGACACCGCAAGGACGCTCCCTTGGCACTGATTCTGACGCTCCTCTGGCCGGCCGTCTTGGCCGCCCTCGCCCTCGGCGTCCTGGTGGGCGCCCTCACCGGCTTGCCGCGCGAACGCGGCGCGGGACTCGCCGCCGCCGGCCTGGCCCTGGGCGCGGCCGTGCTCACCGGGCTCGCGCTCGTCGGGCCGGTGGCGGGGCGGCCCGGGTTCTGGATCGAGATCGTGGCGCTCTGCCTCGATGCCTACCTCGCCGGATGTCTGGTCGGGGGCGCCGTCGCGTTCGTACGGCGCCCGCGCGCCCAGGCCGGCGCGGTCGCGCGGCGTTGACGATGCGCAGGCTCCGGACCAGATACCCCGGCATCACCAGAAGATGGGACAGACAATGGAATACCTGCACACGATGGTCCGCGTCGCGGATCTCGACAAGGCGCTCGCCTTCTACGTCGAGACCTTCGGCCTGAAGGAGACGCGCCGTATCGAGAACGAGAAGGGGCGCTTCACCCTGGTCTTCCTCGCGGCCCCCGGCGACTACGAGACCGCCAAGGAGACCAAGGCCCCCCTCGTGGAACTCACCTACAACTGGGACCCGGAGACCTATTCGGGCGGGCGCAACTTCGGGCATCTGGCCTATCAGGTCGACGACATCTACGCCTTCTGTGCACGCCTGAAGGACAAGGGCGTCACCATCAACCGGCCGCCCCGCGACGGCTACATGGCTTTCGTGAAGTCGCCCGACGGCATCTCCATCGAGATCCTGCAGAAGGGCGAGGCCAAGCCGCCGCAGGAGCCGTGGGCGTCGATGGAAAACTCCGGAAGCTGGTAGCCGCGCTTGACCTTTCGATCCGGTGCGGCGCACACCCGCGCCGGATCAGTCGGCCGGGCGGCCGCTCCGGTGCGAACCGGGGAGGAAAGTCCGGGCTCCATGGAGAGACGGTGCCGGATAACGTCCGGCGGGGGCGACCCCAGGGACAGTGCCACAGAGAGCAGACCGCCCTGTTGTCAGGGTAAGGGTGAAAGGGTGCGGTAAGAGCGCACCGCGGACGCGGCAACGCGGACGGCACGGCAAACCCCACCGGGAGCAAGACCGAATAGGGGCGACGCGCCTCTCCCCGACAGGGGAAGGGCAGGCCCTCTCTCCAGGCCAGATCGCCCGGGTTGGTTGCTCGAGGCGGTCGGTGACGACCGTCCCAGAGGAATGGCCGCCACGTCCGGAAGCTCGCTTCCGGGCCCTACAGAACCCGGCTTATAGGCCGGCTGATCCGCCTATCGTTCCGGCCGGCGCCTGCCACATCCGACATTTCGCTCCCCTCGGCGTAGCGGCATGCGATCCGTTCCAGGCCCTACCGCCCGTTCCCGGGCGTTGAGCCCCGCGCCTTGAGCCGGTGTGCGAAGGACGCGTTTCGCCCCAAAAACTTACGCTCGGTTAACCTTGCTGGGGTCTGATCCCGGACGGGCCGCTCATCGCGGCCGGTCGGTTTGACGATGCTCAGAGGCCCATGGTACCCGCCACCACCCCGTCAGCGGCGCGTGATCGATCGGCGGACGCACCCGGCCGCGGGCGATGCGTGCCGGCCCGTCGTCGCCGGCCCGTTCGCAGCCCCTCACGCGGCATCGCCATGACCCGACACCGCGACCGCAGCGAGCGCCCCGCCGGCGGCGCTCCCCACGTTCCCGTCCTGCTGTCCGAGGTCGTCGCGGCGCTGAAACTGCCCGCGCACGGCGTCGCCGTCGACGCCACCTTCGGGGCGGGCGGCTACACCACGGCGATGCTCGCCGCCGCGCCCGGCCTCACGGTGCTCGGCATCGATCGCGACCCCACCGCCATTGCCGCCGGCGCCGATCTCGTCGCGTCCGCGCAAGGGCGCCTCATCCTGTCGGAGGGCCGGTTCGGCACCCTCGACACCCTCGTCGCCGCGCAGGGCATCGCGGCGGTGGACGCGGTCGTCCTCGATATCGGCGTCTCCTCGATGCAGATCGACCGGGCGGAACGCGGATTCTCGTTCCGGCAGGACGGTCCCCTCGACATGCGCATGGCGCTGTCGGGGCCGACAGCGGCCGACGTCGTCAACGAGGCCGACGAGGCTGACCTCGCCGACATCATCTATCATTACGGCGAGGAACGCCGCGCGCGGGTCGTCGCCAGGGCCATCGTCGAGGCCCGCAAGGCCGGCCCGATCACCACCACCGCGGCTCTGGCCGACCTCGTGTCCGGCGTGGTCCACGTCGATCCCGCCGCCGGCATCCATCCCGCGACCCGGACGTTCCAGGGCCTGCGCATCGCGGTCAACGACGAGCTCGGCGAGCTCGTCCAGGCCCTGCATGCGGCCGAGCGGATCCTGAAGCCGGGCGGGCATCTCGCCGTGGTGACGTTCCATTCCCTCGAAGACCGCATCGTCAAGCAGTTCTTCACCATCCGCGGCGGTCGCGCCGCCCAGGGCTCCCGCCATCGGCCGAGCCTGGAGGCGACCCCGACCGCGAGCTTCGCGCTCGCGACCAAGGGGGCGGTCCTGCCGGGCCGGGCCGAGGTCGATGCCAACCCGCGCGCGCGGTCGGCCAAGCTGCGTTCGGGCGAACGCACGACCGCGCCCGCGCCGCCGCCGCTCGCCGCCATCGAGGCCCTGGCCAGCTTGCCGGAACGGGCTGCCAAGGGACGGGGAGGACGCCGATGATCCGCCTGCTCAACCTTCTCGCGGTGGTGGGCCTGATCGGCTCGGCGATCTACGCCTACTCGATCAAGTACGACACGCTCTACCAATCGGCCCAGGTCTCGAAGGCCAAGACTCAGCTGCACAAGGAGCGTCAGGCCATCGCGGTGCTGCGGGCCGAATGGCAGCTCCTGACCCGGCCCGACCGGCTGCAGGCGGCGGTGGAGCGCCATCTCGGCCTCGAGCCGATCGGCGTGTCCCATCTCGGGCGCCTGGCCGACCTCCCGGCGCGGGTCGACCGCGGCGATGAGATCGGCCGCCTCCTCTCGGCCACCGCCACGGCGACGCCGAAGGAAAAGACGGCCAAGCGCGGTGACGAACCGCGCACCACCGGGTCGATCGGAGCACCGGCGACCCGCACCATCTCGACCCGCACGCCCACGACGGCCTCGAGGTAGTCCCGTGTCCCAGATCCCCCCCGACGACGCCGCTGCGACCGATCCGCTGCCGGTCGAGGCCGAGCCCGCCCCGGCGCCTGCGCCCGCGGTCCATCCGGCGATGACCCTCGCCCGCTCGATGTTCCGCCTCGCCATCGAGCGGTCCTACACCCGGGTCGGCCTGGTGGGCCTCGGGTTCACCGTGGTGTTCCTGGCCATCGCCGCACGCCTCGTCTCGATGGCGGCCTTTCCCGAGCCCGACAGCGGCGAGCGCCGCGTCGCCGCGGCGGCCACCACCGCGATCCGGCCCGACATCATCGACCGCAACGGCGAGATCCTGGCCACCGACATCCGCACGGTCTCGGTCTTCGCAGAGCCGCGCAACATCTACGACAAGGACGAGGCGGTGGAACTCCTCACCGCGGTCCTGCCGGACCTCAACGCCACCGACCTGCGCGCGAAGCTCTCGACGAAGAAGGGCTTCGTCTGGGTCAAGCGCGAGATCACGCCCAAGCAGCAGGCCGAGGTCCATCGCTTAGGCATTCCCGGCGTCGGCTTCCTGCCCGACCACAAGCGGGTCTATCCCAACGGCAACGCGGCGGCCCACATCCTGGGCGTGACCAACCTCGACAACATCGGCATCGCCGGCATGGAGAAGTACATCGACTCCACGGGGCTGAAGGACCTCAACAGCCTCGGTTTCGTGGCCAAGGCCACCGACCTCAAGCCCGTCCAGCTCTCGGTGGACCTGCGCGCCCAGTTCGCGGTGCGCGACGAACTCGCCAAGGGCGTCGAGCACTTCAAGGCCAAGGCCGGCGCCTCCATGATCATGGACGTCAACACCGGCGAGGTCATCGCCCTCGTGTCGCTGCCGGACTTCGACCCGAACAACCCGGTCGACGCGCTGACCGACGACCGCATCAACCGCATGAACGTCGGCGTCTACGAGATGGGTTCGACCTTCAAGGCGATGACCCTCGCCATGGCCCTCGATTCGGGCAAGTACAACGTCAACTCGACCTTCGACACCCGCGGCGGCGTCCTGCGCTACGGCAAGTCGGTCATCCACGAATACCACGGCACCAACCGCACCATCACGATGCCGGAGGTGTTCACGCATTCGTCCAACATCGGCTCGGCCAAGATGGCGCTCGGCGTCGGCGTGCCCGGCCACAGGGCCTTCCTCAAGAAGATGGGCCTCCTCGACCGCCTGCGCACCGAGTTGCCCGAAAGCGCGGCGCCGATCGTGCCGCCGCGCTGGACCGAGATCAACACCATCACCATCGCCTTCGGGCACGGGCTCGCCGTCGCCCCGCTGCAGGCCGCGGCCGCGGTGGCGGCGATCACCAACGGCGGCGACCTCATCACCCCGACGTTCCTGAAGACCGACGAGCCGACGGCGCGGGCCAAGGCGACCCGCGTCCTCTCGCCCCAGACCAGCGAGGCGATGCGCTTCATCATGCGCCTCAATGCCGTCGAAGGCTCGGCGCGCAAGGCCTCGATCCCGCTGTACTACGTGGGCGGCAAGACCGGGACGGCTGAAAAGGTGATCAACGGGCGCTACGTGAAGAACCGTCTGTTCACCACCTTCATGGCGGCCGCCCCCATGGACAAGCCGAAATACCTGTTCGTCACCCTCATGGACGAGCCGCAGGGCCTGCCGGAATCGGGCGGCTATGCCACCGCCGCCTGGAACTCGGGCGTCGTCACGGGCCGGGTGATCGAGCGCGTCGCCCCCATCCTCGGCCTGCCGCCGCAGTTCGAGCCGCCGGTCAAGCCGTTCCCGCTGATGGTCAAGCTCGGCGCGTACCACGCCACCCAGCTGGACGCCCGATGAGCGGGCCGACGCTCAAGGACCTCTTTCCGGGGATCGACGGCGGGGCGGCTGCGCAACGGATCGTCGGCGGCATCACCGCCGACAGCCGCCGGGTCGTTCCCGGCGGCGTCTTCGTGGCGGTGCCCGGCACCCGCGTCGACGGGAAAGCCTTCACCGCCAAGGCGGTGGCGGCGGGCGCCATCGCGGTGGTCGGCGAGGGAGCCGCCCCCGGCGACCTGCCGCCCGGGGCCCTCTGGATTTCGGTCGACGACGCGCACCGCGCCCTGGCGCTGGCCGCGGCGCGGTTCTCCACTCGCCAGCCCGGGACCGTCATCGCGGTGACGGGCACCAGCGGCAAGAGCTCGGTGGCCGACTTCGTCCGCCAGATCCTGTCGCGTCTCGGTCTCGCCTCGGCCAGCCTCGGGACCGTGGGGATCGTCACCGACCGCGGCGCCGAATACGGCACGCTGACCACCCCGGATCCCGTCTCGCTCCACGAGACCCTGGCGCGGTTGGCGGACGACGGCATCACGCACCTGGCCATGGAGGCCTCCTCGCACGGGATCGCGCAGCGCCGGCTCGACGGGGTCGGGCTGACGGTGGCGGGATTCACCAATCTCGGGCGTGACCACCTCGACTATCACGCCACCGTCGAGGAGTACCTCGCAGCCAAGCTGCGGCTGTTCACGACGCTTCTGCCGAAGGGTCGCCCGGCCGTCGTCAACGCCGACGGTCCCTATGCCGAGCGGGCGATCTCCGCCGCCGCCGCGGCCGGTCACGAGGTCATGACCACGGGACGCGCCGGCGACACCATCCGGCTCCTCGACGCGCGGACCGAGGGGTTCGCGCAGGTGCTCGCCGTCTCGCATGCCGGCATCGAGCACGTCGTCCGTCTGCCGCTGGTGGGCGCGTTCCAGGTGGAGAACGCCCTGCTCGCGGCTGGGCTGGTCCTGGCGGCCGTCGGCGCGGACCGGGCGTCGGCAATCTTTGCGAGTCTGGAGCATCTCGTGGGCGTGCCCGGCCGGATGGAGCGGATCGGCGAAGTCGACGGCGCGCTCTGCCTCGTGGATTACGCCCACAAGCCCGAGGCCCTGGAGAGCGTCCTCACCGCCCTTCGTCCCTTCGCGACGGGACGCCTCGTCTGCGTCTTCGGCTGCGGCGGCGACCGCGATACCGGCAAGCGCCCCCTGATGGGAGCGATCGCGGCCCGGCTCGCCGACGCCGTCGTCGTCACCGACGACAACCCGCGCACCGAGGACCCCACCGCCATCCGCGCCGCGATCCTGGCGGCGGCACCGGGCGCCGTGGAGATCGGCGACCGCGCGGCGGCGATCCGGACGGCCGTACAGGGTCTGCGGCCCGGCGACGTGCTGGTGGTGGCCGGCAAGGGCCACGAGACCGGCCAGATCGTGGGCGCGCAGGTGCTGCCGTTCTCGGACCACGACGTGCTCCGGGCGGCGATCGCAGCCCGGTCGAGTTGAGCCGGGTGGCGGCGGGGGGCCAGGAAACGGCCCGGCCTCCACCGTTCGAAGGGGCTCTGTTTCAGCGCCCTTTGCGGCTCGACCGATGACTATGACTCCGAAATTCGAATGGGATGACGGCCATCGAGCGAAGTGCGAGAAACACGGGGTCAGCATCGGCGAGATCGAAGCGCCGCTTCGCGGCTCGCCACGCGTTGCTCCGGATGTGAAGCATTCGCAGACGGAGCAGCGGCTTCCGGCCACGGGACGCAATGCCGAGGGACGACCGCTCCTCGTCGTCTTCTACCTTGCGTGGCCGAACCATCCGGCCGCTGAGTGCCCGCTACATGCACGCCGGGGAGGCTGCGAGATATGAGGCGAGTTCCGGAGTTTGAGAGCGACGCGGAGGCGGAAGCGTTCCTGGAGAACGACCTGTCCGATCTCGATGTCTCTCACTTCAAGCCCGTCGACTTTGCGGCGGCGCGCAAGGCCGCTCAGGTCGATCTTCGGGTCCCGGAGTCGCTTCTCGCTGCCGTCAAGCTGCGTGCCAAGGCGCGCGGCATGTCCCACGGGCGTTCTATTCGCGAGCTCATCGAACGCGATGTCGCTCGCAACGCTCCGGAACCGGCTCTTGCCGATGCCGCCTCGGTCCGTGACGAGGCCGTTGGGTACCCCGCTGAAGGACAAGGACGGGCTTGGTGAACGCGTCTCCCCTCTGGACTCCCGAAGCCCTCACCGCCGCCACCGGCGGAACCGTCCACGGGCATGCCAAGCCCGTCACCGGGGCCTCCATCGACACCCGCACCCTCCAGCCCGGCGACCTCTTCTTCGCCATTGCCGGAGAAGCCCGGGACGGTCACGATTTCGTGCGTGCCGCATTGGCGCAGGGTGCCGGGATGGCCGTCGTCGACGCGGGCCGTGCCGAGGAATTCGCCGGGGCCGGGGCGGTCCTGTCCGTCGCTGGCACCGGCGCCGCCGATCCGGTCCTCGCCGCCATGCGCGCGTTGGGGTTGGAAGCGCGCCGGCGCACCGCCGCCAGGATCGTCGCCGTCACCGGCTCGGTGGGCAAGACCGGCACCAAGGAGGCCCTGCGCCACGTCCTGTCGGCGCAGGGCGAGACCCACGCCTCGGTCGCCTCCTACAACAACCATTGGGGCGTGCCCCTCACCCTCGTCCGGATGCCGGCGAGCGCCGCCTACGGCGTGTTCGAGGTCGGCATGAACCACGGGGGCGAGATCGTGCCCCTCACCGCCATGGTCCGGCCCGACGTCGCCCTGGTGACCACGGTGGAGCCGGTGCACATCGAGCATTTCGCCTCGCTCTCGGCCATCGCCGACGCCAAGGGGGAGATCTTCTCCGGCCTCGTCCCCGGCGGTATCGCGATCCTCAACCGGGACAACCCGGCCTATCCGCGCCTGCTGGCCCACGCCCTCGCCTCGCAGGCGGGCCGGGTCGTGAGCTTCGGCGAGCACGCGCAGGCCGATGTCAGGGCCTCGCGCATCGTCGTGCGCCCCGACCTGTCGGTGGTGGAGGCGCAGGTGATGGGCACGCCCGTGACCTACCAGATCGGCACGCCGGGCCGGCACGTGGCCATGAACTCCCTGGGTGTCATGGCGGTCGTCCACGCCCTCGGGGCGGACCTCGCCCTGGCCGCCCTTTCGCTGGCGAGCCTGAAGCCGCCGGTGGGGCGCGGCGAGCGCACCGCCCTCGCCTTCGACGCGGGCGAGGCCTTCCTCATCGACGAGAGCTACAACGCCAATCCCGCCTCGATCCGGGCGGCGCTCAGCACCCTGGCCACCGTCGAGACCGGTCCACGCGGGCGCCGGATCGCGGTGCTCGGCGACATGCTCGAACTGGGCCAGGCCGGGGAGGAGCACCATCGCGCCCTCGCCGATGCGGTCGAGGCGGGCGGGATCGACCACGTCTTCACAGCCGGGCCGCTCATGCGCCACCTGTTCGAGGCCCTGCCGATGTCCCGGCGCGGACTCGCTGCCGCGACGTCGGCCGACCTCGTCGATCCGCTGCTCGGGTTCGTCCGTCCCGGCGACGTCGTGATGGTGAAGGGCTCCAACAGCATCCGCATGGGCCGGATTGTCGAAGCCCTCAAAGCCCGCTACGCGAACCCCCAGCCACGCTGAGTCGTCCGGAACGACGGTTCGAGCGTTGCTTCGGCGGGGCGGGCGGCCTTGCCGGAGTCCGGTCTCCCGTCGACCTCAAACCGCCGCGATCGAGTCCTGGATGCTGTATCTCCTGTCGGACCTGAGCGGTACGCTCTCGGCCCTCAACGTCTTTCGCTACATCACCTTCCGCACGGGCGGCGCGCTGTTCACGGCGGGCCTGTTCGTATTCTGGTTCGGACCGTTGATCATTTCGTCCCTGCGCCTGCGCCAGGGCAAGGGCCAGCCGATCCGCGAGGACGGGCCGCAGTCGCACCTGCTGACCAAGCGCGGCACGCCGACCATGGGCGGCCTGATGATCCTGGCGGGCGTCGTGGTGGCGATCCTGCTGTGGGCCAACCCGCGCAACCACTACGTCTGGACCGTGCTGGCGGTGACCCTGGGCTTTGGCGCGATCGGCTTCTACGACGACTACCTCAAGGTGACGAAGCAGTCGCACAAGGGCTTCTCCGGCCGGTTCCGGCTCATCCTGGAAGCGGCGATCGCCATCGCCGCCTGCACCGTGATCGCGGTTTACTCCCCGACCTCCCTCCAGAACCACCTCGCCTTCCCGGTCTTCAAGGACGCCCTGATCAACCTCGGCTGGTTCTACGTGCTGTTCGCCGCCTTCGTCATCGTCGGCGCGGGCAACGCCGTGAACATGACCGATGGGCTCGACGGCCTCGCCATCGTGCCCGTGATGATCGCCTGCGGCACCTTCGGGGTGATCGCCTACCTCGTCGGCAACGTCTTCACGGCCGGCTACCTGCAGGTCAACTACGTGCGCGACAGCGGCGAACTCGCGGTGATCTGCGGTGCGGTGATCGGGGCGGGCCTGGGCTTCCTGTGGTTCAACGCCCCCCCGGCGCAGGTCTTCATGGGCGACACCGGCTCCCTGGCGCTGGGCGGCCTGCTCGGCACCATCGCCGTGGCGACCAAGCACGAGATCGTGCTCGCCATCGTCGGCGGCCTGTTCGTCCTCGAGATGATGTCGGTGATCATCCAGGTCGCCTCGTTCAAGCTCACGGGCAAGCGCGTCTTCCGCATGGCGCCGATCCATCACCATTTCGAGCAGAAGGGCTGGAAGGAGGCCCAGGTGGTGATCCGGTTCTGGATCATCGCGGTCATCCTGGCGCTCGCCGGCCTCGCTACGCTGAAGCTGCGGTGAGCGCGGCATGACCCCGTCCACCACCTTCGCCGGCCGCACCGTCGCCCTGTTCGGCCTCGGCGGGTCGGGCCTTGCCACCGCACTCAGCCTGAAGGCCGGCGGTGCCACGGTCGTCGCCTGCGACGACAGCGCCGAGGGCATGGCCCGAGCGCAGGCGCAGGGCATCGCCACCGCGGACCTGCGCGATGCCGACTGGTCGTCCTTCGCCGCCCTGATCCTGGCGCCGGGCGTGCCGCTGACCCATCCGGCCCCGCACTGGACGGTGGGCATGGCGAAGGCCGCCGGGATCGAGATCGTCGGCGACATCGAGCTGTTCTGCCGCGAGCGGCGCAAGATCGCGCCCGGCGCACCCTTCGTCGCCATCACCGGCACCAACGGCAAGTCGACCACGACCGCGCTCGTCGCCCACGTCCTGGCGCAGGCCGGCTTCGACGTTCAGATGGGCGGCAACATCGGCACCGCGATCCTGTCCCTGGCGCCGCCCGCCGAGGACCGCGTCCACGTCATCGAGATGTCGTCCTTCCAGATCGACCTGACGCCCACGCTCGACCAGAGCATCGGCCTGCTCCTCAACATCACGCCCGACCACCTCGACCGGCACGGGACGATGGAGAACTACGCGGCGATCAAGGAACGCCTCGTGGCGGGTGCTGCCCTGGCCGTCGTCGGCATCGACGACGGGCCGAGCCGCGCCATCGCCGGGCGCCATGAAGGCCCCCTCGTGCGCGTCCACGTCGGCGAGCCGGAACCGGACTTCGACGGTCTGTCCGCCCACGGGGCGGCGGTCTGGCGCGGGGACGAGCGGATCGCGGACCTCACCGGCATCGGCTCGCTGCGGGGTGCCCACAACGGTCAGAACGCCGCCTTCGCCACCGCCTGCGCCGAGGCCCTGGGGATCGATGCGGCGGGCCTGCAGCGGGGTCTGAGCAGCTTCCCCGGCCTGCCGCACCGCATGGAGGAGGTCGGCCGCAGGGGCCGCGTGCTCTTCGTCAACGATTCGAAAGCCACCAACGCCGATTCGGCGGACAAGGCGCTCTGCGCCTTCCACGACGTCCATTGGATCCTCGGCGGCAAGGCCAAGGAGGGCGGCATCCAGCCCCTCGCACCGCTGTTCGGCCGAATCGCCCACGCCTACCTCATCGGTGCCGCCTCCGACGATTTCGCGAAGACCCTGGAGGGACGCGTCCCCTACACCCGGTGCGAGACCCTCGACGTGGCGACGCGCGCCGCGGCGCAGGCGGCCGCGGTGTCCGACGCCTCAGAACCGGTGGTGCTGCTGTCCCCGGCCTGCGCCTCCTACGACCAGTTCCGCAGCTTCGAAGAACGCGGCGACCGCTTCAGGGACCTGGTGCGCGCGATTCTTTAAGGATCGCCTTCGCCAAATCTCAATCATTCCCGGCGCCTGATACGCCCCTGTACCGGGGTGCGTTCCGCCCCGTGGAGTGCGTGAGCATGGCGTCGTCCATCGCCGCCCCCCCGTCGCGACTGCGGCAAGGGGCCGGGAGCCGAGGGGCCTGGGCTCGGGGAGCCTGGTCCGACGTCACCGTCCTCGGCGTCCTGCGCGGTGTCGCAACCGTCATGCTCGCCGCGTTCATCTTTTTCGCCTGCTTCGCCTTTTCGGACACCTCGCCCTACGATCTGGTGGCGATCCCCACCATCCTGCTCTGGCTGTGCCTCGGCATCCGCATCAAGCGCGGCATCCTGCCGATGGTCGTGCTACTGCTGCTCTACGTCGGAGCCATCGTCGTCGGCCTGATGCCTTATCTCGACGAGGCGCTGCCGGTGGCCTGGACGATCCAGCTCGCCTACCTCGCCGTCACCGGCGCGTTCTTCGCCATGGTTTTCTCGGACGAGACCACGTCGCGGGTCGAACTCGCGCTGAAGGCCTACACCGCGAGCTGCCTGTTCTCGGCGGTGCTCGGCATCCTCGGCTACTTCGGGGTGATCGGGCGGGAGGGCCTGTTCATGGTCTACGGCCGGGCGGCGGGCACCTTCAAGGACCCCAACGTGTTCGGCTCGTTCCTGACGCTGGCGGCGCTCTATCTGATGCACGGCCTGTTTGCCGGCACCAGCCGCCGCCCGGTCCTGTCGCTGGCGGGGTTGGTCGTCCTGATGGCGGCAATCTTCCTGTCGTTCTCGCGCGGCTCCTGGGGCGGCTCGCTGGTGGCCATCGCCGTGATGGTGGTCGCGATCTACCGTACGAGCCCCTCGGGCGCCCTGCGCCGGCGGATCGTCGTCCTCACCGCCATGGCCCTCTGCACCGGCGTGCTCGCCATCGGGGCGCTGTTCCTCGTGGGCGACACCGCCGAGACCTTCGCGAAACGCGCCGCGGTCACGCAGGACTACGACGAGGGCGAGACCGGGCGCTTCGGCAACCAGCTGCGCGGCCTGAACATGCTGGTGGAGGCGCCCCTGGGACTCGGACCCCTGCGCTGGCGCAACACCTTCGCGCTGGAACCGCACAACTCCTATCTCGGCAGCTTCGCCAACGGCGGCTGGCTCGGCGGCGCGGTCTTCATCGGGCTCGTGCTCGCCACCGGCTTCGTCGGTTTCCGGCTGATGTCGCGGGCTTCGCCCTATCGCCGGCACGCCCAGATCGTGTGGCCAGCCCTACTGATGTTCTTCGTGCAGGCGGTGCAGATCGACATCGAGAAATGGCGCCACGTCTACATGATGCTGGGCATGGTCTGGGCGCTTGAGGCCGCCAGACTGACGTGGCTGGCGGGGGGAGGGGACGACCACGCCGCGACGGCAGACAGGCCTCGCTGACGGGGACGGTCGCGGCCCGGGTTCGCGCACCTGGGCGCCGGGGCGATCCCACGGGGCACCACCGGCATTTCGGGGCACCGCGGGCGAACCCGAAATCCAAAGCTTCTGCGGGCGCAAAACCTTGCAACACCCGTGTTTCAAGATCCCCGGTTACGCTGCGCGGCCCCGTGACGACGGAGCATCGACGGTCGTTCGAAGACCGAGATGCGTCCGGCCCGATCGCCGAGCCGGACGGTCTCACCCCTCCGCCGGTTCTTCCTCCGCGTCTCCCGTCCACGCCGTCGCGAAAGCGGCGAGCTGGCGCGCATCGGCGAAGGCGAGCACCGTCAGGATGCGCTCGGACGGCATCGCGCCAGGGTAGGGCGCGATCAGCACGGTCTCGGTGCTGAGCCGCGCGCCGGGGGCGTGCGCGTCGAGCCACGCCTGCGCCTCCGGGCTCAGGTTGTCCGGCTCGGTGGGGTGGCGGGCACGGGAATCCCCGCGCAGCACGATGACGTAGGGCCCGAGGGCGGGGTTGCGGTGCTGCAACGCCTGAATGATGTCGATCATCGCGGATCGCCCCTAATGCAGCTTCACGCGGGCCTCGGTGCGCCGGGTGAGCGCCCGCGCGACGGCGTCGAGCGCCGTCTTGATGGTGCCGTGCAGGGCCTGCTCGTGCATCTTGTACAGCGACCGGTACATGAACCGCGCGAACAGCCCGGCGATGAACATGTTCTTCCCCTGGATGAACCCCATCAGGTTGCCCACCGTGGTGTACTCGCCGAGCGACACCAGCGAGCCGAAGTCGCGATATTTGAAGGGCTTCAGCGGCTTGCCGGCGATGATGTTGGGGATCTGCTTGATGAGGTGGCTCGCCTGCTGGTGGGCCGCCTGGGCGCGGGGAGGAATCGGCGCGTCGGCGCCGGCCTCCACGAGATAGGCGTTGTCGCCGATCGCGAAGATCGCCGGGTCGCGGGTGGTCTGGAGCGTCGGCGTCACCACGAGCTGGTTGTTGCGGGTGGTCTCGAGGCCGCCGATGTCCTTGAGGAACGGCGGCGCCTTCACGCCCGCGGCCCACACCACCAGCTCGGAGGGGATGAAGCCGCCGTCGGCGAGCTGCACGCCGTCGGCCCGCACCTCCGTCACCCGGGCCTGGATCCTGACCTCGACGCCGATCTTGTTCAGAAGCGTCATCACCTCGCCCGACAGGCGGGCCGGCACGGCGGGAAGGATGCGGTCGGCCGCCTCCACCAGGGTGATCTTGAGATCCTTGGCGGGGTCGATCCGGTCCATGCCGGTGGCGGCCACGTCCCGGGTGGTGCGGTGGAGTTCCGCGGCGAGCTCGGTGCCGGTGGCACCGGCACCGATCACGGTGACGTGGAGCTGGCCGGGACGGACCGGCCCGACCTGCGTATGGGCGCGCAGCATCCCGTTCACGAGGCGCTGGTGGAAGCGCACCGCCTGTTCCTGCGTGTCGAGGGCGATGGCGTGCTCCTTCACGCCGGGCGTGCCGAAATCGTTGGTGGTGGAGCCCACCGCCATCACGAGGGTGTCGTAGGGGATCGCACGCACGGGGGTGACCTCGCGGCCCTCGTTGTCGAAGCTCGCCCCGAGCTGGATCGTCTTGGCGGCCCGGTCGAGGCCGGTCATCTGGCCGATGCGGTAGCGGAAATGGTGCCGGTGGGCGTGATGGAGGTAGTCCACCGCATGGTGGCCGACGTCGAGGCTGCCCGCGGCGACCTCGTGCAGCAGCGGCTTCCAGATGTGGGTCCGTGCGCGGTCGACCAGGGTTACATGTGCCGTCTTGCGCCGCCCCATCGTGTCGCCGAGCTTGGTGGCGAGCTGAAGGCCCGCCGCGCCGCCGCCGACCACCACGATCCGGTGCAGATTGTCCTCGGTTTCACCCGGTACCATGCCGTCCTCGCCCCTCATCCCCGATCGGCCGTTTCCGGCCGTTGTCTCGTTCAGGCCGTCACCGGTTCGTCGGTTCCGGCGATCGTTCGCGGCCCGGCGGCGACCTTACCCGCCAACCGTGAGCAAAATCCAAGCCCGCACTCAATTTCGCGCCCGGCACGTCCGTCGCGCCCGGCATAATCCCTGGCCGCGCCTGCACCAACTCGCGGATGGGGCACCGGGGTCCTGCCTCACGCCGGGGCGCCCGGCTGGCGCAGAGGGTGTGCCCTGGCGAAGGCCTCCTGCGACAGGCAATCCTCGGCGATCCGGCGCACGGTGGGATAGGCCGCGGTCTCGACACCGAAGATGCCGGTGCCGACCCAGAGGCTGACGAGGCAGAGGTCCGCGTGGCTGATCGCGTCGCCTTGCGCGTAGCGGCCGGTGCCGGCCTCCGTGGAGAGCCGCGTCTCCAGGGTGGCGAGGCCGCGCCCGAACCAATGCCGCACGAAGCCGAGCATCTCCTCGCGCGGGATGGCGTGCGCCTCCATCAGGCGGTTGCGCACCCGCGGCACGTAGAGCGGATGGGTGTCGCAGGCGACCACCTGCGCCAGGGACCGGGCCCGCGCCCGCGCCCGCGGCTCGGCGGGCAGCAGGGCCGGCTCGGGATGGATGTCCTCGAGGTAGTCGAGGATCGCCAGCGACTGCGTCAGCGGCGGCCCGTCGCCGTCGAACAGCGCCGGTACCGCGCCCTGCGGGTTGATCGCCAGGAAATCGGGCCGCAACTGCTCGCCGGCATCGAGGTCGAGGAACGTCTCCTCGTAGGCGATGCCCTTGAGGTTCAGGGCGATCCGCACCCGGAAGGCGGCAGCCGAGCGCCAGTTGCCGTACATCTTCATGCCGCGTCCTCCCATCCGTACCGGCCGAGGACCACGCCCGAGTTCGACCGGGACCGCAAGGCGTCACCCGTCGCGCAGGCGTTCGCCTCGCCCGTCATCCCGCATTTGGCAAGCGGTCCATCGTCGCGCATAGACGCAGGCGAGATCGACGCGGCCCGGTGGTCCGCGACGTGCCTGACGGGTGAACCTACGCCATGCAGATCGCAACGCCCTACCTGATGTTCCTCGGCGACGTGCCCGACCGCCTCGCCGCCAAGACCGCCTACGGCATCGCCGACTGGCGCCCGGAATGGTGCGTCGGGCAATTGCGCATGCCAGCTTGCGCCGCCGACCTCGGCATCCCCGACCTGGCCCTGGCGGAAGCGGTGGAAAAGGGCTGCCGCACCCTGGTGATCGGCGTCGCCAACGCCGGCGGCGTCCTGCCCGACCATTGGGTCGACGAGGTCGTGGCCGCCCTGGAGGCCGGCCTCGACGTCGCCAGCGGCCTGCACGTGCGCCTCGGGTCGATCCCCCGGATCGCCGAGGCGGCGGAGCGCAACGGGCGCGCCCTCTACGACGTGCGCCACACCGACGAGACCTTCGACACCGGCAAGGGCACGCCGCGGCCGGGCCGGCGCCTGCTCAGCGTCGGCACCGATTGTTCGGTGGGCAAGAAGTACACGGTGCTGGCGCTCGAGCGCGGCATGCGCGAGCGCGGCCTCGACGCCGACTTCAGGGCCACCGGCCAGACCGGCGTCTTCATCTCCGGGCGCGGGGTGGCCATCGATGCGGTGGTGGCCGACTTCATCTCCGGTGCCGTGGAGTGGATCGCCCCGGCGGCGTCACCCGACCACTGGGACCTGATCGAAGGGCAGGGGTCGCTGTTCCATCCCTCCTTCGCAGGGGTCAGCCTCGGGCTGCTGCACGGGGCGCAGGCGGATGCCTTCGTGGTCTGTCACGAGCCGAGCCGCACCGCCATGCGCGGCGTCAAGCATCCGCTGCCCTCGATCCAGGCGGTGATCGACCTGACCGTGCAACTCGGCAGCCTCACCAACCCCGGCATCCGCCCGGTCGGCATCGCCGTGAACACCCAGGCCATGGACGAGGCGCCGGCCAGGGCGCTGCTGGCGCATCTGGCCGAGGCCCACGGCCTGCCGGCCACCGATCCGGTCCGGTTCGGGGTCGAGGGCATCGTCGACCGGCTGGTCTCGGAGTTCCCGGCCGGAGCGGCCGCGTGACCCGGCGCCTCGCCGTCGCCGTCGAGCGGTTTCCCATCGCGGGCGCCTTCACCATCGCCCGCGGCAGCCGCACCGAGGCGGTGGTGGTGGTCTGCACGGTGACGGAAGGAGTGGACGGCACCCGCGGATGGGGCGAATGCGTGCCCTATGCCCGCTACGGCGAGAGCGTGGAGAGCGTGTGCGCGCTCCTGGAGGCCCAGGCACATGCGATCGCGGATGGCGCCTCGCGTCTCGATCTGCTCGCGCTGATGCCGGCGGGCGCGGCCCGCAACGCGCTGGATTGCGCGCTGTTCGACCTCGAAGCCAAGCAGCTCGGCCGGCCGGCCTGGGAGATCGCCGGCCTCACCGCGCCGCAGGTCGCCACCACCGCCTACACCCTGAGCCTCGGCACGCCCGAGAGCATGGAGGCGGCGGCGCGCACCGCATCGGCGCGCCCCCTCCTCAAGGTCAAGCTTGGCGGCGAGGGCGACCCCGAGCGGATCGCCGCCGTGCGCCGCGGCGCGCCGGACTCGCGCCTCATCGTCGATGCCAACGAGGCCTGGCGGCCCGACACGATCGAGGCCAACCTCGCCGCCTGCGTCGCCGCCGGCGTCGGGCTCATCGAGCAGCCGCTGCCGGCAGGCGAGGACGCGCTGCTGGCCGAGATCGCCCGCCCGATCCCCATCTGCGCCGACGAGAGCCTGCACGACCGCGCCGGCCTCGACGCGCTCAGCCGCCGCTACGACGCCATCAACATCAAGCTCGACAAGGCCGGCGGCCTCACCGAGGCGGTGATGCTCGCCCACGAGGCGCGCGCGCGGGGGTTCTCCCTGATGATCGGCTGCATGGTCGGCACCTCGCTGGCGATGGCCCCCGCGATGCTGCTCGCCCACCACGCCGACTACGTCGACCTCGACGGCCCGCTGCTGCTGGCACGGGACCGCGAACCGGGCCTGCTGTTCGAGGGCAGCCTGGTCCATCCGCCCGCGGCGGATCTCTGGGGCTGATTTCGGGAGGGCGCCGCCAAGGGCGGACTTCAGGGCACGTCCACCCCGCGCCAGGCCGGCCTGCGGTCGGCCGCCGCCAGCGTATCGCGGGAGCTCGTCGCGCCTGGCATCTGACGCGTCGCCTCGGCGGCGGCCTCGCGGATCGCCCGCTCGCGCAGGTCCGGCGGCAGGGCGTTCCACAGGCTCGCGGGCGATACGGCTGCGGCGCGCGGGCCGGCGTCGGGCGCATCGCGCTGGGCCGCGAAGTAGGAGAGGGCACCGATCACCAGTACCGCACGCAGGACAAACGACATGGGTCCGATCCGAAGCGGCGCCGCCCCGGGCGGCGATCCCGACAGGCGGGACCGGGCTCGGACAAAGCGTCATGCCCCCAGGTTGCAGGGGCACGCCCGCGAGGGTGGCGCCGGTCTCGTAAAGCAGAGGTATCGGGGCGCCTAAAACAGGTGCGCATGGTGAACGCCCCGTTGTCGCTCGCGGCAAAGCTTCGTCTTGCCCCGAAAAGAACCTCGGCGTCGATGCGACTTGGTCATTCTCCGGAAAGCATCCGAAGACATTGGCCCATCGTGTTGCAAGACTCGCTTAAGTCGCCTCTGCGACGGTTCGGTCAGTCGAGTTCATGTCGAGCCAAGGGGCGTCGGGGCTGCCGGTCAGGTGTCTTCGCGCTGTGCGTGTCGGTATTGCGTATCTACAGTGCCCTGGCATCCCTGGTCGATGCGCGTCTGGCGGGACTCGTCCACGAGTCCGTGCTCGACGACGCCAGCGTCCGGTTCCGCCACGAGCGTTTCCTGGTGTCCCGGCTCGCGACCGGGGCGGTGATGATGGTGGGCCTGCCGCCCTACCTTCTCTGGCGCGGCGTGCCGTCGGGGATCGAGGCGGTGGCCATCGCCAGCCTGCTGCTTCCGGTCTGCGCCGCCGCCATCCTGTCGCGCACCGGCAGCCTGTGGGTCGCCCACGCCCTGTCCTCGGCGGGTCTCGCCGGCCTCGTCGTCTCCATCGCCGCCATGACGGGCGGCGCGAACTCGGCCGCCGCGATCTGGCTGGTGGCGATTCCCCTCGAGGCCGTGGTCTCCGGCTCGCGCCGGGCGACGCTGGCCGCCGCCGTCATTGCGGCGCTCAGCGCCCTGGTGATCGCCGTCCTGCCGGTCTGGAGCCTCAGCGGGCCGATGCTCGAATGGTCGTCGCGGCTGGCCATGCCGGTCTTCGCCATCACCGCCATCGGTCACATCGCGGCCCAGGCGATCGACCACATGCGCCAGGAGGGCCGGTGGCGCGCCAAGGCCCGCGACAACGAACTGCGCGACCGCATGCTGCTCTCGGCCATCGACGACCTCGTCACCTGGCACGATCACAACGGGCGTGTCCTGGAGGCGAGCGCCTCGGCCTCGAAGTTCGTGGGCGCCGACGCCGTCCGGCTGCGCGGCCACGGCCTGCTCGACCGGGTCCACGTCGGCGACCGGCCGGCCCTGCTGCAGACCCTGAGCGACGTCGCCGCCACCGGCACGCCGGCCACGGTCCAGTTCCGCCTCCACCTCGATGCCGCCGCCATCCGCGCCGAGGGCGAGGCGCGGGTGATCCATGCCGAGATGCGGGCCCACCGGATCGACCGCGGCAACGGCGGCGTCGAGCACACGACGGTGGTCGCCGTCACCCGCGACGTCACCGAGCATCGCCGCCATGCGGCCGAGCTGGAACGCGCCCGCGCCGAGGCCGAGCGTGCCGACGAGGTCAAGAGCCGCTTCCTGGCCACCGTCAGCCACGAGCTGCGCACGCCGCTCAACGCCATCATCGGCTTCTCGCAGGTGCTGGCGGGGGAGGGCGCGATCAGCCTGGAGCCCGAGCGCAGCCGCGAATACGCCGGCATCATCGGCAGCTCGGGCCAGCACCTCCTCGACGTGGTCAACACGCTCCTCGACATGTCCCGCATCCAGAGCGGCCATTTCGACTACAGCCCCGAGAGCCTCGACGTCGGTGCCCTGGTCCGGTCCTGCTGCGACCTGATGCAGCTCAAGGCCGACGAGGCCGGCATCGCCCTCGTGCGGGTCGCCGTTCCGCCGGGTCTCGAGATCACCGCCGATCCGCGGGCCTGCCGGCAGGTGCTGATCAACCTGCTCTCGAACGCGGTGAAGTTCACGCCCGCGGGCGGGCGGGTCGAAATCGGGATCCGCCGGTCCGGCCAAGCCCTCGACCTCGTCGTCGCCGATACCGGCATCGGCATCGCCGCGGCCGACCTGCCGCGCGTCGGCGACCCCTTCTTCCAGGCGGGCGACGGGTATCGCCGTGCCCACGAGGGCACGGGGCTCGGGCTGTCGGTGGTCCAGGGACTCGTCGGCCTCCACGGCGGCAGCATCGCCATCGAGAGTACGATCGGCGAGGGCACGACGGTCACCGTGACCCTGCCGTTCGAATGCCGCAGCGGCGACGAGGACGTGACGCCGGCCCCCATCCGCACCGGTCCGCGGCGCGGGGGCGCCCAGGGCGGGCTGGTGCCGGCACGGCAGACGGCGGTGGCGATGCGGCGTCCGATCGGTCTGTTCGACGCGGTCAGCGAGCCGGTGCGCGAGAGCTACGTACCGACGCGGTTGAGCGCATGACGCGGGGTCCTCGTCGCCGGGCGCGGTCGGACGCGCCTTTCGGGTCCGACCGCCGGCCGGTCGGAATTTTCTTCACGTGACGGTTCAGGAACAGACATCGATGCGCGAGCCGAGCGTCCGACGCGATCAGCGCGAGATCGCCATCCCCTCCGACGCCCGCGCCGATGCGCGGCCTCCCGCACGTCGGCGCGCCGCCTCGGGCGGCACGGCACGGGGCGCTTTCGGAAAGGGTTTCGCCGTCGTGGTCGCCGCCGCTCGCCTGTGCCGACGCCGTCCGGCCGAGGTCCTGGGCGTCATCGCCGCCCTCGTCGCGGCCGGCGCGGTCTCGCTCAACGCCCTCGGTTCGCAGACCGGCCGCCACCCCGCACCGATCCTCGCCAACCTCTCCCCCAAGGTCGCGCCCGCCGCCCCGCCCAGGAAGGCGAGCGCCGAGAAGCCCCCCGAGAAGACGGCCCAGCCGGCGACGACCGAGACGGCCGCGAAACCCGAGGCACCGCGTCAGGCCGCCCGCGACGGCATCAGCGACATCCTCAAGGCCAGCGAACCGTCCCGCCCGGGCGACACCACCGCGTCGGTGACGCCCAAGGCGGCGGCCTCGGGCGGCGACGCGGTGATCAAGGCCCAGAGGGCCCTGGTCAAGCTCGGCTACGGTCCCCTGCGGGCGGACGGGGTGATGGGGGCCGGCACCCGCGCGGCGATCACCAAGTTCGAGCGCGACAGCAAGCTGCCGGTGAAGGGCGAGCCCGCGGGGCGGACCCTGCGCGAACTCGCCTCCCGCGCCGGCCTGCCGCCCGGATAGTCGCATCCCGGCCGGGGGGTGCTATAGGCCGGCCCATGCCACGCCTGCGCTCCGACTTCTGGGTCTCCGCCCACCTGCGCCGCCTCGGCGTCGAGGGCATCGCCGCGGTCCAGCGACGGCGCGGCTCGCCCGAGGCCGGGGCGATCTTCGTGAAGGTCGATCGCCTCGACGGGACCGCCGACCTGTTCGGGCCCGCGCCGCAATCCCTGATCGACGAGGATTCGGCCGGCGAGCGCCTGTTCGTTGCGCTGATGGCAGCGGCCTCACCCGTCGATGTCGAGGACAGGATCGCCAAGGAGGTGCGTTTCGACGGCGATCTCTGGATCGTCGAGATCGACGATCGGGACGGGCGTCACCGGCTCGACCTGGCCGAGTGATAGGGCTCCCACTCGAATCGGGCGGACGCCGTCTCACCGAGCCCGCGCGAAGCCCATTCTCCGCACCACGACGCGATCGAACGGTGAGTGGTCCGGTCCCGACCGGGAGCCGTCCGTGCGCAGCCCTCAGGACTGCTTGCGCACCCGGCTCGGCAGCACCGGACGGATCGACGGCCGCTCAACGGCGGCGGAGCGGGACCGCGCGGCGTCCGGCGCATGATAGGCCTGATGGGCCTCCGCCGCCCCGGTGCGCTCGGCTACCGGCGCATCGATGATGGCGGCGATGAGGTCGCGGGCCGCCGGGCGGCCGGTGGTGCGAAACAGCCTGACGAGATCGTAGACCCTGTCCACCGACCGGGCGACGGACTCGTTGAGGGTGAGGAAGACGTAGACCGCCTCCTCCTCGTGCAGGCCGGCGGCGCGCAGGGCCAGGGTGAGGAGTTCGTAGCGTCGCGACGGATCGGGGACCGATGCGAGGAAGCCTTTGGGCAGTCCGAGCAGGTCGCTCAGCGCCCCGACGAACCCGGCGATGTCCCGGCGGCCCGAGAAGCCCGTGAGGATGGCGCCCGCCTCGCGCGGTGCCGGCGGGCACGGCCGCAGGGCCGCGGTGCTGGCCACAGCCGAGGCGATCTCCTCCCGCACCTCGGGCGACGCGAACAGAAACAACGGCGCGAGATCGGCGGGCGACAGGTCGGGGCGCTGCAGGATTTCGGCGGCGAGGTCCGCGTCCTGGCGGGCGCGGTCGACGAGGCGGCGCAGCACCTCGCCCTGGAGGGCGACCCGGGTGTTGGCCGCCAGGGCCTTGTCGATCCCCGGCACCGCCCGCGTCGCGAGGTCGGCGAGCACGTGGCGGCTGAGATCCGGCCGGGCGGCGATGGCCGGACCGAGGTCGGCGCGATCGGCGACCGCGGCGTCGAGGATCTCCGCGTTGAGCACGGCCGCCTGGGCGATGACGATGTCCCGGATCGCGCCGCCGCGGGCGGCGAGCCTGGCCAGGACCGAGGACGGGGTTCCGGGAAAGGGGGCGAGCTTGCGGGCGACGGTCTCGGCGGTGGCGTCGTCGACGGTGGGAATCAGACCGCCGGCCAGGGCTTCGAAGGCGGCCACGGTGCGTGGGTCGCGGGTCTCCGTCGACACGAAGAGATCGGTCTGCACGCGCAGGATCACCGGCTTCAGATCGAGATGCTCGACCCGGGCCAGTTCGATCAGACCGGAGAGGTCCGGCGCATCGTCGAGGGATGAGGACATAGGACTTCGATCACGCGGATGACGCACCGTCATGCTTATGGACGGGTAACGTGAATCGACCTTTAAGGGCGGGACCGAACCGGGGATCGAGAGCGGTCGTCCACCCTCGTCCACAGGGCGCCGCCGGCCTTCTCAGTCGCGGTGCCGGTCGAGGCGGTCGGCCAGGGCCGCGATGCGCGCCGCCGTCACGGCCACCGCGTCGGGGCTGGCGAGGGCGGCGATGCGCCCGGGATCGAGGGCGAGGCCGTCCCGCACCACCTCCGGCCAGCAGTGCGGCGTCGGCCAGGCCTCGCGCACCACCGCGGCGCCCAGGGCCGAGAGGCGGCGCGCCTTGGCGGTCTGCTCCTCGAACGGGCGGGATTCCGGAAAGCAGACGAAACGCTTGGCCCGGGCCGCCACCGCCGCGACGACACCGTCGCCGCCGCCGCCGACCACCAGGGAGGCCCGCCCCAGGAAGGGCCCGACCTCCGGCACCCAGCCGTGCAGGTGGAGGTTGGCCGGAGGTGCCTCCGCCGGCGTCACCTCGCCCGAGACCGGGCCGAGGACATGCCAGGCGCGCTCGGGGACGGCACGGGCGGCCGCCACGAGGTCGGACAGGGTCCCGCCCTCGCCGCCGCGCCCATAGATCACGAGAATGGAGCCGTCCTCGGCGGCGGCCGCCTGCGCGGGCAGCCCGAGGAAGCCGGCATGGATGGTCTTGGCGCGGACCCACTCCGGCATTCCGGTATCGTCGAGCGCTGCCGGAAACGGCGCGAGCAGCGCCTCGGCCGAGCGGAACGCCTCGAGATGCGGCGTGTCGGTACGGAGCCCGGCCAGACGCACCACCAGGGTCGGTACCGACAGCAGGCGCGCGAACAGCGCCACTTCGACAGAGACGTCGACGATCATCAGGACCGGATCGGCCTGCGCGACCCAGGCGGCGATGCGCGTCATTCGCTCCCGGATCGCCGGGACCCGCAGGGGAGCGTAGTGGAAGGCCTCCGGCCGTCCGGCCTCGCCGTCGCGTCCATCGAAACCGTCGAGGCGGTCGTCAGGCAGGGCGAGGCGCTGATGGGCTGAACGCCCCGTCTCGGTGCCGATCAGCGTCACGGGCCGGTCGAGGGCGTCGGCCAGCAGGGTCGCCCGCTGCCAGTGGCCGGCGCCCTGGTGGTGGCAGTAGTAGCCGATCGGCCGCACGCTCACGCCGACAGCGCCTCGACGGGTGCGTGGAGAGCTGCAAGCAGGTCGTCGATGCCGGCGAGCGCCGCATCGAGGGGAACGTCGCGGAAGGCCGGCAGACCGGAATCGCCGATCCTGGCCTCGAGACGTTCGACGAAGGCGATGTCGTTGACGCAGACCTCGACCTGCGCGGCGGCGATGTCCTCGGGCGACAGGCCCGCCGCGCGAAAGGCGGCCGGCGTGCCGGCCCACCACGCCCGCCGCCAGGCGCGGCGGCGTTCGACCAGGGCCTGCCAATGGCGGGCCGGCGGCAGGCAATAGGCGTCGCCGTCGCTCAGGACGCGGGCGCGGCGGGCCATCTCCGTGGCCATGCCGCCCTCGACACGGCCGGCGCGGCGGGCCGACACCGTGATGGACACCTCCGGGCAGTGCCGGACCCGGCCGCCGTGCAGGCGGACGGCGGAGACGAGGGCGTTGTCCTCGCCGCAGGCCAGCGGCGGCAACCCGCCGACGGCGACGTAGAGGTCCGCCCCGAGCGCAAGGCTCGCGGCGACGTGGTCGCCGTGCCGCGGAGCGGGATCGTGCGGCGGCGGGTCGAGGGTGTCCTCGATCCGCCGGACACCGGCCCAGTAGCGTTCGATGGTGGCGTGCAGGGCCGCGAGGCCGGCGTCGCCGGTCTGCCCCTCTTCGTCGATGATGAGGCGTCCGCCCACGAGTTCCGCCTTGTCGAGGGCGCGCAGGTTGGCCATGACCCAGTTCGGCGGCGCCACGGCGTCGGCATCGGTGCTGAGAAGGACGCCGTCGGTGACGCCGTCCTCAACGAGCCAGGCCGCACCGGCGTCGAGGGCCATCCGGCGGGCGGTGCCGACATGGGCGACCTCGCGGGGCAGGGTCGCTTCCACGACGCGCAGGTCGAGGTTGGCGATCTCGCCGTCGCCGCGCATCCGCTCGACCACATCGAGCATGTCGTCGGTGCCGTTGTTGGCGAGCACCAGAACCCGCAGCCGGGCCTGGGGGCCCGCACCCTGCTGGCCGTTCAGGGAGCGCAGCAGGTGGGGCAGCACCTGCGCCTCGTTGCGGGCGGGCACGCAGACGACGGCGCGCGCGAGGGCGGGTCCGAGGTTACGCATTGTCGAAGAGCTCCGCATGCAGGCCGGTCTCGACGCCGGCCGGGCGCGAGGGCGCGAGGGCGCGCCCCGCCGTTGGGCGGATCATCTCCGCCCGATAAAGCGCCTCGTAGCGGTCGGTCATCGTGTCGGCGTCGAACAGATGCTCGGCTCGCCGCCGGCAGGCGTGCCGGTCGAGGTCCACCGCCACGCGGATCGCACGGCCGAGGTCGGCCACGTCGTCGGGCAGGGCGAGCGCGCCGCAGGAACCGTCGAGGATGTCGGGGATGGCGCCGCGGGCGAAAGCGGCCACCGGTGTGCCGCAGGCGATCGCCTCCGCCACCACGAGGCCGAACGGCTCCTCCCAGCGCGGCGTACAGATGGCGACGTGGGCCTCGCCGACCCGCTGGGCCAGTTCCTTGTGGGAGAGGTGACCGAGATAGGTCACGTCCGGGCCGAGCCGCGGCAGGATCTCGTCGGTCCAATAGGGAATGTTGCTGACCGGGCCGGCGAAGACCAGCGGCAGGCCGGCGGCCCGCGCCGCGTCGATGGCGAGATGGGGCCCCTTTTCCGGCACGAGCCGCCCGGTCCAGATCGCGTGGGGCTGGCCCAGCGCCTTGGGCCGATACGCGAAGGCGTCGAGATCGATGCCGTTTCCGATCACCAGCGTGTCGCGCAGGGTCGGCTTCCACTCGGTGGCGAGGGTCTCGGAGACGACGGCGAAGGTCATGTCCTCGGCGCGCGCCCTCACACCCTGCACGAAGGGCTCGAACGGCGGCGTGTGCAGGGCCGTCACCATGGGGATGCGCAGGTCCGGCGCCCGCAGCAGGGGGATGGGATGGAGGCTGTTGTTGTGGACGAGGTCGAAACCGCCCCGGGCGATGGCATCGATGATCGCGACGTAGGCCGCCTCCTCCTCGGCATCGATCCTGATCGCCGAGGCGTCGTCGACCGCACTGCCCGTGGGCGGGCACACCGCCTCCACCCGACACGTCGCCTGCGAGCCCTGCGAGGCGAACAGCGTGACGGCGTGACCGCGCGCCTGAAGGGCACAGGCGAGGAAATGCGTATGCATTTCCAGCCCCCCCGAGAACGGCTGGGCAATGGGATACTTCAGATGGGCAATCAGCGCGATCTTCACGGCACACCCGGCATGATGATCCCCATTCCCGACCCGGCCGGAACACCGGACGAGAGGGCGACACGCAAGAACACAGTGCGGGATCGCGCAGGAACGGCGGAGGTTGATCCGGCTGTGGACCGGATGGTCGGAACGAGGGTCGAACGTCACAGCCCTCGTGTGCCTCCCTCATGCCGCGTCTCGCCTTTACCGCTGCTGAACGGCATCACCGGTCAAGCCATTGCGCGGCGGCAAAAAACCGGCGGGACCGCACGCGCCAAGACGAATCGTCACGAAAGCAACTCGGTCGTCGCTGCGTAAGGCCTCGAATCCATGTCGCATTGCAGCATTGGAATATCGACATGTCTGACGAGCGTGCGGGCTTGCCAAGATCCGTTTTTGGAAAAGCCGATCGGAACCGATCTATTTCGGAGCCGTTTGTTGACCGGATCAAGAATTCTTGGAGGAAACATGTCTAAGCTTACCAGCCTCATCGGCGCCGGTGTCATCGTCGCCATGTCGGCGACCGCGTCTTTCGCCGCTCCCTGCGCCACCGGCACCGCCGGTCAGAAGGCCGCTCAAGACAAGAGCTCGAACGTCGAGCCGAGCTCGACCGCTAAGGTCACCCCCGGCGCCAAGGCCGAGTCGCCCGGAACGGTCGGTGCGATGAACAACGTCGGCGCCAACACCGCGACCTCCGCAGCCGATGTCGCCAAGCAGCAGGAAGGCAAGCCGACCGCCGCTCAGCAGGACGGCTGCTGATCGCCTGCCGGCGACCCACGTGCCGGCCATAGGACCCTGACGGAGGCCCGTCGATACAACGTATCGGCGGGCCTTCTTCGTGATGTGGGCGAACACGCGCATCGACGACAGAAGCGGGTTAAACCAGGTTACTATTTAGTGTGTGATTTTTACAACGACCAAGACGACGAAGCGGCGAGCGCCGTGGCGTTCTGTCCTCGTCGATCATTTGATCGTCGCGAGAATTGGAGTCGCGTCGCGGTTGCGCTAGGACGCTGAGACTTCCGAGCGAGAGACCGAGCGTGCCGGATCGACACCCACGAATTTCCGATGCGCGACCGTCGCGTCAGCGTTCGTCCCGACAGGCCATCGTTCCGCGAACGCACGGGCCGGTTCTCGCACCGACTTCGCGCGGTCTCCGCGGCGGGCAATCGTCGGCCTGCATCGGCCCCGGCGCATCGGTTCTTGGCGGATCATGACGGTCGTCGACGAGCAAAACCGGATCGCCAGCGAGATCCTGCGGACGCACGACGGGAGCGATCCCTTCGCGGCGGCGACCCGCGCGACGCGCATGCCGATGGTCATTTCGAACCCGCGCCTGCCCGACAATCCGATCGTATTCGTGAACGATGCCTTCCTTCGGCTGACGGGCTACGCGCGCCATGAGATCCTCGGGCGCAACTGCCGCTTCCTCCAGGGGCCGGCTACCGACCCGGGCGCCGTCGCCGCGATCCGCGAGGCGATCGCCGACCGGGTTCCGATCGAGATCGACCTCCTCAACCATCGCAAGGACGGCAGCGTCTTCTGGAACAGGGTGCTGATCTCGCCGGTCCTGGACGAGGACGGCGCGTTGAGCTTCTACTTCGCGTCGCAGTTCGACGTGAGCCTCGAGAAGGACCGCCTCGTCAGCCTCGAGCGGGACCGCGACGATCTCGAAAGCGAGGTGGCCCGCCGCTCGGCCGACCTCACCCGCAGCGAGAATCTGCTGCGCTTCGCTCTGAAGGCCGGACGCCTCGGCTCCTGGACCCTGGCATTGCCGAGCCTGCATCTCGTGACGTCCGAGGATTGCAAGGCGAACTTCGGCCGGGCGGCCGACGAGTCCTTCACCTACGAGGCGTTCCTGGCGTGCGTCGTGCCAGGAGACCGCGGCCGCGTTGCCGAAGCGGTCAATCTCAGCCTGGCCAACGGTATCGACTACGACATCGAGTACCGCATCCTGTTGCCGAACGGCGAGAACCGGTGGATCCATGCCCGCGGCCAGCCTTTCACCGGCCCCGACGGCCGGCCCGAGACCCTCGCCGGCATCACGATGGACGTCACCGAGCGCAAGCGCGTCGAGGAACATCGGGTGCTGCTGGCCAACGAGTTGACGCACAGGGTGAAGAACACCTTCGCCACCATCCAGTCGATCGTGAACCAGACGCTGCGGTCCGCCGATTCGGTGGAAGGCGCCCGCAAGACCCTCGAGTCCCGTCTCGTTTCCCTGGCCGCTGCCCACGACATGCTGACGCAGGACGCGTGGGAGGGGACGACCCTGGGCGAGATCGTCGCCAAGGCGACCGGCCCGTTCCAGACGGGATCCGGCTCGCGCTTCCTCGTCGAGGGACCGCCGGTGCGCCTGCCGCCCAGGATCTCGCTCGCCTTCTCGATGGCGCTTCACGAGCTGGCGACCAACGCCGTCAAATACGGTGCCCTCTCGAACGAGGACGGCAGGGTTCGCCTGACCTGGACCCTGACCGACCAGGGCGGCACCGAGCAGCTCGACCTGCGATGGGAAGAGACAGGCGGCCCCCCCGTCGTCCCGCCGACCCGCACCGGCTTCGGCTCCAGGATGATCGAGCGTGCCCTGTCGCAGGAGCTCAACGGTCAGGCCGAGATCGCGTACCGGCCCGAGGGCGTCGTGTTCGTCGCCCGGGCTCCGCTGCCCTCGATCGAGGCGGAGACGTCGCCGCAGGGGATGCCCGTCCCGGCCGGATCGGTGTAGGAGCGGGTCGACGGTCAACGAGGAGCGGAACCGGCACACATGGCGACACGCGGATTCACCGGGCGCAGGCCGGGCGACGAGGCGGCCGCCCGCCTGCCGCCGGGCCAGTACCTGACGCAGGATTTTCCCGTCCTCCAGATCGGGGCGACCCCGCGCATCGATCCGGACGGGTGGCGCTTCACCCTAAGGGAGGGGTCGAGGCCGCTCAAGAGCTGGACCTGGCCCGAGTTCGAGGCGCTGCCGCGCAGCCCCTGGACCGGCGACATCCATTGCGTCACCAAATGGTCCAAGTTCGACACCGCCTGGGAGGGTGTCACCATCGACGACCTCCTGGCCGACGCCGGACTCGCGGCGCCGACGCCGTTCCTTCTGGCCGAGGGGTACGACGACTACACCACCAACGTGCCCGTGGCCGATCTCACCGGCGGCAAGGCCATGGTGGCGACGCGCTACGACGGCCGGCCGATCACGCCCGACCACGGCGGCCCGGCCCGCCTGCTGGTGCCGCACCTCTACTTCTGGAAAAGCGCGAAATGGCTGAAGGGCCTGCGCTTCACGAGGGCGGACGAGGGCGGATTCTGGGAACTGCGCGGCTACCACATGTACGGCGATCCCTGGCGCGAACAGCGTTTCACCGGTGATTGAGCCGGCCCCCGCCCGCCCGCTTCCCTGGCACGAGGCCCTGATCGTTTCGATCACGCCCGTCGCGCGACGGGTGAAGGCCTTCCGCCTCGCGGTCTCGTTCGACCGGCCGGTGCTGGCGGGCCAGCACGTGGAACTGCGCCTGACCGCACCCGACGGCTACCAGGCCCGCCGCAGCTATTCGATCGCCTCCGCCCCCGGCGACGGCGTCGAGTTGATGATCGAGAGCGTCGGCGACGGCGAGGTCTCGGTGTTCTTCGACACGGTGGCCGAGGTCGGGGACGTCATCGCATTGCGCGGTCCCATCGGCGGCTCGTTCGTCTGGCAGGCGGCCGACGATGGTCCGGTGCTGCTGGTCGGCGGCGGATCGGGGGTGGTGCCGCTCCTGTCGATGCTGCGCCACCGCGCCGTGGCCGCGCCGGACGTGCCGGCGCTGCTGCTCTACTCCGTGGCCACCGCCGACGACGTCATCGTCGCGGACGAGTTGACGTCCAGGGCACGGAGCGAGCCGGGGTTCGACCTGATCGTGAACCTGACACGGGACGACACCGGCCGGCGCGTCGATGCCACGACCGTCGAACGGGCACTGTCGCGCCTGGGCGCGCCGCGCCACGCCTTCCTGTGTGGCTCGAACGCCTTTGTGGAAGCGGTCGCGAACCTTCTCCTCGACGCCGGCGTGCCGCCCGGCGTCATCCGCACGGAACGGTTCGGCGCTTGATCACGGGCTGAAGATCAGCACCAGGTAGACGAAGAACATCACCAGGTGCACCGCGCCCTCCAGCATGGTGGTGCGCAGGCCCGAGAAGGTGATGGTGCTCAGGATCAGCGTCACCACCAGCAGCGTCATCTCGGTGGGGGCGAGGCCCAGCACCACGGTCTGGCCGGACACCATGCCGACGACGAGGATCGCCGGCACGGTGAGCCCCACCGTGGAGGTCGCGGCGCCGAGGCACAGGTTGATCGCCTTCTGCAGCTGGTTGCGGGCGATCGCCTTGAGCGCGCTGATGCCCTCGGGCGTGAACACGATGGCCGCGATGAGCACGCCGCCGAGCGCCGAGGGGGCGCCCAGCGCCTCGATGCCGTGGTCGAGGATCGCCGCCAGGCTCTTGGACAGGAGCACGATCGGCAGGATGTTGGCGATGAGGAGAGCGGTGTGCGTCAGCACCGAGCCGCCCGATTTGGGCGCGGTGGCCTTCGGCGTCTCGATCTCCGTTTCCGGTGCGGCCCCGGCCGCGGCCGTCTCGGCGTGGACGAAGAAGCTGCTGTGCCGCCCGGTCTGGATGAGCAGGAAGATTCCGTAGAGCGCCACCGTGAAGACCGAGAAGGCGACCGCCTGCATGACCGTCAGGGTGCCGCCGCTGGTCGAGGTGGTGAAATTGGGAATGATCAGCGCGATGGTGGTGAGCGGGATGATCACCGACAGGAAGGCCGAGGCGCCCTGGAGATTGTAGGACTGCTGGTGGTAGCGGAACCCGCCGATGAGGAGGCCGAGGCCGACGAGGCCGTTCATGACGATCATCAGCACCGCGAACATCGTATCGCGCCCGAGCGTCGGGGCGGCCTTGGCCGAGAGCATCACGGCGGAGACCAGCACCACCTCGATGATGACGATGGACAAGGTGAGCACCAGGGTGCCCAACGGTTCGCCCAGCCGATAGGCGATCTCCTCCGCCTCGTGCACGACCCCGAACGCCGCCCAGAGGATGACGGCGAACAGCCAGACGAACAGGCCGGTCGCCCAGAGCGGCGAGGACAGGTCGCCGAGCCAGCCGGAGCCGAACACGAAGAAGGCGGCCACGCTCGCCCAGGCGACCACGAGCCGCAGAATGTCCGTCATCGGCCGACCTTGTGTTGAGATGCCGCTTCGGCCGCCGGGCAATACCACCGCGGCCACGTGAGCACAGGCAAAACTGAGCACGGGCAAAAACGGGGACCGTCGAGCCATGCGCCGCGGGAGATAGCGCAACACGCCGGTTCCGGCTAGAAGCTGACGCTTCTGCAACCGTTTGCGTCCGGATCGCCGGCCCGATGGATGCGTGGTGCCACGATCCGGGCCCACCGTCGTCAGGGCGTGGTCCGACCTCGTCAGCCCCTGAAGGCTTCTGCCCCGTGTCCTTTCCGACCATGCCGGCCCCGCTCGCGCGCGCCCTGACCTCGCGCGACTACGAGGACCCGACGCCCGTCCAGAGCGCCGTGATCGAAGCGGCGGCCGCCGGCCGCGACCTCCTGGTCTCGGCCCAGACCGGCTCCGGCAAGACCGTCGCCTACGGCCTCGCCTTTGCCGCCGACCTCCTCGACGATGCCGAGACGCTCGGCGCCGCCGGCGCGCCCCTCGCCCTCGTGATCGCGCCGACCCGCGAACTCGCCCTGCAGGTGCAGCGCGAACTCTCCTGGCTCTACGCCGAGACCAACGCGCGGGTGATCGCCTGCGTCGGCGGCATGGACCCGCAGCGCGAGCGCCGCGCCCTGCAGGAGGGCGCGCACATCGTCGTCGGCACGCCGGGCCGCCTGCGCGATCACCTGGAGCGCCGCAACCTCGCCACCGACGCCCTGCGCGCGGTCGTCCTCGACGAGGCCGACGAGATGCTCGATCTCGGATTCCGCGAGGACCTCGAGTTCATCCTGTCGGTGACGCCGAAGGAGCGTCGCACCCTCCTGTTTTCCGCGACCCTGCCCAAGGCCATCGCCACCCTGGCCGAGCGCTACCAGCGCGACGCCCTGCGCATCGCCGTGAAGGGCCAGGAGCGCGGCCACGCGGACATCGCCTACCGGGCGATCCGGGTGCTGCCGCGCGAGATCGAGCACGTCGTCGTCAACACGCTGCGCGTGGTCGATGCGCCCACCGCCATCGTCTTCTGCAACACCCGCAACGCGGTGCGCCACCTTCAGGCCGGGCTGACCGAGCGCGGCTTCTCGGCGGTGGCCCTGTCGGGCGAACTCGGCCAGGGCGAGCGCAACGCCGCCCTCCAGGCTCTGCGCGACGGCCGCGCCAGGGTCTGCGTCGCCACCGACGTCGCCGCCCGCGGCATCGACCTGCCCACCGTCACCCTGGTGGTCCACGCCGACCTGCCCAACGACGCGGAGGTGCTGCAGCACCGCTCCGGCCGCACCGGCCGGGCCGGGCGCAAGGGCACCAGCGTGCTCCTGGTCCCGGCCTCGAAGCGCCGGCGGGCCGAGCAGATGCTGATGATCGCCAAGATCACCGCCGAATGGGACGCGCCGCCGACGGCCGACGAGATCCGGCGCCTCGACGGCGAACGCATGTGGCAGGACCCGATCTTCACGGAGGCCGCCAGCGAGGAGGACGTCGCCATGGGCGAGGCCCTGCTCGCCCAGCGCACGCCGCAGGAGCTGGCGGCGGCGCTGGCCCGCATCTACCGCTCGCGCCTGCCGGCCCCCGAGGACGTCACCGATCCCGGTGCCGGCCCCGCGCGGCGCTCCGAGCGGCCGGTCTACGATCCCGCCGACACCGCCCGGATCGACGCCGAGGGGCCCTCGGTCTGGTTCCGGCTCAACCTCGGCCGGCGCGACAACGCCGACCCCCGCCGCCTCCTGCCGATGCTGACCCGCCGCGGCGGGATCGGCCGCCAGGAGATCGGCGCCATCCGCATCTTCGAGCGCGAGACCAAGTTCGAGGTCCGCGGCGGCGCGGCCTCGCGTTTCGCCGCGGCGTTTTCCAAGAACGGCTCGCCCGAGATCCAGGTGGAAGCGCTCCTCGACGGGGAGCCTGCCGCCGAGGCGAGGGGGCCACGGGCCGACGGCCCGAGGCACGAGGGCCCCAAGGGCTTCAAGAGCCCGCGTGCCGCCCGTCACGAGCGGGTCGCCGCCAAGGCGCCACGCAAGCCCCGCTGAGGGCAAAGCTGCGCTGAAGGTTGGGCCTCGCCGAGCCGTACGGCGTCGGCTCAGAACTGCTTGGCGACCGCGTCGCCGAGGGACTGCACGCCTTCGACGAGCTTGCGTCCGCTCGCGGCGAGGGTCGGCACCTTGAGACCGAACACCTCGGTCTCCTCCGCCTCGGGCGCCACCGGCGGGGGAGGGGCCTCGGCGGCGGGCGCCGCGGCCACACCCGCCGCCGGCTTCGGACGCGGGCTCGCCACGGCGACCTTCTTCGCGGGCCGTGGTGCCGGGGATGCGGCGGGCTCGGGGGCCGGGGACGTCGCCTCGGCCGACCGAGCCCGTACCGTCTCGCCCGGTCGCGGGGCGACGAGGGCCGCGGTCCGGGCGGTCGTCACCAGCGGCGCGACGCGCAACACGTCGACCACGCCGGCGACCTCCATCTGCGGCAAGGCCCGACGCGGCGGTGCCGCCGGCGCGGCGGCGCGTGCCGCGGGCTCTTCGCGAGGGACGGAAACCGGAGGACCTGCAACCGGAGGGGCGGGAACCGGGGGGACAGTGACCGGCTGGGCCTGCCCGGCCGGCGGAACCACGGCGGGAAGCCCGTCCTTGAGATCGGGCCACGCCGAGGCCTGCCGCCCGATCGTGGCCTTGGCCAGCTGCGGTCCGGCGAGTTGCCCGAGCGTCGAATAGGCCGCCACCGAGAACCCGATCAGCCCGAGGCCTCCAAGGCCGGCCAGGACGATCGTGCGAAGCGCGGGCGACGGCCTCGCCCCACGGGCCGGCGCGACGCGGCGTGTCTCGGACGGCCGGCGTGTCTCGGAAGGGTCGATCGTCACGGACATCATCGGGATCACCCTCGAACCAACCGAACGTGCTTGACCGATACCGGCCGACCACGAAAACGCGCGGATACGGAACCCATCGCTCGAACGCTCGCCGTCCAGAAACGGGACTGGCATTCGTGCCACGCTCAATGGGGCGTCAAGATGTCGAGCCGGGATCGCACAGTCACCGCCGCGACCGGTGCACCACGAATCTGAATTACGTCCACAGGTTTAACGAGGGATCACCAACCACGACTTGTCCGGCCGAATCGCGATCGAATCCGCGCGGTCGGAGCGATTCGGCTCAAGGGAGACGGGCTGCACTCTGGGCCGCCACGACCTTGGCGACCATGCGGGCATGGCGTCCTGCGGCCGCGGGCATCGGCGCCCCGCGCGCCAGGGCCTCCTTCAGGTCCACCAGTTCGGGCACGCCCCAGCGCCGGAGAAGGGCTTGAAACGCCTCGTGCCGGTCGCGATGGACGCCTGGATCGGGCCCGCTCCGATCCAGGCTGGCGGGCGGATGCAGATGCGCGAAGGGCACGAGGCCGGGCGGGATCGGCGCCGTCGCGGCATGGGTCCGCGCGGCCCTCAGGACGGTTTCGTCGGCGAACAGGCGCGGCCCGTCGCCCGCGCAGAAGATCTCGATGCGACCGCCGGGGGATGTCGCGACCCGATGCGTGGGTGCCGGCGATTGCCGCAGGTTCGAGAGGGCGCGGGGCTCGCCGCAGGCCAGGCGCAGGGCCGCCACCGCGGCCGGGATGTCGCTACGCAGGCCGATCGCCGCCTGCCTGAGCCCGAGCCCGCCGTCGAACAGGATGGCACCGCGGTCCTGGGGCCTCAGCGCCTCGCGGTCGGGGCCGCATTCCGTGACCCTCGACCGGGGGGAAGCGGGGCAGGACGCCTCGGGCAGGCACAGGGCGACCGTGTGGCTCCAGGCGGTACCGAAGGCGGTTTCGTAGGCGACGGGCACGATACGGTCCGGCACGAGAGCGATGCCGCCACGGGCCGTGACGAGGCCGAGGCGACCGTCGTCGAGCCAGGCGACAGGCTCGCAGGACCCTCGCGAAAACGTCGCCAGCGCGCCGAAGCCGCCGAGGCTCCAGGTCACGGCGGGGTCGGCCAGGGCCGTGGCCAGCAGGTCGGCGACGTCGCGGCGCTCCGTCGTCATGTCTCGCCCTCCCGCATCACGGACTTTCGTACCGCCGGCACTGGGGTACAAGCATCCCCGATGAACGCCATGTCCTCCCCCGGTCCCGCCGACGCATCGCATCCGGCGACGCCGGCCGCGCCGCGCTTCTGGACCACCTGGGCCACGCGCACGCGAATGATCGCCGTGGTCCTGGCGATCGACGCCATCGCCGCCCTCGTCTCCATCGGCATCGTCGTCGTCAACGCCCGCTCCGCGGTCACGGTGGAGATGGAGGCGTCCCTCGCCACCGTGGAGCCGCTCGTGAGCGATACGGTCGGCCTCGCCCAGGCCGAGGCTCCGGGCAGCCTGCTGCGCACCCTCGACCTGCGCTTCCAGGCCCTGCGCCATGTCCGCGTCGGCCTGTTCGACGCGCAGGGCCGAAGCCTCGCCACCGGGCCGTCGGTGCGGCGCGACCGCTATGCGGCCCCGGCGTGGTTCGCGGCCCTGATCGCGCCGCCGGTGCAACGCCACGAACTGCCGATCGTCGTGGGGACCGAGCGGATCGGCACCGCGCGGATCACCACGGAGCCCCGCGACGAGATCGACGAGATCTGGGGCTATGCCACGTCCCTGTCGCTGGCCAGCCTGTGCCTCAACCTCGCCCTCCTGGCCGCCCTCTACGTGGCGCTCGGGCGGGTGCTGGCCCCCCTCGGGCGGCTGGCCGACGGCCTCACCCAGCTCGAGCGGCAGGATTACGCCGTGCGCCTCGCTCCATCCGGCTCGCGGGAGGTCGCGGTCATCACCGACCGCTTCAACCGCGTCGCGCAGGCTTTGGAGGAGGTACGGGCCGCCAACGGCCGCCTCAACCGCCAGCTCCTCACCGCGCAGGACGACGAGCGCCGCCGCACCGCGCTCGAACTGCACGACGAGTTCGGCCCCTGCCTGTTCGCCCTGGAGGCCAACGCCGCCTCGGTGAGCCGGATCGCGGAAGGCGCCGGCGAGCCCGACCGGCCGCGTCTGGCCGCCCGCGCCCACGACATCAGCACCATCGTCGGCCAGGTCCAGGCCCTGAACCGCGACCTCCTCAACCGCCTGCGCCCGCACGGCCTCGGGCAGGTCCCGCTGCCCAATTGCCTCGACCTGCTCCTGAGCGACTTCTCCCGCCGCCATCCCGAAACGCGGTTCTCGGGCGAGTTCGCGGCTCTGGGGCAGGGTTACGGCGATCTCGTCGACCTCACCGTGTTCCGCTGCATCCAGGAGAGCATGACCAACGCCGTGCGCCACGGCGACGCCCGCCATGTGTTTGCGCAGGCCGGCGAGGACGACGGGCGGCTGCGCGTCACCGTCACCGACGACGGCGCCGGCGTGCCCCCGGATCATCGCATCGGGTTCGGTTTGTCGGGGATGCGCGAGCGGGTCGAGGCACTCGGCGGCGACTTTCGGCTTGACACGGCCACACCGGGAGCGGTTGTGCGGATCTCGATCCCGATCGATCCCGAGCGGGGCGAGGAGACGGTTTCGGCAACGCCCGCATGAACGCCATCACCACGACCCACGAGCGCGTCCTCGTGATCGACGACCACCCCATCGTCCTGCAGGGCTGCCGGCGCGTGCTGGAGGATGCAGGGATCGAGGCGATCGCAGAGGCGACCAGCGTGCTGGCCGGCTACCGCCTGTTCCACCGCCTGCGGCCGGCGGCGGTGATCTGCGACCTCACCTTCCAGGGCAGCGGCCTCGCCGGCCTCGACCTGATCCGCCGGATGCGCCGGGCCTCGCCGCAGGTGCGCATCCTGGTCTTCAGCATGCACAACGATCCCGTGATCGTCGCCCGCGCCCTGGAAGCCGGAGCGTTGGGCTACGTCCTGAAGGACCACGCCTCGGCCGAACTGTTCGAGGCCTTCGCGCGGGTGCGGGCGGGCGAACCGCACCTCGACCGGCGCCTCGCCACCGAGGTCGCGATGCTGCGCATGGCGCCCCGCCGCACGCCCGAGGCCCAGCTCACCCCGCGCGAGCGCGAGATCCTGTCCCGGCTGGCGCAGGGCAAGGCCTACGGCACCATCGCGAGCGAACTCTCGGTGAGCTACAAGACGATCACGAACGCCTGCTCCCAGATGCGCCAGAAGCTCGGCGTGCGGACGCTGGCGGAACTGATCCACATCGCGGTGACCCAGGCGCAGCGTCAGGGGTGAGGGCGCGCCTACGCTGTGGACGAGCCAAACGGAGTCGGCGAGGCGTCGAAGGCCACACCCGACAAGCCTTGCTGGGCCGTACTCGATCTATCATCCTCAGACCCTGTCCAAAGGACGATCGTCGTCCGATCGAGGGACGAATGCGATGGCGAGTACGGCTTCTCCAAACGATCCACTCGACATGGCCGAGCAGGTCGCACGCGTGCTGCGGTCGAATGCCGAGACGGAAAAGTTCGTCGCCGAACAGCGTAAACTGATGGCGGAACAGGCCAAGCTCGCTGCCGAGGCCGACAAGCTCATGGCCGAGCGGATCAAGCTGGCAACGGAATCCGACAAGCTTTTGCGCGATCGCGCCTTGGCACCCGTCTCGATCGGGTTTGCCGGAATGGCCGCCGGCGCCGCTATTTTCGGAGCCGCCGCAGCCTTCATGAAGCTTCTGGGGTCGTGAAGACCGGGGGTGTCATAGGCCCCCCATCCCGCACACGATCCCCCATTCCTCCTCGCTGACCGGCTGCACCGACAGCCGCGAGTTGTTGACGAGCACCATGGCGGCCAGACGCGGCTCGGCCTTGATCGCCTGCAGGGTGACGGGCTTGGCCAGCGCCTCCACGGCCTTGACGTCGACCATGCCGAAGCGGCCGGTGGGATCGGAATCGTCCGGGTAGTAGGGGCGGACGACCGACACGATCCCCACCACCGCCTTGCCCTCGTTGGAATGGTAGAAGAAGCCCCGGTCGCCGACCTTCATCGCCTGGAGATGCAGCTTGGCGCCGTGGTTGCGCACCCCGTTCCAATGCGTCCCGGCCTCGCCGGCCGCCACCTGCTGGTCCCAGGACCACGTCGCGGGTTCGGATTTGAAGAGCCAGTGAGCCATCGGTGTCCTCGAAACGGTCGCGCCTACCTAACGCCGGACAGCGTGGCCGTCAGGCCCCCGCGAGGGCCCGATCCCAGTAGCGCAGGCTGTCGCGGTTGATCGGCGATCCGGCGTCGCGGTTGCGGTCGAGAACGAAGGCGTGGAAGGCCGCCGCCGCTTCCTGGCCGACGAGATCGCGGGTGGCCGCGATGATCCGGCTGATGCGCAGGTGGTTGTGATCGCAGGCGCGAAGCCATCCATCGGTCCCGGCGTAGAACCGCGTCATCCGGTCGAGGGCGGCCAGCAGCCCGGCTCGGGCAGCGGGGTCGGCGCGGATGGCCTCGGCCTCGGCGGCGGTGAGCACCGGCGCGCCGGGGACGGCGCGGCTCGCCTCCGGCAGGGGAAAGCACCACTGGATGAAGTCGTGGACGCCTTCGATATGGGCGTCGTCGAAGGCGACCACGGCGTCGAGCGGCCGGCCCGCGCCGTCGCGTCCGGATCGCGCGAGGAAGGCGTGGAGCGGGCCGGCGGTCATTCCGCTTCCCCCCGCAGCGGCCGGGCGAGCAGGGCCGCGACCACCTGGTCGACGCTGGCGCTGCCCGCGACGATGCCCGCCACGGCCTCGGCCACCGGCATCTCGATCCCGTTTCGGCGCGCCAGACCGACGAGGGCGGCCGCCGTGAAGGCACCCTCGGCGAGCTTGCCGCCGGAGGCCTCTTGCGGCGAGGCGCCCCGCCCCAGGCGCTCGCCGAAGGCGAAATTGCGCGACTGCGAGGAGGAGGCGGTGAGCACAAGGTCGCCGAGGCCCGACAGGCCCATCAGGGTCTCGGGGCGGGCGCCGAAGCTGCGGGCGAACCGCATCAGTTCGGCGAAGGCCCGGGCGATCAGGGCCGCACGCGCGCTCTCACCGAGGCCACGCCCGGCGACGATGCCGGACGCGATGGCGAGCACGTTCTTGCCGGCCCCGCCGATCTCGACGCCGCGCACGTCGTCGGTGTGGTAGAGGCGAAGGGTCGGCCCCGACAGGGAACCGGACAACCGCGCCGCGAGCGCCGCGTCGCGGGCCGCCAGGGTGACGGCGGTGGGCAATCCGCGGGCGACGTCGGCCGCAAAGCTCGGACCCGAGAGCACCGCCACGGCGGCCCCGTCGCCAAGGACCTCGGCGGCGACCGCGCTCATGAAGGCGTCGCTGCCGCGCTCGATCCCCTTGGCGCAGAGCACGACGGCCGCGCCGGGGTCCAGCGCCGGTGCCAGGCCGGCCAGCACCCCGCGCAGGGTCTGGGCGGGGACGACGGCGAGGACGATGCCGGCCCCGCCCAGGGCCCGCGCATCGGCGGTGGCGCGGATGCGGTCGTGCAAGGGCACGCCCGGCAGGTAGCGGGCGTTCTCGCGGGTTTCCTGGAGGCGTACGGCGGCCTCGCCGTCGCGCAACCACAGGGTTACGGGCCGGCCCGCCACCGCCGCCGCGTTGGCCAGCGCCGTGCCCCAGGCACCGCCGCCGATGACCGCCACCTCGTCGCTCATGGGTTCATGGTTCATGGGCTCATGCTCCCCGCCGAAAAGTCGGCCGCCGACACGCGGTAGAGCACGTGCGGCGCCAGGCGGTCATCCGGCGGCAGGGCCGGATGGGCGAACTCGCCCGCCGGCGCCATGCCGAGCCGCTCCATCATCCGTCGCGACGGCGCGTTGCCGGCGGCCGTGAAGGCCACGGCGGCAGCGACACCGCAGCGGCCGAACAGGTCGGCGAGGGCCAGCCGCGCCGCTCGGGTGGCGAGCCCCCGGCCCCAGGCGGACCGTGCCAGCCGCCAGACGACCTCCACGACGTGGCCGGGCCGCTCGGCACCGGAAAAGGGCATCGGCCGCATGAGGCGCAGGCCGCCGACGAAACCGACGACGCCCTCGTCCGCGCAGTCGAGGACCCAAGGGCCGAAGCCGTCGGCCGCGAACCGCCGGTCGTGGGCACGGGCCTCGGCGAGGCTGTCGCCGCGCGATCGCGGGGCGGGGAAGAAGCGCATCACCTCGGCATCGGCGTTGAGGGCGGCGAAGGCGTCATCGTCGGCGGGGGACCAGCGGCGCAGGGTGAGGTCGCCCTCGTGCAGGCAGGCCGGCACGGGCTTCGTTCTCAGCTTGCCGCGAAAGCCCAGCGAGCGCCGGTTCAGGAGCGCGAGATCGGCCTTGCCCGCCAGCACGGCCTCGCCGAGGTCCACGGCGCGCGAGAGGTCGTCGGCCGGCGTGTTGGCCCAGGCCGGTGCCGCCACGAACGCCCGCCACGGTCCGCCGCAGGCGTTGTCGAGGAGGATGCGGGCGAAACAGTGATCGCGGTCCACCGGCCAGTCCGGCCGCCGGGGCGCGGCCTCGGGCAGGCGCCGCTCGACGAGGTCGCGCCAGCGCGACCGGAGGCCGGGCTCGTCATCCCCCGGGCTCACGCCGAGGCCACCGCCGCCTCGGCGAAGGGCCAGCGGGCGCGGGCCGGCGCGGTGAGGTCGTCGACGAGCCCGAGGCGCAGGCGTTCGATGCCGGCCCAGGCGATCATGGCGCCGTTGTCGCCGCAGAGGGCCAGGGGCGGTGCCACGAAGGCGAGTCCGGCCTCGCCGGCCTGGGTCGCCAGCGCCCGCCGGATCGCGCCGTTGGCGGCGACCCCCCCGGCCGCCACCAGGGCGGTGGGATGGCCGGCGACGGCCCCGAAGTCCCGCAGCGCCACCCGGAGGCGGTCGACGGTGACGTCGACCACCGCCGCCTGGAAGCTCGCGCAGAGATCGGCGATGTCGTTTTGCGCCAACGGGGCGATGCGCTCGGCCTCGATCCGCAGGGCGGTCTTGAGGCCGGACAGGGAGAAGTTGGCCTCGCGCCGTCCCAGCATCGGCCGCGGCAGGGCGAACCGCTCGGGGTCGCCGGTCTCGGCCAGTCGCTCGACTTCGGGCCCGCCGGGGTAGCCGAGGCCCAAAAGCTTGGCGACCTTGTCGAAGGCCTCGCCGATAGCGTCGTCGATGGTGGTGCCGAGGCGCACGTAGTCGCCGACCCCCCTCACCGCCACGAGCTGGGTATGGCCGCCCGAGGCGAGCAGCAGCAGGTAGGGGAAGCCGATGCCGTCGGTGAGGCGCGCGGTGAGCGCGTGCGCCTCGAGGTGGTTGACCGCCAGCAGCGGCTTGCGGGTCACGAGGACCAGGGTCTTGGCGGTGACGAGGCCGATCAGGACGCCGCCGATCAGGCCGGGTCCCGCGGCCACGGCGATGCCGTCCATCTGCGCCAGGCTGAGCCCGGCCCGGTCGAGGGCGCGCAGGATCAGCCGGTCGAGCACCTCCACATGGGCGCGGGCCGCGATCTCGGGCACGACGCCGCCATAGGCCGCGTGCTCGGCGATCTGGCTGAGGATCTCGTTGGCGAGGATGCGCCCGCGCCCGCCCTCGCCGGGGCTGACGACGGCGACCGCCGTCTCGTCGCAGGTGGTCTCGATGCCGAGGACGATCATGGATGCGTGGTGTCCGCTGCGGCTGGGTCTGGCCGGCCCCCGTTCTATCGCCCGAGCATGCCGCAGGGCAACGCAGCCGGAATCGACGCCGGTGGGTCGCCTTGCCATCGGCCGGGCGGTCGCACAGGGTCTCCCGGTCCGAGGGGTCGCACCGGGGTCGGGGAGCATGAGGGTCTGGATCGCGCGGCCGGAGCCCGGCGCGTCCCGCACGGCCGCGCGCGTCAGCGCGCTCGGGCACGATCCGCTCGTCGCGCCGGTGCTGATGCTGGCGACCACCGGCGACGCGCCGCCTGACGGGCGGTTCGACGGACTGGTGGTGACGAGCGCGAGCGCGATCCTCGCCCTGCCCGGGCCGGCCCTGCCCGGCGACGGGACGACCCCCGTCTTCTGCGTCGGCGGCCGCACCGCGCAGGCCGCCAGGGATCGCGGCTTCCGATCCGTCCTCGACGCGGGCGGGGATGCCGCCGACCTCGTGCGGCTCGTCGCGGCGACGCTGAGGCCGCCCTGCCGCCTGCTCCACCTCGCCGGAGCGGAGCGCAAGGCCGAGCCCGGCCTCTCGCTGGAGCGGGCGGGCTACGCGGTCGCGATCCACGTGTCCTACGGCATGACCGCCGCTGCCGCCCTGCCGGCCCCGGTCGCCACGGCCCTGGCGGAAGGGCAGGGTGAGCCCATCGCGGCGGCACTGCATTACTCGCGCCGGAGTGCGGAGGTGGCGCTGGCGCTGGCGATCTCTGCGGGTCGCGGGGGAGCCTTCCGGGCGCTCAAGCATTACTGCCTGTCGGCGGACGTGGCCGCGCCCCTGGTTGCGGCCGGCGGGCGCATCCATTTCATCGCGGCCCGGCCGAGCGAAGACGACCTCCTGGCAGGTTTGGCGAACGACGTTTGAGATACGGTCTCGCTCCGGCAAGCCTCGTGGTGCTAGGACGGGCAACAGAATCAAGACTGCCCGCGCCGGGCCGCGCAGCGAGGATCTCGCGCCGTGCCCGGTCGGGGAGCAGGCATCGGGAAGGGAGCAGGGTCTCGTGAAGCCACCCATCAACGATTCGAACCGGACCTCACCCGGCTCCTCGGCGCAGCAGGGGACAACCGGTGCGGGTGCGACCGGCTCTTCGTCGCGGCCCGACCCGACCGGAACGGACGCCGGCAAGACCGAAGTGGGCAAGTCGGAAGCCGGCAAGCCGGACCTGGGACGGCCCGGCCCCACGGTTTCGGGTGCCGCACCCACCGGAGCCTCGTCGCCCACCGGACCCGGCAAGGTCGAACCCGTGAAGGCCGATGGCCCGAAATCCGCGACGCAGGCCGGCCCGGCCGGCGCCTCGGGACCGACGGGAGCTTCGTCGACCGGCAGCGGCGGCCCGTCGGGGTCCACCGCCTCGCCGGTGCCCGGCGCCACGCAGAAGCCCGGTGTCCTGCCGTCGGAGCCGGCGAAGCCGGATACCAAGCCAGGTGCTTCGACATCGGCCACGGCCGATGCAGCCAAGATGGGTACGTCGAAGGCAGACGCCGCGAAGTCCGATCCCGCGAAGTCCGACCCCACCAAGCCCGACCCCACCAAGCCCGACACCTCGAAAGTGGACACCTCCAAGGCCGATGGTGCGAAACCCGATCCGGCCAAGCCGTCCGCATTCGGCACCACCGGACGTGCCGGCGGCGACGCTGCGGATGGACCGATCATCGATCTGAAGGCGCGACGCGTTCCGGACGCGGGCGATGCGACCCGGCGCGAGACCACCGACAAGACGTCTGCGACCGGACCGAAGACAGCGGCATCCGTCGCCGGTGCGACGTCGAGCGCCTCCACTCCGAGCGCCTCTACCTCGAGCGGCGCCACGTCGTCCGGGACCAAGCCGCCGTCGTCGGAGGCCGGACAGCGGACCGCGTCGGCATCCGAACCCAAGCCCGTCCCGGTTCGCAGCGGCGGCGCCGGTTTCGGCTCTATGGCGGCTGCGGGGCTGATCGGCGGCGTGATCGGGGCCGGACTGCTGTTCGGCGTCGAGCGCGCGGGCGTCCTTCCCACCGCGAACGGCGACCTCGCCGGCCGTCTGGCAGCCCTCGACCAGACGGTGGGCACGCTCGCGTCGCGCGATGCCCTGGCGAGCCTCGACAAGCGCATCGCCGGCAACGAAGCCGCGCTCAAGCCGCTGCCCGATGCGGTTCGCAATGCCGAAACCGCCGCCCGCGAAGCGCTCCAGAAGGCGAGTGCGTCGCCGACCGCTCCGGCGGCGGAGGGATCCCCGGCAACCGCTACGATCCCGCCCGAACTCACCGCGCGGATCGACGGCCTCGACCAGCGCCTCGCCGCCCTGCAGGAGGAGCCGGGCCGCGACCAGTCCGTGGATGCCAGGGCCGCGCTGACCGCACCCGGCGTGCTCCCCGAACAGGTGACCAAGCTCGACGAGCGCCTCAAGGCGGTGGAAGGCAAGATCGACGGCGTCGCCAAGGCGCCGACCGGGCAGGCGGACCTGAATGCCAGGATCACCACGCTCCAGGGCGACGTCGACAGCCGGACCAAGGCGAACGCCGAAGCCGCGCAGGCTCTCGGCCAGAAGCTCGCGGCCCTGCAGTCGAGCCTGGACGAGCGCGTGAAGGCGGCCACCGAAGCCGTCCAGTCCGTGACGGAGGCGAGCCAGAAGGCCGTGGATGCCAACAAGGCCCAGGCCGAGGAGGCCGCCAAGGCGGTGGCACGCCAGCTCCAGGCGCAATCGGACCGTCTCGCCGGCCTCGACAAGGCGGTGTCGGAACGCGCCGATGCCGGCACCGTCCAGGCGGCGTTGCGGGTCGTCTCCGCCGACAGGATCGCCACCGCGCTGTCCACGGGCGCTCCCTATGCCGACGCGCTGGCGTCGCTGCGCAACTTCGAGCCGGGCGATCCGGCCAAGCTCACCGCCGTGGCGGTGTTCGCCGACAAGGGCGCTCCCACCGCGCGCACCCTGGCGACCGAGTTCCGCGCCATCGCCGACAGGATGTCGGCCGCCCGCAAGGCCGCCCAGGCGAAGTCGGTGGCCGACACCGGCGACATCAGCCAGCGTCTGATGAGCATGGCCGGGTCGATCGTGCAGGTTCGCAAGGTCGACACGCCGGCGAGCGAGGCCGCGCAGGACACCGATCCGACCGTGGCCGTCCAGGCCGCCCTCGACCGTGGCGCCATCGCGGAAGCGGCCAAAGCCTTTGCCGCGATGCCCGAGGCGGCGAGGGCCTCAGCCGGCGATTTCGGCACCAAGCTCGCTTCCCGTGCCGCGGCCGGCGAGGCCGCCCAGGCCCTGCTGTCGGACGCCTTCAAGGGACTATCCGCGCCGTCACCCCGTTGACCCAGGCCTCACCCGGTCGTTCGCCTTGCCACAAAGGGGTGCTCGCACCCCCGGCATCCGATTTCAGCGTGGCCTGCGCCAGCGGCACCGCTCCCAGGAGTATCTGATCCCATGTGGCGTGCCCTCGCCTTCCTGGCCCTTCTCGCCCTTGCCGCCTTCGGCGCCGTCTGGATCGCCGACCGACCCGGGTCGGTCACGATCGTCTGGAACGGCTACGAGGTGGCCACCAGCCTCGCCATCGCCCTCATCGGCGTTCTCGTCGCGTCCATCGCGATCGGCTTCGTCTGGGCGATCGTGCGGGGGCTCATCACCCTGCCGGACGCCCTGGTGCGCGGCTCGCGCGACCGGCGCCGGGCCAAGGGCTTCTCGGCCCTGTCGCGCGGGATGGTCGCGGTGGGATCGGGCGATCCCCTGGCGGCCAAGCGCCATGCCGGCGATGCCGAGCGCCTGCTCGGCGCCGAGCCGCTGGCCCTCCTGTTGAAGGCCCAGGCGGCGCAGATCTCCGGTGACCGCGAGGCGGCCGAGCATGCCTTCCAGCGGATGGTCAACGATCCCGAGACGCGGGTCCTCGGCCTGCGGGGGCTGTTCGTCGAAGCGCGCCGCCGGTCGGACGAGACCGCGGCCCGGGCCTACGCCACCGAGGCCGCGCGGCTGGCGCCCAGCGTGACCTGGGCCAACGAGGCCGTCCTCGAAGCCCAATGTGCCGATGGCGACTGGGGTGCGGCCACCGAGACCGTGGAGCGTCGCGCCGCCCTCGGACTCGTCGACAGATCCGTGTCGCGGCGCCAGCGCGCCGTCCTCCTCACGGCGGCCGCCCAGACCCGGGAAGCCGGTGAGCCGGAAGCGGCGACCGAGCGGGTGCTCCAGGCCGTCAAGCTCGCGCCGGAACTGGTGCCGGCCGCGGCGCTGGCCGGGCGTCTGCTGGCACGGCGCGGCGACCTGAAGAAAGCCGCCAAGATCGTCGAGGCGGCCTGGCGTGCCAACCCGCATCCGGATCTGGCCAAGACCTACATGAACCTGCGCACCGGCGATTCGGTGCGCGACCGGATGGCCCGTGCCGAGACGCTGGCCCGGATCTCGTCGTGGGATGCGGAGGCCCGCCTCGCCATGGTCCAGGCCGCGTTCGACGCGAAGGATTTCGCCAAGGCGCGCGAGACGCTGGCGCCGCTGCTGTCCGACCAGCCGACGGTTCGCGCCTGCCTCGCCATGGCGCGGATCGAGGAGGTCGAGCACGGGCCCGCCTCCGGTCGCGCCAGGGAATGGCTGGCGCGCGCCACGCGTGCCCGCCGCGACCCCCTGTGGATCGCAGACGGGGTCGCCTCGGAGACCTGGGGTCCGGTGTCGCCGGTGACCGGCCGTCTCGACGCCTTCGTCTGGAAGACGCCCACCGACGTCCTGGCTCCTCCGTCCGGCGCGGACGAGGACGGGCTGGCGGAACTCTCCTCGTCGGCGCCCGAGGCCGCGCCGGAGCCGATCGCCGTCCCGCCCGCTTCGACCTCTCCCGCTCCCATGAAAAGCGTCGGGCCGATGGCATCCGGCACGGCGACGCCGGTGGTGCTGCCCGTACCCGGTGCCGAGCCGGGCAAGACCCACAACGCGGCCTGATCCCTACGCCCGAGGTCGGACGATCATTCCGTCTCAAGCGCTCTGACGGGCGCCGGACGGTAACGCCCGACCGGTCGGTCAGAACGGCCGATCGGTCGGCAGGCGCGCTGCCGCGATCTCCTCGGGCGTCGGCGAGCGCAGGATCGCGATGTCGTCGCCGCGCGGGGTCGACAGGCCCATTCGGGCGAAGGCATCGAGCCAGCCGTCCATCGGCCAGAGGCCGTGCCGCGCATGGAAGCGGCGGGCGTTGCGGACGATATCGCCGAAGTGCTGCAGCGGCGGGTCGTAGGCTTGGTGATATTGGTGGAATGCGCCGCCGCGAGCACTGAAGACGATCGGAACCCCTGCCGCGTCCGCCCGGAACGCGAGGTCGGTATCCTCGGCGCCGTAGCCGTCGAAACTCTCGTCGAAGCCGCCGAGTCGGTCGAACGTCTCCTTGCGCACACCGAACGCGAGGGACCAGAACAGGCCGGGATTGTCGGTACGGGCGAGGCCCGATGACGGGAAGTGTCTGACGGGATGGGTGAACCCCGCGCTACGCAGCCCCGGCTCGGTCCAACCGTCCTGGACGGCTCCGGCCGGGAGATAGCGGATCTCGCAGCAGATCAGGCCGTCGACCTCGGTGAGGTCCTCGTCGAGGCTCGCCACGAGATCCTGCGAGGGAATGCAGTCGACGTCGAGGAAGACGAGGTGCTCGGTCCGCGCCGCCCCGGCACCGGCGTTGCGGGCGCGCGCCAGGGGAAGGCCGTCGCTCGCCAGGACGATGCGGCGGACCGGGAAGCCCGGGTCGGGCAAGGGCGCGGGCGCGTCCCCCATCTCCACCACCACGCATTCGGCCGGGTGGGCTCCGCGCGACAGGCCCTCCAGCAGCCGTGCGAGGTGGTCGTCGCGTCCCTTGTTCAGGGTGACGACCGTGGCGCGGGCCCTCATGCCTCGATCCTCGGCGACAGGAGGATGAAGATCTCGAAGGGACCGCAGAACCGGTCGATCATCTCGGGCGCGAGGCGAAACCCGCTGGGGTCGTCGGCGATGAGATCGCTGGTCTGCGAGCGATGGGCGAGGATGGCCCGCCGCTTGGCGGCGGAATGGGCGCTGACGTCGAGGCGCCATCCCTGCGGAGCCGCCCCGACCTCGCGGTCGGCCGGCAGGGTCCAGCCCCAGACGGGATAGGCGTAGAGGCCGACATCGGGAAGCTGCCGCTGCGCCAGGGTGGCGATGGCCGCCGCGGCCGTGTGATCGCAATGGGGGTCGTGGGCCCAGGTGACGCAGATCGCGCCGGCATCGCAGTCGCGCGCCAGCGCCGCGATGGCATCCGCCGCCGCCTGCGCCTCCGGCCCCGTGCTCGGAACCCCGGCATCGGGCAGGCGCAGGAAGCTCACGGCCTCGCGCGGCAACCCGAGGATCGCGACGGCGTCCTGCGCCTCCGTCTCGCGCAGGGCGCGCAGGCGATCGGGCGGATGGGTCACGGAATGGGTGTGCGAACCGGCGCCGTCGCTGACGATCACCACCCGCACGTCGCGCCCCTCGCGCACCGCTTCGGCGATGAGGCCGCCGCAGCCCAGGCTCTCGTCGTCGGCGTGCGGGGCCACCACCACGAGCCCGCCATCGCCCAGGAGCGTCGGCAGGTCGCCGAAGGGCAGGGCCGTTGCGGCGGCGAGAAAGGCGGCGGCCTGCATCGGGTGGTTCGTCCTCTGATCTCTGTGATTCGTGGAGTCGCCGAAACTGCCACATCGACGAGACGGGCTGGAAGGGCGCCGCATCGGCGAATCCTGAACCGTACTGATCGGTCGATGAACGGGGCCGGAACCGCACGGCCGTGAATGCCTGGCCCGCCAGCGTGCAACGCTGCCGATGCAACACTTCGTGTGCGAGCGGACGCCCCCTTGCCCGCTCGCGGATATCCGGGTCTGGTACGCTTCAAAAATTGCGGGGGAGGACGGGATTGCCGACAGGTTCCATCGGGACGCAGCGCGTGGGACGGGACGGCCGTGCCGCGACGGGGGCCGCTTCGACCCGCCGGCAGGCCCTGTGGGCGGGCTTGTGCCTGTGCTGCCTGCCGACCCTCGGGCGGTCGGCCGAGGGTTTTTCGATGGACGAGGTCGGCCCCGGAATCTTCGTCCGGCGCGGCCCCGACACCGAGGCGACCGCCGACAACGACGATGCCATCGCCAACACCGGCTTCATCGTCGGTGACGACGCCGTCATGGTGACCGAGAGCGGCGGCAGCCTCGCGGACGGAGCCTGGCTGCGCTCGCAGATCGTCCAGCGCACGGACAAGCCGATCCGCTACGTCGTGCTCACCCACGTGCACCCCGACCATTGCTTCGGAGCCGGCGCCTTCCTGCAGGATCGCCCGACCTTCGTCGGCCACCACGCCCTGACGAGCGCGCTCGAATCGCGCGGCGAGTTCTATCGCGGGCGCCTCGTCGAGATCCTGGGCGCCGAGAAGACCGGTCCGGTCGTCCATCCGACGATGACGGTGGCCGACACCGCCGAGATCGACCTCGGCGGACGTACCCTGCGGCTCACCGCTCATGGGGTGGCGCACACCAACTGCGACCTCTCCATGCTCGACACCCGCAGCGGCATCCTGTTTCCCGCCGACCTCCTGTTCGTGACCCGCATCCCGTCCCTCGACGGCAGCCTCGTCGGCTGGCTGAAGGAGGCCGACCGCCTCAAGGCAACCGGCGCCGCCCGTGCCGTTCCGGGGCACGGGCCGACCCTCGTGGATGTCACCCCCGCCATGGCCGACCTGACCCGCTACCTGGCGACCCTGCGCGACGAGACCCGCAAGGCGGTGGCGGGGGACGTGCCAATCGAGCGGGCGGTCGCCAGCATCGGCCAGTCCGAGCGCGGGAAATGGGCGTTGTTCGACACCTATCACGGCCGCAACGTCACCCAGGCCTACAAGGAGCTTGAGTGGGAATGATGATGCACTACATCTCTCTTCGAGGAGACGAACCATGAAACATCTTGCCGCTCGCCGTCTGGCCCTCGCTATCGGCCTGTCCGTCCCGGTCCTCGCCGGCATCGCCGCCGCCGGGCCGGTCCTCGCGCTCGGGGCGGGCGACGACGATTCCGAGCGGCTCGCCCGCTGGAAGGAGATCCAGACCACGATCTTCGGCGACCGCAAGGTGGAATCGACGGACACGCTGGTGTCGATCGACGCCCCCGGCCGCGCGATGGACGCCTCCCTCGTGCCGATCACCCTGAGCATGCCGCAGAAGGACAAGATCGCGGGTCTTCACCTGGTGATCGACGACAACCCGTCGCCCTACGCGGCGAAGTTCACCTTCGGACCCGCCGCGGATCCGAGCGAGATCAAGCTGCGGGTGCGGGTGAACAACTACACCAACGTCCACGCGGTGGCCGAGACCAAGGACGGCAAGCTGATGGAGGCGGTCCGTTTCGTGAAGGCCTCCGGCGGCTGCTCGGCGCCGATGGGCATGAGCGACGAGGAGGCGATGAAGGGCATGGGCGACATGCGCATGAAGTTCGCCGGTGAGGCGAACCCCGGAAAGTCCCTGGAGGCGACCCTCATGATCCGCCACCCGAACTTCAGCGGCATGCAGATGAACCAGGTCACCCGCGACTACACGCCGGCGCGCTACATCACGAAGGTCGAGGTCAGCCGCGGGTCGTCGCGCATCTTCACCCTCGACGGCGACATCTCGATCGCCTCGAACCCGGTGATCGGGTTTTCCTTCATCCCCGAGGGCCAGGAGCCGATCCGGGTGGTGGCCGTCGACAACCAGAACGGACGGTGGGAGCACAGCTTCACGGCGCCGACGGCCAGCAACTGAACGGGATGGCGCACGCCATGTGGAAACGGCGGGGCCGGGCACTCGCGGTGCTGGCCGCATCCTTCGCCCTCATCGCGGCAGGGCCGGCCGACTCGCCCGTCAACGTGCCGGAGCCGGACGGCCTCTGGACCGGTCCGGCACGCGGCTACACGCCGGCGACCCTGCAGGGGGCCAGGGTCGTCGACCTCGACGGGCTCGACGCCCTCATCGCCAGAGACAAGCCGATCCTGATCGACGTGGCCCTGGCCGACCAGCGCCCGACGAACTTTCCCGCGGACCGGCCGTGGCTGCCGACCCACCGTTCGATCCCCGGCAGCGTCTGGATGCCGAACGCCGGTGCGGCCCCCCTCGACCCCCGCCAGGAGGCCGTCTTCCTCTCCCGCGTCGAGGCTCTGACCGGGGGCGACAGGACTCGGGCGGTGGTCACGTTCTGCCGGCCCGAATGCTGGGGAAGCTGGAACGCCGGCAAGCGCCTCCTGTCGGCCGGATACGCCAACGTCTACTGGTACCCCGACGGCATCGAGGGCTGGCAGGACAGGCATCCCACCACGGCGACGAAGCCCGATCCCGCGTGGGAGGGGAGGCCCAGGCTGGACCGGCCAGGAGAGCCGCTGCGCTGAGCCGTCCACGACCTGCGACAGGTGCGACTTTGCTCAACGACCTCAACGGGCTCCGCCGAACCGAACCGGTTGACATCCTCGCGATTATGGCGGAACAACAGCGCGCTTGAGGCAGAACGATGTCTAGGGAGCAAACGTCCGGTTGAAGGGCGCGGACGCGCGACGCCATCGCGACGTCCGCATCGGAGGCCGAGCCGGCGGGACAGGTTCGTCGGCCGGCCTCGCGGGTCCCACCCTCACGGCGTACCACCTGTGGAGATCCCGGCCATCGCGCCGGCCCTGCCGGTCGGCGACGGATGCCGAAGATGTAACGCCGCAAGACGACCGATTGCGGGACAATCGAGTGAGTGACCGATGTCGCAGCTTGTCACGTCACGGCGCCTGAGGGCCGTCGATCTGGCCGCGCGCAAGGCCGAAGGCCGCAAGATCATCGCGCTCACCGCCTACCACGCCCACACCGCCGGCATTCTCGATCCGCACTGCGATTTCATCCTGGTGGGCGATTCGCTCGGTATGGTGATGCACGGGATGGAGACCACACTGCCGGTCACCCTCGAGATGATGATCGTCCAGGCCCAGGCCGTGATGCGGGGCACCAGCCGCGCCCTCGTGGTCGTCGACATGCCTTTCGGCTCCTACGAGGCCAGCCGCGAGCAGGCCTTCATGAGCGCCGTGCGCGTGCTCAAGGAGACCGGCGCAGGGGCCATCAAGATGGAGGGCGGCGCGCGTTTCGCCGAGACCGTGTCCTTCCTCGTGGAACGCGGCGTGCCGGTGATGGGCCACATCGGCCTCACCCCCCAATCGGTGAACACCATGGGCGGCTTCAAGGTGCAGGGCCGGGGCGAGGCGGCCGAGCGCCGGTTGCGGGAGGACGCACGGGCGATCAGCGAAGCCGGCGCCTTCGCCATCGTGCTCGAGGGCATCGTCGAACCGGTGGCGCGGGCCATCGCCACCGATCCGGCCGTCACCACGGTGACCATCGGCATCGGCGCCTCGTCAAGTTGCGACGGGCAGATCCTGGTGCTGGAGGACATGCTGGGCTTGAGCGAACGGGCGCCGAAGTTCGTCAAACGATTCGGCAGCCTGCGCGACCAGATCGAGGAGGCCGTGCGCGGCTACGCCGAGGAGGTCAGGACCGGCCGCTTCCCGGCCGACGAGCATACCTATTGACGCCGGCCCCAGCCTTGACGGCCAACCGGCGGTTCGGGATGATGCACCACGGCAATGGATTCTGCCGGGCCACATGGCCGAACCGCCCTTCGGGCTGATGATTCCTACCTTTTGCGGCTTCGCAACCAAGGTAGGCCCGTGCGCGAAATCCTCCGTCGCTCCTCCTCGTTCAACGACATGAGAGCCGTCGTCCGTCGCCGGCTGCTCGACGCGCTGGCCATGGTTCGCTGGTGGATGATTCTCGCGGCGATGGCGGCGACGGTCGGATCCCTGTGCGCCGCCTTCCTCTGGAGCCTCGACGCCGCGACGAAGACGCGGTTCGATCATCCGTGGCTGCTGTTCCTGCTGCCGGTGGGCGGGTTCGCGGTCGGGTGGCTCTACCATCGCTTCGGCGCGAGCGTGGAAGGCGGCAACAACCTCATCGTCGACGAGATCCATGCGCCCAACGCCGGCGTTCCGGCGCGGATGGCGCCCCTCATCGTGCTGGGTACCCTCGTCACCCACCTGTTCGGCGGTTCGGCCGGGCGCGAGGGGACGGCCGTGCAACTCGGCGGCAGCCTCGCCGCCACCTTCGGCAGGCTGCTGGGGCTGGACCCACCCGGGATCAGGATCCTCCTGATGGCCGGGATCGCGGCGGGGTTCGGCGCCGTCTTCGGCACCCCCATCGCCGGGGCGGTCTTCGCGCTCGAAGTGCTCGCCCTCGGGCGGATCGAATACGGCGCCCTGGCGCCGTGCCTCCTGGCCGCCGTGGTCGGCGACTGGGTCTGCCAGGCCTGGGGCATCCATCACGGCGACTACCGCATCGACTACCTCGCCGGCCCGGCCAAGGCCCTGGTGGTCGAGCCCGTCCTGCTCGCCAAGGTGGTCCTGGCCGGTGTCGCCTTCGGCCTCGCCGCGCTTGTCTTCGCGGAGGCCAACCATCGCCTGTCGGGCCTGTTCAAGCGGTTCGTGCCCTACGGCCCGCTGCGTCCTTTCGTCGGCGGCCTGGCCGTGATCGGCCTCGTCTACGCGGTCGGCACCCGCGACTACCTCGGGCTCGGGGTGTCAGCCGCCGGTCCCGACGGACTCACCATCGCGAGCTTCTTTAGTCCCGATGTCCATCCCTGGAGCTGGGCCCTCAAGATATTCTTCACCGTCGTGACCCTGAGCGCGGGCTTCAAGGGCGGCGAGGTCACGCCGCTGTTCTTCATCGGCGCGGCGCTGGGCAACGCGGTGGCGGGAGGGCTCGGCGCCCCCCTCGACCTGTTCGCGGCCCTCGGCTTCGTGGCGGTGTTCGCAGGCGCTGCCAACACGCCGCTGGCATGCACGCTGATGGGCATCGAATTGTTCGGGGCCACCCACGGCGTCTATATCGCGACGGCCTGCGTCATGGCCTATCTCGCCTCGGGCCACCACGGCATCTACCTGTCGCAGCGCATCGCCGTGGCGAAGTCGGCCGGCGCGGCCTTCGCGGATGGGACCACCTTGCGCGAGGTACGCCGTTCGCCGGTGCCCGCCGTGCGTTCGTCACCGCCCGAAGGCGAACGCCCCGCTCCGTAGGCGGTCGCCTGCGGGCGAAACGTCAGAACCGCATGCAAGCGAGGCAGAAGCCGGTGAGCACGGCGAGGCCGAGGGCGAGGCTGGGGCCGTCCGTGATCGCGAATTCGACGGGATCGTCGTTCAGCGTGCCGCGCCCGCACAGAAGCCAGATCCGGCCGAGCCAGACGAAGACCGCCACCGGCGCCAGCCACAGGAACTCCGGGTTCACGTAAAAGGCCTGCCGGGTGGCGGCCTCGACGATGTAGAGCGAGACCATCAGCACCGCCGCAGCCGCGGTGGCCGTCCCGAACGCCAGCACCACCGGTCCGTCCTCGGCGACGTAGCCGCGGCCGGGAATCGCGCCGGATGGGGCGAGGTGCCGGATCTCGCCGTAGCGCTTGGCCAGCGCCAGGGACGTGAACAGGAACATCGAGAGCACGAACAGCCAGGCCGAACCGGCGACCCCGCAGAACACCACGCCGGCCACCAGCCGCGAGGTGAACAGGCCCGCCAGCGTCACCGCATCGAGCAGGGCGACACGCTTGATCCGGAAGGTGTAGGCCAGGGTCGCCGCGAGGTAGACGGACAGGATGGCGAGGCTCGCCGGGCCGCTGGCGGCGGCGAGCCCCAAGCCGAGGCCGAGGCCGGACACGATTCCGACGAGGGCCGCGGGGATCGACAGCGCCCCGGAGGCCAGCGGCCTGTGCCGCTTCGAGCGATGGGCGCGATCGTGGTCGAGGTCGTGCAGGTCGTTGAGGAGATAAGTCGCCGAGGCGACGAGCCCGAAGGCCAGGAATCCCATCGCCGCCATCAGCCAGGCGGAGGCGTCGAAGGCGCGCCCGGCCAGGACGAGGGGCAGGAAGACCAGCAGGTTCTTCGTCCATTGGTGCAGGCGGGCCGCCTTGACCCACACGCGTAAGCGGGACCGGACCGGCGGCGCCACCGCGTCGACAAGCCCCGGTTCGGCCGCCTGCCTGCCGGCGGCGCGGACCCACAAGGCGCCCTCGTCGGCGCCGGAGAACGCGACGAAGCCGCCGGGGCAGCGCGTCCTGACGGCGGCCAGGCGGGCGAGTTCGGCGATGTCGTCGCCGCGCGGCGCCACGATGACGTCGTCGGCCCAGGCCGTCGTGGCGCACAGGCGCCGCGCAAGGGCGGGGAAGGCGCTCGTCAGGATGAGGACTTCACGCCCCTCGGCATCGGCCCGGGTGGCCGCGGCCAGCATGCGCGCGTCGAAGAGGCCGGGGCCGGGGTCGACCGCGCCGCTTCGGTCGAACGCGTGGTCGAACGAACCGCGGCCCGGCAGCGCCACGGACAGGAGCGAGAGGACGCCGGACGGCCCCCCGCGCAGCGCACGGATCGCCGCCTCCGCCACGAAGGCCGGGGACAGCCCGGCACCGTCGAGATCGATCACGAGGGGGAGGGGGCGCTCGACGCGCAGCACCGGCACGGGCTCGGCCCACCCCGGCGTCGCGAAGACATCGTCGCCGAAGACCGCTGCTCGTCCACCCACGCCCGGCACTCCCGATGGAGGGACATTCGGCGGTTTTTATCGGCGATCGCGCCTAACCCTTCCTTAAACCGCCCGTGAAAGCGTCAAGGCTCGGACGAACGGCGTCACCGGCGCATTGGGCTCCCCTTCGTGATCATCACACGCTTCGCGACACCGCTGGTCACCCGCGTCCTGCTCCTGCTCATGCCGGCGGTGGTGCTGGCCAAGGCGGCCACCCTCGCCGGGCTCACACGGATCGAGAAGACGGAGCTCACCGATTTCGAGACCTTCCATATCGTCGGGCGCATGATCTGGCAGGGGCGAGCGGCGGAGGCCTATCACGCCGGGACGATGCGGGAAGTGCAGCGGGTCGTGAGCGGCAGCGACACGTTCATGCCCTGGACCTACCCGCCGCCGTTCGATCTCGTGGTGGCCGGCCTCGCGCTCCTTCCCGTGAGCCTCGCCTATCTCCTGTTCACCGGGGCGACCCTCGCGGCCTTTCTGCTCGTCCTCAAGCGCATCGCCGGCGAGGCCTTCCCGGCGGTGCTGCTGGCGATCTTCCCGGCGATCGTCGTGACCATCGGCTGCGGCCAGAACGGCTTCCTGAGCGGCACGCTGATCGGTCTTGCCGCCCTGGCCTTCGCCGGGGGGCGAGCGCTCGCCGGGCTGCCCCTCGGGTTGATGGTCGTCAAACCCCATCTGGCCGTCGCCTTCGCGCTGCATGCGGTGGCGGCCCGGCACTGGCGCTGCGTCGGGCTCGCCGCCTGCGTGGTCGCGCTCGCCTGCGCGGCCGCCACCCTCGCCCACGGCATAGCGGTCTGGCCGGCGTTCGTCTCCGCCGTCGCCGAGGCGAAGGCCTTCCTGGTCGCCGGTTACTATCCCCTGCACCGGATGATCTCGGTCTACGCGGCGCTGCGCAGCCTCGCGGTGCCGGCGGGCGTCGCACTCGCCGTCCAGGCCGGCATCGCCTTCCTCGCCCTGTCCGTGGTCGTCGCCACGATCCGGGGCCGGCGGGACACGGCGACGGCGCTGGGCGCCACGGCCCTGGCCGGCCTGTTCGTCAGCCCCTACGCCTACGATTACGACCTGACGCTCTACGGCATCTCCCTGGCCTTCCTGATGCCGGACCTGATCCGGCGTGCGAGCCCACGCGAGCAGATCGCCCTCCTCGGCTTGAGCCTCTTCACCTGCGGCTACGGCCTCCTCGCCTCGGTCTGGCACGACAGGATGGTCGGGCAGGACATTCCGTATCCCGGAACGGCGGCGTGGCCGCCGAGCCTCGCCGGTTTCGCCCTACTGGCCATCGTCGTCCTGGTCTGGCGCATCCTCAGCCGTGCGGCGGGTCCGGTAGCGGCACCGGCCCGGCTTGGCGATGGCCTGCCCCTCGCCGGCGGCTTGCGGTGACGGACCGGCCCCGCGACATTGCCGGACCACTCGGCACCCTCTCCGGGTGGGGCCGCTATCCGCGCGCCGAATCGCGCATCCTGCGGGCGGAGGCCCCCGACCGTCTGCCGGGGCTCGTGGCCGCGGGCACCGACTACGTCGCGCGTGGCAACGGGCGTGCCTACGGCGATGCCGCCATCGGCCTCCACCAGACCGTGCTGATGCGGCGCCTCGATCGCTTCCGCGGCTTCGATCCCGACAGCGGCCGCCTCACCGTGGAGGCGGGCGTGCTGCTGGCCGACATCCTCGACGTGGTCGTGCCCCGCGGCTTCTTTCCGTTCGTGGTGCCGGGGACCCGCCTCGTCACCGTGGGCGGGATGATCGCCGCCGACGTACACGGCAAGAACCACCACCGCGAAGGCGGTTTCGGCGACCATCTCGACGCGCTCACCTTGCTCCTGCCCGACGGGCGCCCGCTCCGGTGCTCGCGGGAGGACAATCCCGAACTGTTCACGGCCACCGTCGGCGGCATGGGCCTCACCGGCCTCATCGTGGACGCGACCTTTCGGCTGCGCCCGATCGAGAGCGGCTGGATTCGCCAGGAAACCGAGATCGCCACCAATCTGTCCGGCCTCGTCGCCGCGCTCGATCGCAGCGCCGAGGCGACCTATTGCGTCGCCTGGATCGACTGCCAGAGCCGGGGAGGGCACCTCGGGCGCGGCCTCGTGTTTCGCGGCGAGCATGCGTCGGCCGCCGAATGCGCGGGCCTCGCGCCGCCCCGGGCGGCCGGCCGGGCCGCCGTGCCGGTTCCCGTCGACATGCCGTCTTGGACGCTCAACCCGCTCACGGTCGGTGCCTTCAACGCGCTCTACCATCGCCGCGGCGCGGCGGCGGCGCGACGGCCGGCCTACGTGCCCTGGCGGCAGTACTTCTTCCCCCTCGACGGCCTCTCCGATTGGAACAGGCTCTATGGCCGGCGGGGCTTCGTGCAGCATCAATGCGTCATCCCGCCGGGCTCCGCCCAACCCGTCCTGGCCGAGATCCTCGAGCGCGTGGCGCGCCTGGGGAGCGCCTCACCCCTGGCCGTGCTCAAGCGGCTCGGGCCGGGCAGCGGCCTCCTGTCGTTCCCGATGGATGGCTACACCCTCGCCCTCGACCTGCCGGCCAACGCCGCCGCCCTGGCCCTCCTCGACGAGATCGACCGTCTGGTGGTCCCGGCCGGCGGACGGCTCTACCTCGCCAAGGATTCCAGGCAGACCCGCGCCACCTTCGAGGCCGGCTATCCCGGCCTCGGCGAGTTTCGACGCCTGCGGCGCACGATCGGCGCCGAGCGTCGCCTGACCTCGCATCTTTCTGCAAGGCTCGGAGTGTAGAAGGTTCGGCGTCGGGCCTCGATCCGCGCTCCTCATCATCTCCCTTGCAAGGTGCTCGACGATGGCCGGCCGCAAGACGCTCCTCCTGGTAGGCGCCACATCGGACATCGGTCGGGCGGTGGCGTCCCGTTATGCCCGCGAGGGCTGGGCGATCGTGCTCACGGCGCGCGATCCGAGCGCGGCCCGTCGCGACACCGACGATCTCAGCGTCCGCACCGGCGAGCCCGTCGCGGTCCTGCCCCTCGACGTCCTCGCCATCGATACCCTCGCCGCCTTCGTCGACGCGCTGCCGGTCCTTCCGGACACCGTGGTCTGCGTCGTCGGGGAACTCGGCGACCAGAATCGTGCCGAGGCCGACCCGGAGCATGCCGCACGGGTCATGGCCACGAATTACCTCGGGCCATCGCTGCTCCTCGGCATCCTGGCCGACCGCTTCGCGGCGCGGGGCCACGGCACGATCGTCGGGGTGAGCTCGGTGGCGGGCGACCGCGGCCGAGGATCGAACTACGTCTACGGCTCGGCCAAGGCCGGGTTCACCGCCTTCCTTTCGGGCCTGCGCAACCGGCTCGCCCGGGGGCCGGTTCGGGTCGTGACGGTCAAGCCCGGCTTCGTGCGCACGCGCATGACCCAGGCGCTGTCGCTGCCGCCGCTTCTCACCGCCGAGCCCGCGGAGGTCGGCGACGCCATCTACGCGGCGGCCGAGCGGGGCCGGGCCGACGTCGTCTACGTCCGTCCGGTCTGGCGCCTCGTGATGGCGATCATCCGCGCCATCCCGGAGCCGATCTTCAAACGCCTTCGCCTCTAGGCCGGCGCGCCGCGCTCGCCGGTCAGACAAAGAGCGACGACCTCGTTCGAGGTCCGGCTGACCGGGACCGCGCGCGTAAGAGACGCCGACGATCGCACGGGTGTCGTCCTCGATAGCCACGACGCATCGGGCCGCGCCCGCCCGTCCGGTCGACGCAGTCCGGAAGGACCTCGGCCCTCCCGCGCATCCGGCGTTCGATCCCGATGGGTCGCCGCACGCACCAGAATGACGGCCGCAGGTCTGGTCATGGCGCCGCCAGGAGCAGGGCCGTGCCTCGGCTGTCCTTCGGAACAGGCCGGGGACAGGTGCGGGCTGACCGCATCGAGGAGAGGCTCGTGTCGCCGCATCCCCGGTGAGGCGACCGGGGATGCCGTGCCGGAAATCCGCTCGACCTCATACCATTTCCGGGTGATCACTTCGTGATGCGGACATGGGCTTCGCTCAGGCGCCGCGCGGGCTCGGTGATACGGTTCCCGCTTGATTCAAGCGGGAACCGTATCACTCGGCCGCGTCGAGGCGCGGGCGCTCGACGTGGCTGCGTTCCCGCTTGACGAGTTCGGCAGTGCGGAACGCCACTTCGAGCGCCTGCTCCGCGTTGAGGCGCGGGTCGCAATAGGTGTGATAGCGATCCTGAAGGTCGTCGGCCGTCAGCGCGCGGGCGCCGCCGGTGCATTCGGTGACGTCCTTGCCGGTCATCTCCAGGTGGATGCCGCCGGCAATGGTGCCTTCGGCCCGGTGGACGTCGAAGAAGCCCTCGATCTCCTGCATCACCCGCTCGAACGGTCGCGTCTTGTAGCGGCCGGCCGAGATGGTGTTGCCGTGCATCGGATCGCAGGCCCAGACGACACTGCGGCCCTCGCGCTCCACCGCGCGGATCAGGCCGGGCAGGTGCTCGCCGACCTTGTCGGCACCGAACCGGCAGATGAGGGTGAGCCGGCCCGCCTCGTTGGCCGGGTTGAGCTGGTCGGCGAGGCGGATCAGGCCCTCGGCGGTCATCGACGGCCCGCACTTGAGGCCGACCGGGTTCTTGATGCCGCGGGCGTATTCCACATGGGCGTGATCGGGCTGGCGGGTGCGGTCCCCGATCCAGAGCATGTGGCCCGAGGTAGCGTAGTAGTCGCCGCTGGTGGAGTCGACGCGCGTCAGCGCCTCCTCGTAGCCGAGCAGCAGCGCCTCGTGGCTCGTGTAGAAATCGGTGGTTCGCACTTCCTGGTGGGTCTCGGGGTTGATCCCGATCGCCCGCATGAAGTCGAGGGCCTCCGTCATCCGCTCCGCGCAATCGGCGTAGCGCGAGGATTGCGGCGAATCCTTCACGAACCCGAGCATCCAGCGATGCGAATTCTCGAGGTTGGCGTAGCCGCCGGTGGCGAAGGCACGCAGCAGGTTGAGCGTCGCCGCCGATTGGCGATAGGCCTCCAGCTGTCGGCGCGGATCGGGCACGCGCGCTTCTTCCGTGAAGGTCAGGCCGTTGACGATGTCGCCGCGGTAGCTCGGCAGCACCACGCCATCCATCGTCTCGGTGGGCGAGGAGCGCGGCTTGGCGAACTGACCGGCGATACGGCCGACCTTCACCACCGGCGAGCCGCCGGCGAAGGTGAGCACCAGCGCCATCTGCAGGAACACGCGGAAGAAATCGCGGATGTTGTCGGCCGAATGCTCGTCGAAGCTCTCGGCGCAATCGCCGCCCTGGAGCAGGAACGCCTGGCCCGTGGAGACCCGCGCCAGGGACGCCTTGAGCTTGCGCGCCTCACCGGCGAAGACCAGGGGCGGGAAGCTCGCGAGCTGCGTCTCGACGCTCTCGAGCGCGGCGGCATCCGGATAGGCCGGCACCTGCTGGATCGGCAGCTGCCGCCACGTTTTCGGTGTCCAACGCTCGCCCATGATCGTCTCCCGTCCACCTCTCGGCCGGCTTCGCTGAAGGGGAATCTCGTGTGAGGAGCGCGGCTTATAGAGCGGTTCGCGACCGGATGCGAGCGCGAACCGCCCTTGGTCCCCCCGGATGGGTCGACCCCGACGCCCGGCGCGATCGAACGGCGGACGTGCGCCAACGCACAATCGACCGAGATAACTTGTAACGTCGAGGGATGGCGATGCGAAACACTGGATAGATGCGGCGAAACCATCGTCGCAGGCTAGAAGACGAAAGGAATATTGCCATGTTCAAGTCGATCGTCGTCGCCGCCGCTCTTGCGGTCGTTTCCACCGGCGGTGCCCTGGCCGGTTCGCGGACCCTCTCCGTCTGGGGCGCCCAGGTCGACGTCCCGTCCTCACAGGTTCAGGCGCCCGACTTCAATGCCCGTCTGAGCGAGCGCGGCGGCAGCCGGTTCATGGCGTATGGCGATCCCCGGAACGTCGAGCCTCGGACCGTCGAGACGGCGCGGGAGAACAACGGGTATCGCGACGACGAACACGCCCGCTGAGCGCGTCGGCTCCCGACCGAAGGGGCCGTTCATCCCATGGCATCGCCGTCCTCGATGGCGATGCCGAGCTCGGACAGGATCCAGAAGATCGCCTCGAGATCCTCCGCGGTGACGTCGCGCGGCGGCAGGGCCTGTTCGAGATCCTCGTAGGTCAGCCGCCGGACCTTCATGGCGTCGACCTTCAGGAGCAGCGAGTCGAGGGCGAGCCGCATGTCGTCGGAGAGGGCGTCGTGGCTGGGCAGACGCGACGCGCGCAGGGGATCGAGGGCTTCCGCCAGCAGGCGGTCGATGATCGCCTGCCGCCTCGTGTACGCATCGTCGTCTTCGGTCATGCAGCCTGTCGCCAGATCACGTCGCTGTCAGGGCCCCGCACGCACGATCCGGACCGGGATCGCCTTTGCGGCCGGCGTCATCGCCTGTTCGTCATGGTGCCCAAGCGGAATGAGCGGGTTCAGTTCCGGATAATAGCCACCGCAATTGCCCGGCGGGATCCCATAGGCGACGATCCGCAAGCCGCGCACGACCCGCTCGATGCCGTCGTGCGCCTCGGTGCGCACATCGACGCTCTCGCCGTCGCGAAACCCGAGGCGGTCGATGTCGTCGGCGTTCATGAACAGGATCGTACGGGTGCCCTTCACGCCGCGGAAGCGGTCGTCGTAACCGTAGACGGTGGTGTTGAACTGGTCGTTGGAGCGCAGCGTCATCAGGTCGAGGACGTCGGCATGGCGCTTGGGCATGTCCGGGTTCTCGTCCAGCCCCTCGGGCACCACGAAGTTCGCCTTCCCCGTCGGGGTCTCCCATTGCCGGGCGCGGGCGGGAACGGGCTTGCGCAGGCCGCCCGGGTCGAACATGCGGCCCTCGAGGTCCTTGAACACGTCGGGGTACGTCGCCTCGATGGCCGCGCGGACGGTCGCATAGTCGCCGACCCATCCGTCCCAATCGACCTTCGGGTTCGGGGTCAGCGTCGCCTTGGCGAGTTCGGCCACGATCCAGGGCTCGGAGCGGACCTCGGCGCTCACCGGCTGCGTCACGCCGCGAGACCCGTGGAAGCAGGAGGTCGAATCCTCCATCGACACCGCCTGCGGCCCGCTCGCCTGGGCGTCGACCTCGATCCGCCCGAGGCAGGGGAGGATGTAGGCGGCCGCACCGTTGATGAGGTGGGAGCGGTTGAGCTTCGTCGAGATCTGGACGGTGAGGTCCATGTGACGCCAGGCCTCCTCCATCCGCACCGTGTCGGGAATGGCGCGCACGAAGTTGCCGCCCAGACCGATGAAGGCCTTCACCGAACGGTCGAGAATGCCTTCGCAAGCCTCCACGGTGTTGAGGCCCTTCTCCCGCGGCGGCTCGAAGCCGTAGAGGTCCTTCAGCCTGTCGAGGGGCGCGAGCTCCGGCTTCTCGGTGATCCCCACCGTGCGCTGGCCCTGCACGTTGGAATGCCCGCGCACCGGGCACAGGCCGGCACCGGGACGACCGACGTTGCCGCGCAGCAGCATCAGGTTCACCAGCATCTGCACCGCCTCGGTGCCCTTGCGGTGCTGGGTCAGCCCCATGCCGTAGACGCCGATCACGGCGCGCGCACGGGCGTAGACCGTCGCCGCCGCCTCGAGCGCCGACCGTGTGAGGCCGGAGCGCGCTTCCAGGGTCGCCCAGTCCTGGCCGTCGCAGAACGCCGCGAAGGCCGAAAAACCGTGGGTGTGCTCGGCGATGAACGCCGCATCGAGGAGGCGCGGGCGCCCGACCCGTTCGGCCTCGCGATCGGCCTCGATCAGCCACTTGCACATCGCGGTGATCGCCGCGATGTCGCCGCCGGCCTTGACCTGGAGATACTGCGTCGAGATCTCGGTGGAGGTCCGCGTCGCCATCTCCACCACCGACTGCGGGTTGGTGAAGCGCTCCAGCCCGCGTTCGCGCAAGGGGTTGAAGGTGATGATCGGAACGCGCCGCTTGCGGGCATCCTGGAGCGGATGCAGCATCCTTGGCGCGTTCGAACCGACGTTCTGTCCGAAGAACAGGATCAGGTCGGTGGACTCGAAGTCCTCCAGCACCGTGGTGCCGACCGGGGACCCGATCGACGCCTTGAGGCCGACCGAGGTCGGCTCGTGGCACATGTTGGAGGAATCGGGCAGGTTGTTGGTGCCGTAGAGCCGCGCGAACAGGCCGTACATGTACGAGGTTTCGAGGGCGGCCCGGCCGGAGGTGTAGAGGACGACGGAGGCCGGATCGAGACCGCGCAGGGCCGTCCCGATCTGCGAGAACGCCTCCGCCCAGGTCACCGGCACGTAGTGGTCGGTTCCAGGGTCGTAGCGCATCGGATGGGTGAGGCGGCCCTTCTCCTCCAGCGCGTAGTCGGTCCAGGTCAGGAGTTCGGTGACCGAGTGCCGGGCGAAGAAATCGGGGCCGACGCGCTTGGCGGTCTGCTCCCAGGCCGTGGCCTTGGCGCCGTTCTCGCAATACTCGAACGCCGCGGGCTTCGCCGGCTTGGCCCAGGCGCAGGACGTGCACATGAAGCCGTCGGGCTTGTTCTGCTTCATGAGCAACGCCGCGCCCGAGAGCGGGATCTGCTCGCGGGTCAGGATCTCGGCGAGCGACCCGGCGGAACCCCAGCCGCCGGCGGGACCGTCGTAGGGAGCGATGATCGGCTCGGCCATCTTGTCGGTCATGGGAACTTTCCGGCTCGCGGTTGCGCCAGGGCAACGGAGCCGGAAAGCCGGGTGTTCCGGCCGCGCCTACCCGACGCTCTGCGGCCTCTTGGTCACCGCGGGCACCCGCATGGTGACGAGTTCCTCTCCGGCGGTGGGATGCACGGCGATGGTGCGGTCGAAATCGGCCTTGGTGGCGCCCATGGTGACGGCGATCCCCACCGCCTGGATCATCTCGCCGGCGTCGTGGCCGAGGATGTGGACGCCGAGCACCCGGTCGGTGGCGACGTCGACGATCACCTTGAGCAGCATCCGGTCCTCGCGGCCCGACAGCGTCGCCTTCATCGGGCGAAAGCTCGACCGGTAGACGTCGATGGCGCCGTACCTCTCGCCGGCCTGCGCCTCGGTGAGGCCGACGGTGCCGATCTCGGGCGTCGAGAACACGGCGGTGGGAATCAGCCCGTGGTCCACCGACCACGCCTTGCCGCCGAACACCGTGTCGGCGAAGGCGTGGCCCTCGCGGATGGCGATGGGCGTGAGGTTGGCCCGGTCGGTGACGTCGCCCACGGCATAGATGGACGGCACCGCCGTCTGCGAGAAAGCGTCCACCGGGATGGCGCCGCTCCTGTTCGGAGCGATACCGACGGAATCGAGGCCGAGGCCGTCGACGTTGGGACGACGGCCGGTGGCGACCAGGACCTGATCGACCTCCAGGGTGTCGCCGTCGTCGAGGGTGGCGAGGATGCCTGTCGTGCGCCGCTCGAGGCGCGCCAGGGTGCGGCCGAGGCGCAGGTCCATCCGCTTGCCGTAGGCCTCGGCGAGCCCCTCTCGGACTTCGTCGTCGAAGCCGCGCAGCAGCTTGTCGCCCCGGTGCAGGAGGGTGGTGCGGCTGCCGAGCGCGGCGAAGACGCCGGCGAACTCCACGGCGATGTAGCCGCCGCCGATCACGAGGATCCGCTCGGGCCGCGTCTCCAACTCGAACACCTCGTTCGAGGTGATGGCGAGATCCATGCCCGGCACGTCGGGGAGCTTGACCGGTCGCGCACCCACCGCGACGAGGATGTACCGGGCCCGCACCACCTTGCCGCTGTCGACGAGGCGCACCGCATGGGGCCCCTCGATCACCGCGCGCTGGGGCTCCACATCGACGCCCGCGCGCATCAGGTTGGTGTCGTAGATCGTCTCCAGGCGCGCCACCTCGGCGTCGCGGCGGCGCTTCATCACGCTCCAGTCGAAGCGCGGCTCGGGGACCGTCCAGCCGAATCCCGCGGCGTCCTCGAACTCCTCGGCGAAGCGGCCGGCGTAGACCATCAGCTTCTTGGGTACGCACCCTCGGATGACGCAGGTGCCCCCGACCCGGTATTCCTCGGCGAGTTGCACCCGGGCACCGTGGCCCGCCGCGATTCGGGCGGCACGCACGCCGCCGGAGCCGCCGCCGATCACGAAGAGGTCGACGTCGAACGCATCCCCGGCGGGTGTGGGACGATCGGTCTGGGCGGTCTCGGCCATGGCGGGATCCTGCATTGCGGCATCGTCCTTCGCCCCGATGGCGACCGCGATCAAGCGCGACCCGTGGTCCGGATCCGGCGAGCCGGCGCGGGACCGACAGGGCCTACAGGCCGGCGGCGACCTTCAGGGCGGCGTTGACGCGGTCCTGCCAGCCCGGCCCGTCCTTCTGGAAATGCTCCAGCACGGCGCGGTCGATGCGCAGGGTCACCATCTCCCGGGCACCGGGGACGGCGGCACCGGCCGAGGGGGCGGGGGCGGCCGGGCGCGGGGTGTCCACGGTTTTCGTGGTCGCGGCCTTGAAGGCGGCCTCGGCGGCCTGGCGCGGGTCGCTGGGACGTCGTGTGCGATCGAATGCCATCGCGTTCTCCTACAGACCCGTCAGGACCGCTTGCGCTTCGGGGCCGGCGGCGGCGCGGCGGCCTTGGCCTCGGCTTCCGCGGCTTCGTGGGCCAGGCGCAGGGCGCGCAGCTTGACGGTGCGCTCGTCGACGGCCTTCACGGACGCCAGATGCTCGGCCATCGCCTGGGCGCCTTCCTTGGCCATGCGTTCGGCGCGCTCGGCGCGCTCCTCGGAACGGGTCCGGGCGTCGGTCTCGTCGCTCATTGCAATCCTCTCTCGATGCCTCTCGTCAAACGCGACGGTGCGCCGTCTCCGGCGCGACCGCGGGCGCATGGCCGCCCCGATCGATGTCTGGCCGAACGTCGAAGGACCGTTCCACCCGGGTGCCCGAAAGGGCCCGCGAGGCGGAACGAGGCAGTCCACACACCCTGGCGCGGATCGGCTTTGGGCGGGATCGGAACGCCATAGCACACCGGGACGTGGAAACGCCAACGATCACCGCGCGTTCGCGGGTCTTATCCGCACGAATCGCGTGCGGGAAGCCCCCTGCACAACCGGCGACGCCGGGATCAGGCGCGCTCGGCCCGCCGGGGCGCGATCCCCACCTGCCGGTCGCGGCCCGCCCCCAGGCCGCACAGGAGACTTCCCGACGCGATGGCGACGAAGAGGGCGGTGGGCCATTCCCAGCCGCCGCTGGCGTCGTGGGCGAGCCCGAACCCCAACGGCCCGAGGGAGGCGAAGGTGTAGCCCACGCCCTGCGACAGGATCGAGAGGCCGGCGGCGGCCTCCGCATTGCGCGCCCGCAGGACAATGATGGTGAGGCCGAGCCCGAACAGGCCGCCGAGACTGACCCCGAGCAGGATCGCGAGGACCGGCACGAGTCCCCTCGGCCCGAGGGCGAGGCCCGCGAAGACGGCGGCACAGAGGACGACGAGGCCGACGACGAAGGGGCGCTGGTCGCGCGCGCGGCTCGCCAGGGTCGGCACCAGGAGGGCGCTCGGCGCCTGCCCGAGGCTCATGATCGAGGTGACGAAGCCGGCGTCGACGGCGCTCAGGCCACGGGCCTGCAGCACCGCCGGCAGCCATCCGAACACGATGTAGGCCAGCGACGATTGCAGGCCCATGAAGCCCGTGACCTGCCAGGCGACCCGGTCCCGCCAGGGCGGACGCCCGGTGGTGGAGCGGTGGAGGCCGCTGCCCCGCATCGCCAGGGGCGCCCAGACGAGGGCCGCCACGAGGCACGGCAGGGCCCAGAGCGAGAGCGCCAGGGGCCAGCCGCCGCCGAGGCCATGCGCCATCGGCACGACGATGCCCGCGCCCGTGGCCGCGCCCAGGCACAGGATCATCGTGTAGAGGCCGGTCATCGGTCCGGCGTGCCGGGGGAAATCCCGCTTCACGAGGCCGGGCAGCAGCACGCCCGACAGGCCGATGCCGGCGGCGGCGAGGCAGGCACCGAGGAACAGCGTCGCCAGGGCACCGGTGCCGGCGAGGCCGCCGAGGCCGCGCAGGACCGAGCCGAGGGCGACGACGACGACCGCCAGGAGCACGCCCCAGTCGGGCCCGAACCGGCGGATCACCCAGGGGCCGAGCGCGCAGGCGAGCCCGAGGCAGAACACCGGAAGGGTCGTGAGCACGGCCGCCCCCGCCGCGGTGAGCCCGGTCTCGGCGCGGATGTCGTTGAGGAGCGGGCCGATGGTGGTGAGTGCCGGGCGCATGTTGAACGCGACCAGCATGATCCCGAGCCCGACCAGCACGGGGTGGGTGGCCTTTGCGTGGTGAGCGGTCACGCGCGGCGCCGCCCCGCGACAAGGGCCGCCACGAGGCAACCCGCGAGCATGACCGCGAAGGGAGTGTCGCCGAGCGAAGCGTAGAGCGTCCGTCCCGACAGCCTCGCAGGGAGGGCGGCGTCGAGCACGGCCTCGACGCCGAGGGGCAGGCTGGCGGTGATTCGGCCGTGGCCGTCGACCACCGCGGACAGGCCGGTGTTGGCGTCCCGGACCAGGGGCAGCCCTTCCTCCACGGTGCGCAGGCGGGCCTGCGCGAAGTGCTGGCGCGGCCCCGGCGTGTCGCCGAACCAGGCGTCGTTGGTGAGGTTGAGGATGAAGCCGGGCACCGCCGGCGGCGCACCGGGTGGGGCGACCGGCACGATCGCGCCGGGGAAGATCGCCTCGTAGCAGATGGTGGCGGCGATGGGCGGCAGGCCCGGTACGGTCATGATGCGCTGGCTGGCACGAGGGCCAGGGGTGAATCCGCCCGGGATCGCCACGAACTGGCGCAGGCCCACCGCCCGCAGCGCGGCGTCGAGGGGAGCGGGCAGGTATTCGCCGAAGGGAACGAGGTGCACCTTGTCGTAGACGTCGCCCAGCGTCGCCCCGGCCGACAGCGTCAGGATGGAATTGAAGAAGCGCGGCTTCTCGCCCGGCAACGGCTCTTCGACGCGCGCGGCACCGGTGATCAGGTGCTTGCCCGGCGGCAGCGCGGCGGCGATGCGGGCGAGTGCCCTGGGATCGCGCTGGATCAGGAACGGGAACGCCGATTCAGGCCAGATCACATGGGTGACGTCGGAGAGGCCGGTCCGGTCCGGGGCGGCGGCGCGGTCGCTCAGCTCGATATAGCGGTCGAGGATGTCCTCGCGGTTCTCGGGCCTGAACTTGGCGTCCTGGGGGAGGTTCGGCTGCATCAGGCGCAGGCGCACCCCGGGGACGGTGGGGTCCGGGGCGGCGGGCAGGCGCCAGGCGCCGAAGGCCGCCAAGGCGGCCAGACCGACGGCCGCGGTGGCACTCGGGCCATAGCGCCCACCGGCCCCGGCATCGTCGGCGAGGGTGGCGGGTGCGGCGGCGATGAGGACCGCCAGGAGGGTCAGCCCGTAGAGACCGAACAGGGCGGCCCCCTGCATGAGCCAGAGGTTCTGCCCGAGCGCCATGCCGAGGCTGTTCCAGGGGAATCCGGTGAAGAGGTGGCCGCGCAGCCACTCGCTGGCGGCAAGTCCGACGCCGAGGGCGAGGATACGCCCGCCCCCCGGCGACCAGACCAGCCGGGCGAGGGCGAAGCCGGCGCCGTAGAACAGCCCGAGGACGGCCGGCAGCCCGATGACGCCGAGCGGCAGGGCCCAGGCGAACTCCTCCGCCTCGACGAGAAAGGCGGAGCCGAGCCACCACAATCCGGCGGTGAGATAACCGAAGCCCCAGGCCCAGCCGATGCCGGCGGAGGCGATGACGGTGCCGAGGGTTCCGCGCCGGCCGGTGACGGCTCCGTCCATCAGCCAGACGGCCAGGACGAGGGACAGGCAAAGGGCCGGCAACAGCCCGAACGGCGGCATCGCCAGGGCGCCGACCGCACCGGCCGAGAAGGCGAGCGCGAGCCGGCGCCAGCCGGAGGTCAGCATCACGCGGTGGGCGAGGGGTGCCAGCGGTCCCGGCGCCGGCCGGCCGATGCGGAGCGCGGGACCGGCGGCGTCGGAGTCACGGATCATCGGGATGGCGTCACGGCGATGAGATGTCCGTCGGCGCGGACGCGGGATGGCCGGGCGGCGGCAGGGCGAGGGGGACCACGTTGCCGATGCGCGCCTGCCCGTGCTGCAGGCGCAGGCGCTTGACCCGGCGCGGGTCGGCGTCGAGGACCTCGAACTGGAGGTCGCCGGGACCGCCGATGACCTCGCCCCGCAACGGCACGCGGCCGGCCAGGGTCACGATCAGGCCGCCGATGGTGTCGATGTCCTCGGCCATCTGGCCGAGTGCCGCGTCGAGGTCGATCCCCGTGGCCGCCGACACTTCGGCGAGGCCGGCCCGGGCATCGGCGATGAAGATGTCCGCCTCCCCGTCGACGCGCTGGACCAGACGGCCCTCGGCGACGTCGTGCTCGTCCTCGATGTCGCCGACCACCATCTCGATCAGGTCCTCGATCGAGATCAGGCCATCGGTCCCGCCGTACTCGTCGATGACCAGGGCCATGTGGGTGCGCGTGGCCTGCATCCGGACCAGCAGGTCGATGGCCGGCATCGAGGGCGGGACGAACAGGACCGGGCGCTGGATGCGCGTCGAGGCCAGGCTCGCGGAGAGGTCGACGTTCGCGAGGTCGAGGCCCCGCAGGGCACGGGTGCCGCGGCGCTGGCGCGGCGAAGCGGCCGGAGGCGCCTCCGCGCTCGTCATCGTCGCGGAGGCCGCCCGGCGCGGGCTCGCCTCGGCCCTGGCGACGAGGTGGTCGACGAGATCGCGGATGTGGACCATGCCGCGCGGGTCGTCGAGGCTTTCCCCGTAGACCGGCAGGCGCGAATGCCCGGCGGCACGGAAGAGCTTCAGGAGGTCGCTCAGGCTCGTTTCGATGGACACCGCGATGATGTCGGCCCGCGGGATCATCACGTCGTCGACCCGCACCTTGTGCAGCCCGAGCACGTTCTTCAGCATCGCCCGCTCGATCGGCGAGAAGGCGTTCTCGCCGGAATCGGGCGTCGCCAGCGCGCCCTCGATGTCGTCGCGCAGGGAGTCGCGCGGACGCAGGTGGAAGACGTTGAGGAGGCGATCGTACCAGGGTTCGCGGGTCGGAACCTCGCGCGCCGGGGATTCGCCCTCGGTGGCACCGAGCGCGGCCTGGGCCGCGCCGCGACTTCGATCGTTCGTCATGTCTCTCTGGTCTGGGACGGTGGGCGGATCGGTCCGGGGTACCGCTCAATCCGCATAGGGATCGGGAATGCCGAGGCCGCGCAGGGCCGCGATCTCCAGGGCTTCCATGGCATCGGCTTGGGCATCTCCGGTCTCGTGGTCCTGGCCGAGGAGGTGAAGGGTACCATGGACGAGGAGATGCGCGAGGTGATGGGCGAGCGGCTTGGCCTGCTCCTCACTTTCGCGCAGCATCGTGTCATACGCAAGAACCACGTCGCCCAGCGGCGCCGGGCCCGCTGCATGGCCGGGTTGCGGGGGCGCGGGAAACGACAGGACGTTGGTGGGCTTGTCCTGCCCGCGCCAGGTGCGGTTGAGTTCGCGTACCGCCGCGTCGGAGGTCAGCAGCACGCTGATCTCGCGTTCTCCTTCAATCGCTCCGGGAGCCACCGCGAGCGCCGCCTCGATAGCGCGGACCACGAAGGCGTCGAGGTCGGCCACGGTCTGCGCCCAACGCTCGTCGTCGCAGGCGATGCCGATGTCGTGGGAGGAGAGGGCAGGCACGTCCATGGACTTCACCGTCCGTCCTCGTTCTTCAAGTGCAACTCCATGTAGCGGCGCAGAACCGCGTTCATGCGCATCTGGTAGCCACGACCGCCGCGCTTGAAGAATGCCACGACGTCGCTGTCGAAACTCGCATGAATCGGCGTCTTCGGCAGCGGCGCCCCGACGACGGCATTCGACCATTCGTCTTCGGACAGCGTAGCGGGATTATCGCCGTCGTTCGCGGCCATGCGTTCGATCTCGCCCTCCGGCAGGGTCCGAAGTCGGTTCCAGTCGGTACGATCCGTCATGGGCTTAACCGTTCTGCCGGTTGGCATCGTACACCGTTCTTTCCTTGCGGTTGGCAAGGCGAGCCGAAATGATCCGTTGCTTGCCCGCCCGCGGCGTGAACGTGACGGTCAGGATCAAGCCGTCGAGATCGACCAGCATATTGAACCGTTGCTCGCCATAGTCACGTCGCCCGTCCGCACGAACCAGCGCAAATCGGCCGTCGAAAATGGCATCGAGACCTGAGAAATCGATGCCGCGCTTGCTCAGGTTGATGTCGCTTTTACGGTCGTCCCAGGAGGTTCGTTCGTTCTCGCCCATGCGCTCGCGTGGAGGTCAAAACGACCGGCCGTCGAAACCGCGATCGATCGGAACACCGGCAAGCGCGAAGCGGGCCAGTGCCGAAATCCTTACGACAGCGGAGCCCGCCGCGGACTCGCGTTGCGGCCGCCCCCCTCCGTGCCGGACGCCGCCTCGTAGGCCGTCACGATCCGGCGCACGAGGTCGTGGCGCACCACGTCGACGTCGCGGAAGCGGATGCGGCCGATACCCTCGACGCCGTCGAGGATACCGACCGCTTCGACGAGGCCGGACTTCTGGCCGGGCGGAAGGTCGACCTGGCTCGGGTCGCCGGTGATGATCATGCGCGAGTTCTCGCCCAGGCGAGTGAGGAACATCTTCATCTGCATCGAGGTGGTGTTCTGGGCCTCGTCGAGCAGGACCACGGCGTTGGTGAGCGTGCGTCCGCGCATGAAGGCGAGCGGCGCGATCTCGATGAGCCCGGTCTGGAGGCCGCGGTCGACATGGCGCGCCTCCATGAAGTCGTAGAGGGCGTCGTAGATCGGGCGCAGGTAGGGATCGACCTTCTCGCGCATGTCGCCCGGCAGGAAGCCGAGGCGCTCGCCGGCCTCCACCGCCGGGCGCGACAGGATCAGGCGCTCCGCGTGCCCCTGTTCCAGCAGGGAGACCGCATGGCCGACCGCGAGCCAGGTCTTGCCGGTGCCGGCCGGACCTTCCGCGAACACGAGCTCGTGGGTGCGCAGGGCCTTGATGTAGGCGTCCTGCGCCGGGTTGCGGGCGCGCACGGCGCCGCGCTTGCGGGTGGCGATCTGGTCGAACACCGGCCGGTCCGGCTCGGCGCTGATCTCGGCCGCCGGAAACAGCATGCCCTGCTGCGTCGTCTCCTTGATGGCGCCGTCGACGTCTCCGAGCGTCAGGGGCTGCCCGCTGGCGCCGACCCTGGCGTAGAGCCGTTCGAACACCCGCCGCGCCTTCTCGGCCGCATCGGCCGGGCCCTTGACGACGAGGTGGTTGCCGAGCGCGGTGGCGACGATCTCCATCCGGCGCTCGATGTGGGCGACGTTCTGGTCGTATTGGCCGAAGACGAGGCTCGCGAGGCGGTTGTCGTCGAAGGTCAGGGCGATCTCGACCTGTTCGGCGACTTCCGCCCCCCGTGCGGCCGGCCCACGCCCACGCAAGGGGCCGCCGCGTCCGGTCATGGGGTCTGGTGCGGCCATGCCATCGTCCTCATCGGAGCCATCGGGGTCCACGCTCACGCCGCCGCCGCTGCCTCGGACATCTCCCCGAACAGGGTGTTCGTTCCGGTCCGCGAGATTCGCACCGGCACGACCGTGCCGATGATCGCGGCCGGTCCGTCCAGTTGCACGGTGAGGAGGTGCGGGGTCTTGCCGACCACCTGCCCGGCGATCCGGCCGGCCTTCTCCACCAGCACCTCCACCGTCGTGCCGACGAAGCCGGCGTTGTAGGCGTGGCGCTGGTCGTCGAGGAGGGACTGCAGGGCGGCGAGGCGCTCGGATTTGACCGCCTCCGGCACCGCGTCCTCGCGCTCCGCCGCCGGCGTGCCGGGGCGCGGGCTGTACTTGAAGGTGTAGGCGCTGGAAAACCCGATCTCGGTGACCAGCCCCAGGGTCTCGGCGAAATCCGCGTCGCTTTCGCCGGGAAAGCCGACGATGAAATCGGACGAGAGCGCGATGTCGGGCCGCGCCTGCCGGACCCGCGCGATGAGGTGGCGATACGCATCCGCGTCGTGCTTGCGGTTCATCGCCTTGAGGACCCGGTCGGAGCCCGATTGAACCGGCAGGTGCAGGTAGGGCATCAAGGCCGGGATGTCGGCATGGGCCGCGATCAGGTCGTCGGCCATGTCGTTGGGGTGGCTGGTGGTGTAGCGCAGGCGCAGCAGACCGGGGATGCCGGCCAGGTCGCGCATCAGCGCGGGCAACGTGGCGGGCGTGCCGTCCCGCCCGAGCCCGTGATAGGCGTTCACGTTCTGGCCGATCAGGGTGATCTCGCGGGTGCCGCCCGCCACCAGGGCCTCGGCCTCGGCACGGATCGCCGCCACGGTGCGCGAGACCTCGGCACCGCGGGTGTAGGGCACGACGCAGAACGCGCAGAACTTGTCGCAGCCTTCCTGCACGGTGAGGAAGCTCGACACGGCGCTGGTGCGGCGGGCGGGGAGGTGGTCGAACTTGTCCTCGACCGGGAAGGCGGTGTCGACGACGCGCTTCGAGTGCGAGGCGGCCAGGAGGGCCGGCAGGTTGTGGTAGCTCTGGGGGCCCACCACCACGTCGACGGCCGGGGCGCGGGCCAGGATCTCGGCGCCCTCGGCCTGGGCGACGCAGCCCGCCACGACGATCCGCGTGTCGTGCCCGGCCTCGCGGCGTTCGGCCTTGAGGACGCGCAGGCGCCCGAGTTCGGAATAGACCTTGTCGGCGGCCTTTTCGCGGATGTGGCAGGTGTTGAGGATGACGACGTCAGCCTCCTCCACCGTGTCCGTCGCGGCGTAGCCCTCCGCGCCGAGCACGTCCGCCATGCGGCCGGCGTCGTAGGCGTTCATCTGGCAGCCGTAGGATTTGACGAAGGCTTTCTTCAAACGATGCGAGTCCCGAACCGGCAGGCCGCGCGCTCCCGCGCAGGCGTTCATGACCAGGGCGTTAGCACATCCGCACGGTCGCGTCCCGCGCCCGCGTTGTGACCGATCGCGCCGCCTACGCCAGCTCGGATCGCAGGCCGGCCGCCGACGTCAGGCCCCCGGCGGGTTGGGGCTGGGTGTGTTCGGGTCGACCGCTCCGGTTCCGCCGGAGAGCGGCGCGGACGCGGGCCTCGGCCATGGCGGTGGCGCGCTTGCGATCGGTGCCGCTCTCCACCGGGATCGGTTCGCCCCAGACCACGTGGACGTCGATGGGCCCACCCGAGAGGAAGACCGAGAGGTGGGGCGCGAGATCCATATCGCCGTACCAGGCGATGTCGGGGCGCTCGGAGCGGGTCACGGCCATGCCGTTGCGGCGCGGGTAGGCGATCGCCAGGGGCTGCAGCCGGATGCGGGTGTGGCTGTTGGTCTCGGCGTCGATGGCGGCGCGCGCCGCACCGACGAGGGAAGAGCGGAACGGCAGCAGCCGGGTACCGTCGCCGGTGGTGCCTTCGGCGAACAGCACGATGAGGTCGCCCTCGGCCAGGCGCTCGGCCAGGGCGGCGTTGACGTCGGCCGTGGCCGCACGCCGGGCCCGGTCGATGAAGATCGTGCGCTGAAGCCTGGCGAGAAGCCCGACCAGCGGCCAGCCGGCGATCTCGGATTTCGCCACGAAGGACAGCGGCCGCAGGCTGCCGAGCACCAGGATGTCGAGCCAGGAGACGTGGTTGGCGAGCACCAGGGCCGGCTCGCCCACGGCGGGCGGCGTCCCGCTCTGGGTGACCCGCACCGAGAACAGCGCCAGGAAGAGCCGGTGGAACCAGGTCGGCAGGTGGGCCGCCACCCGGCCGCGGCCCAAGCGCAGGCTCAGCCATTGCGGGCCCACCAGGACCGCGAAGGCGAGGACGCAGGCGAGGAGCCGCAGGGCGGTGCCGAACCGCGTCATCGCCCGCCCGGTCGTCCCCTCGTCCCGGTCACGCGACGAAGGCCTTCATGGTGATGGCGGTGGCGCGGCTGCCGTCCTTGCGGGCGTAGTAGCCGGTCCGCTCGCCGACCCGCTCGAACCCGTGGCGGGCGTAGAGCTTGAGCGCGGGCACGTTGCCCTCGTCGACCTCGAGATGGACGCTGCGCACGCCGGCCTGCCCGAGATGCGCGAGGTGATCGCGCAGGAGGCGATGGCTGAGTCCGCCGCCCCGCACCGAGGGCGACAGCACCAGGGTCAGGATCTCGGCCTCGTCGGCGACCTTGCGCGACAGGACGAAGCCCTGGATGGCGCCGTTGCGCCAGAGCGCATGCGCTTCGGTCGCGCGTTCGCACAGCATGCGCTCGAACTCGTGCGCGTCCCACGGCCGGGCGAAGGCCGTGGCGTGGAGGTGGGAGAGGGCGCGCGCCTGCCCGGAGTCGCGCAGCGGCGCCACGTAGGGCTCGGCCCCCCAGGCCGACCACCAGGCCATCCACAGGTCGAGGGGCCAGAGCGGGGACAGCGGCCGGTTCATCGACGGGCGATCCTGGCGTGATCCTGGGGCGTGGCGTCGGGCCCGCGCAGGTAGAGGGGACGGGGCAGGGCCTGTTCGGGATCGGCCAGGAAGCCGAGGGAGGCGACCCAGGCGATGTCGGGGGAGGCCGTGCCGGCGATCGTCGTCTCGACGCCGCGGGCGGACATCGCGGCGGCCAGCATCGGTGCGCCGGACCCCACCAGCGTGGCCCTGGTGCCGATCATCGCGGCGGCCTCGTCCAGCGGCACGAGGCTCGGGGGCACGATGATCCCGTCGGCCGGGTTCATCGCCTGGAGGTAGATGGACCCGTGGCGGGCATCGATGGCGGCGGCGATCAGGCCCTCGCCATGGGTCGCCAGAACGGGTGCCAGCAGGGCGGAGAGCGTGGTCACGCCCACGACGGGAATGCCCGTGGCGAGCCCGATGGCCCGGGCGGCGGACAGGCCGACCCGCAGGCCCGTGTAGCTGCCCGGCCCGACGGTCACGGCGACCCGGTCGAGGCTCTCGAAGCCGCCCACGCATCGCGCCACCACCCGCTCGATCAGGGGGAGCAGGGCTTCGGCATGTCCGCGGACGAGGACCATCGATTCGACGGCCAGGAGCGCGTCGGATTCCTCCGTCGCGATGCAGGCGGAACAGGATTCGAGTGCCGTGTCGATGGCCAGGATACGCAACGTGACTCCCGCTCGGGCAACGGTGCACCGGGTCTCGATGACGTCGACCCGCCGCGGCAAGCGTAAGGGTAGGCCAGAACCGGCGCCGCGTCAGCGCCGCAGGAGGCGGTGCCGGGCGTTAATGGCCGGGGTGTTGCACAGGTGCTTCGCCGCGGCCTGCGGCGAAGACCGGATGCCGGATCCCCTGACGTTCAGACGGCGCGGACCTCGCGCACGTCCGGCAGGAAGTGCCGGAACAGGTTCTGGACGCCGTTGCGCAGGGTCGCCGTGGAGGACGGGCAGCCCGAGCAGGCTCCCTTCATCTCCAGGTAGACGATCCCCTCCTTGAAGCCGCGGAAGGTGATGTCTCCGCCGTCGCTAGCCACCGCCGGCCGCACCCGCGTCTCGAGCAGGTCCTTGATGGTGACGACGGTGTCGTGGTCGGCCTCGTCGTAGAACTCCTCGGCCTCGTCGTCTTCGGTCGACGTTCCTTCCGCCATGACCGGGGCGCCGGACTGGAAATGCTCCATGATGGCACCGAGGATGGCGGGCTTCACCTGCGGCCAGGCGTCGTCACCCTCGGCCTTGGTCACGGAGATGAAGTCGTGGCCGAAATAGACGCCGCTGACGCCTTGAACCGCGAACAGGCGCTGGGCCAGGGGCGAGCGGGCGGCGGCATCCGCATCGCGCGCCTCGAAGGTGCCCTCGGGCAGCACGACGCGGCCGGGCAGGAACTTCAGGGTCGCCGGATTGGGGGTGGCTTCGGTCTGGATGAACATGGGCTCTTCGATCCTCGTCCGCTGCGCCGGTTCAAGGCCGGCCGGGAACGGCGGCGGGAACGACCCGCCGCCACAGGTCATGTGGACCGTGCCGGGGATTTTCTCAACCGAGCGGGGCGGGACGATTTCGCCGGCGTCCACATCGACACGGGGCGATTCCTCCTGTATGGGCAGCGCCAACTCACAACAGGATGCCGAAATCCTGACGCGGGTGCCCCTTGCCGGGGCGCCTGGCGCGACGCGGCGGAGCATATCATGAACATCATCCAACAGCTCGAGCAGGAGCAGATCGCTGCGCTCGGCAAGACCATTCCCGATTTCCAGCCCGGCGACACGGTGACCGTGAACGTCAAGGTGAAGGAAGGCGAGCGTACCCGCGTCCAGGCCTACGAAGGCGTCTGCATCGCGCGCTCGGGCGGCGGCCTCAACGAGAGCTTCACCGTCCGCAAGATCTCCTACGGCGAGGGCGTGGAGCGCGTGTTCCCGATCTACTCGCCGCTGATCGATTCGATCGCGGTGGTCCGACGCGGTAAGGTCCGGCGCGCCAAGCTGTATTACCTGCGCGATCGCCGCGGCAAGTCGGCCCGTATCGTCGAGCGCGCCGACCGCCCCGCCGAGAAGGCCGCCAAGGCCGACGCTGCCAAGGTCACCAAGGACGCCCGCAAGGCCGAGAAGGCCGCCAAGTCCGCGGCCAAGTCCGCCGCCGCGGAGTGAGCGGACCGCCCGGGCCGCTCACGGCCCGGGCCTCTATCGATACGAGGTGGAAGCCGGCTCCTGGAGCCGGCTTTTTTCGTCGGTCGGGCCGACGCCGGTCGCGTCGGTAAGCACAGCAATCGGGTGAAACCCGATTGTCGATCGTCCGGGCGTGAAGAGCGCCCCGCGGAGCGGGCGCTGTAGGACATCCGTCCTACAACGCGTCGAGCGGAGCGATAGCCAAGGTCGCGGAGGCGGCCGCCGGCGCTTGAGGCCAGTCAGAAACCGAGGGTGATCGGGTCCACCCGATTGCCCTACGTCTGGCGGCCGGAGCCATCGATCCCGCGCCCCGCGTCGGCGGCACGATCCTCAGGAGCGTCGGCCGGTCTGGGCGGTGGCCCTGCGCAGCGCCTCCGCCAGGGCCCCGCCCTGGTCCGACTTTTCGGCCGGCTTGGACGACATCGCGCGTGGATCGACCCGGCCGGCGGGCTGGCGCTGGCCGGAACCGGGCTGGGCACGGTCGATGGGATCGTCGAGCCGCATCGACAGGGCGATCCGCTTGCGGGGCACGTCCACGGACAGCACCAGCACCCTCACGACATCGCCGGCCTTCACCACCTCCGAGGGCGCCGAGACGCGCTTGCGGGAGAGGGCAGAGATGTGGACGAGGCCGTCCTGATGCACGCCGATGTCGACGAAGCAGCCGAAGGCGGCGACGTTCGTGACCACGCCCTCCAACTGCATGCCGGGCTCGAGGTCGGTGATCTTCTCCACGTCCTCGCGAAAACTCGCCGTCTTGAAGGCCGGACGGGGGTCGCGCCCGGGCTTTTCCAGTTCGCCGATGATGTCGCGCACCGTCGGCACGCCGAAGCGCGTATCGGCGAAGGCCTCTGGCGAGAGCCGGCCGAGCACGGCGTCGTTGCCGATGAGGGCCGTGATGTCGCTCTTCGTGGCTTCCAGGATCCGGCGCACCACCGGGTAGGCCTCCGGGTGGACGCCCGAGCGGTCGAGGGGGTCCTCTCCGCCCTGGATGCGCAGGAAGCCCGCCGAGAGCTCGAAGGTCTTGGGTCCGAGGCCAGCCACCGCCTTGAGCGCCTTGCGCGTGCGGAACGGGCCGTTGGCGTCGCGGTGCGAGACGATGTTGGCGGCCACCGATTCGCCGAGCCCCGAGACCTTCGCCAGGAGTGCGGCGGAGGCCGTGTTCACGTCGACACCCACCGCGTTGACCGCATCTTCCACCACGGTGGCGAGAGAGCGCGACAGCTTGGCCTCGCCGATGTCGTGCTGGTACTGGCCGACCCCGATGGACTTCGGGTCGATCTTCACGAGTTCGGCCAGCGGGTCCTGCAACCGACGTGCGATCGAGACGGCACCGCGGTGCGAGACGTCGAGGTCGGGCAGTTCGCGCGACGCGATCGCGGAGGCCGAATAGACCGACGCCCCGGCCTCTGAGACCGAGACCTTGGTCATCCTCAGGTCGGGGTTGGCCGCGATGATCTCGGCCGCCAGCTTGTCGGTCTCTCGCGAGGCGGTGCCGTTGCCCACCGCGAGCAGGTCGACCCGGTGGAGGCGGCAGAGCCGGCCCAGCGTGGCGACCGTCTCCTGCCACCGGCGCTGGGGCTCGTGCGGATAGGTGGTCTCGACGGCCACGACCTTGCCGGTGGCATCGACGACGGCGACCTTGGTGCCGTTGCGGTAGCCGGGGTCGAGGCCCATCGCGGTCCGGCCGCCGGCGGGGGCGGCCAGCAGCAGGTCCTTGAGGTTGGCGGCGAACACCTTCACCGCCTCGGCCTCGGCCTTCTCGAACAGCCGGGTGCGCAGGTCGACCTTGATTCCCGTCCGGATCTTGGTGCGCCAGGCGGACCGGACGGTCTCCAGGAGCCAGCCGTCGCCGGGACGGCCCTTGCCCGAGATGCCGTGCCGGCGGCAGATCGCGAGTTCGAAGGCCCCCGGCGTCCCGGGCGGAGAATCCTCGCCCTCGGCGGCGAGGTCGATGCGCAGGAACTCCTCCTTTTCGCCGCGCAGCAGCGCGAGGATGCGGTGCGAGGGCATCCGGTCCAGGCGCTCGCTCCAGTCGAAGTAGTCGGCGAACTTGGCGCCGGCGGCCTCCTTGCCCTTCGCGACCCTGGAGACCGCCTTGCCGGAGCGCCAGAAATCCTCGCGCAGGCGCCCGACGAGGTCGGCGTCCTCGGCGAAGCGCTCGGTCAGGATGGCCCTGGCGCCCTCAAGGGCCTCTTCGACCGTGGCGATGCCCTTGGCGGCCGAGACGAAGCCCACGGCGACCCGCAGCGGGTCGTTTTCGGGCGCGCCGAGCAGGGTATCCGCCAGGGGGGCGAGACCGGCTTCGCGGGCGGCCTGCGCCTTCGTGCGGCGCTTGGGCTTGTAGGGGAGGTACACGTCTTCGAGACGCGCCTTGGTGTCGGCGGCGGCGATGGCGGCGGCGAGGTCCGGCGTCAGCTTGCCCTGGGCGCGGATGCTCTCGCTGATGGCCTCGCGCCGGCTCTCCAGCTCGCGCAGGTAACCGAGCCGCTCCTCGAGCGCCCGTAGCTGCACGTCGTCGAGGGAGCCCGTCGCCTCCTTGCGATAGCGGGCGACGAAGGGGACCGTGGCGCCGCCGTCGAGCAGGTCCACCGCGGCGGCCACCTGCGCCTCCCTCACCCCAAGTTCACGGGCGATCAGCAGGGTCACGGACGTCATGGGGTCTCCGGGTCGGTCGCGGGATCGGCACGGACAGCTCTACCCCGGCGGCCCCGGCCGATCCAACCGGCCGCGCGGCGTCCTCAGCGGTTCGGCGTGCCGGCCGACCGCGACGGGATCGGGCCGGGCGGGATCGGAGCCGTTTCCGCCGCCGGGAATGGCCGGCCGAGCGCCGGCTTGACCGCAGGATTGACGGCGGGCTTCGGCGAGGCGCGCGGCGTCACCGATCCCGTAGTGGTGACATCGGGACCCGGCGCGGCTGCCGCGGCCGGGCTGTCGATGCCGTAGATGTCGTCGCGGAAATGCGCCCGGCCATCGGGCGTGGCGTAGCCGGTGAGATAGACGAAGGTCACCGGGATCTGCTTGGTGAGCTTGATGTCGACGCGCTCGTTGGTGGCGATGCTGGTCTCGATCTCGATCGGCCCCCAGGCCGAGCCGGCGCCGTGGGGACCGGGGGTCCCTTCGAGCAGCCAGCCGGCCAGTTCCTTCACCTGCGCCACCCGCACGCAGCCGTGGGAATGAAAGCGGACGTCGCGGGCGAACAGCGACTTCGACGGCGTGTCGTGCATGTAGACCGCCTGGCGGTTGGGCATGTCGATGCGCACCTGGCCCAGCGAGTTGTCGAGGCCCGAATCCTGCCGCAGCGTGTAGGTCGCCGCCTTCTCGCCGGCCCAGTCGACGGTGGTGGGATCGACCTCGATGCCGCCGGGGCCCAGGATGCGGATGCGCTCTCGGGCGAGATAGCCCGGATCCCTGCGCATGCGCGGAATGATCTCCTTCTTGATGATCGAGACCGGCACCGTCCAGGTCGGGTTGAGGTTCACGCTGGAGATGCGCGCCTCGATCCTCGGTGTCGCCTTGTCCGGCTTGCCGACCACGGCGACGTAGCGACGGGCCACGACACCGCGCTCGACCGCCTCGACGGTGGCCGCGGGGATGTTCACCACGACGTAGCGGTCGCCGAACGCGAAGGTCGACCCGAGCTGGCGGGCGGCCGAGGCGGAGAGCTGGCGCTGGCGCACCCGCGCCGGAACGTTGAGGGCGGCCACGGTCTGGCGGCCGACGAGACCGGTCTCGGGCAGGCCGTGCCGGGCCTGGAACGCCATCACCGCCGCCACGAGCGGCGCGTCGAGCGCGTCCGACACCGGCGTGTCGGGGGCGAGATCGCCGACCATGGCGAGATGCCGGCGCAGCGCCGGAACGGCGGCATCGCGGGCACCCGGCTTGATCACGAGGTCCGCGGGCAGGGTGCCCCAGCCGCCGGCATCGGCCATGGCCTGGTAGCGGTCGGCCATGCGCAGGGTATCGAGGAAGGTCGAGGCCGCCAGGGTCGGCAGTGGATCGGCCGAGACCCTGGCGATGACCATGGGCGGCAATTCGCGGGATTTCCGGGCGGGTGCCGGCTCGCCGGGCTTGACCTCGGCCGAGGGCGCCGGAGCCGGCGTCTCCGGCGCCGCCCTGGCGGCAGCCGTCACGTCCGCACCGGCGACGACGGGCGGCGCCGGCTCGGCGCGCGCACCCATCGGGCCGAGCATCAGCACGGCGAGGGAGAAGCCCACGCAAAGGCGGGCGGAAACGGGTACGCGACGCGCAGACACGGGCAGGCCTCGTGATCGATCAGGCCCGGAAGGATGCGCGGCGGCTGGTTACCAAATTCCCATCCTGCACGCCGTGCGCGAGCCCGCTGCCCGTCCCGTCGCCGGACAGACCGGTGCCGGAGCGGGGTGCCGGAGACGGGCTGCGAACCTATGTGAGACCGCGACAGGGATCGTGAAAGGTTTCACCATGGACGACGTGTTTCACGCCGGTCGCACCGCCATCGTCACCGGGGCGGCCAGCGGGATCGGGCTCGCCGCCGCCAGGCATTGCGCGAGCCGGGGCATGACGGTCTGGCTGGCCGATCTCCCGGGGGCGGCGCTGGAGGCGGCGCGCGACGAGGTCGCGGGGCTCGCGGCAGGCCCCGCCCTCGTCCATGCGCGTCCGACCGATGTGGCGAGCCGCGAGGCGATGGAGGCCCTGCGCGAGGCCGCCTGCGCGAACGGACCGCCCGCCTTCGTCATGCTCAACGCCGGGATCGAGGCCGGCGGCACCCTGTTCTCCGACGACGCGACCTGGCGGCGCATCCTCGGGACCAACCTGTGGGGGGTCGTCAACGGCATCCACGCCCTTGCGCCGGCGATGATCGAAGGCGGAGAGACCGGGGCCATCGTCGTCACCGGATCGAAGCAGGGCATCACCACGCCGCCGGGCAACACGCCCTACAACGTCTCGAAGGCCGGCGTGAAGGCGGTGGCCGAGGCCCTCGCCCACGACCTGCGCAACCGCGACGGCGTCCGCATCGGCGCCCACCTCCTCGTTCCGGGCTTCGTCTACACCGGCCTCACCAGGGCGCGCGGCGTGGCCGCCAAGCCAGACGGCGCCTGGACGCCGGAGGAGACCGTTTCGTTCATGGTCGCAGGCATGGAGCGGGGCGACTTCTACATCCTCTGCCCCGACAACGAGACGACGCGGGGCCAGGACGAGAAACGCATCGCCTGGGCGGCGGGCGACGTCATCGAGAACCGGCCGGCCCTGTCGCGCTGGCACCCCGATCATGCGGACGCCTTCGCCGCCTACATGGCCGGGTGACGGATCGGCACGGATGGCGACGGGCTTGCATAGCCCGGCTTCGAGGCCGGGCGGAGCGGGCGCGGGCGCGCGGCGGCTTTCGCTTGCACGACACGACACGGTATCCGACACCGTGCCGACTTCCGTCGATGGCCGAAAACCGTCTGTGACAACGCCCAGGAGCCGCCCTTGGCCACCATCATTCCCGTCGCCTCGTTCGATTGCGTCGTGTTCGGCGCCACCGGCGACCTGACCACCCGCAAGCTCCTGCCGGCGCTGTACTATCGCTTCAAGGACGGCCAGATCCCCGGAACCAGCCGGATCATCGGCGCTTCCCGCTCCGAGATGAGCGCGGAGGGGTTTCGCGAGCGAGCCCGCGACGCCCTCAAGAGGTTCGTTCCCGTCCCCGACCTGCGCGACGAGGTCCTGGCCGCCTTCCTCGATCACCTCGACTACGTGGCGGTGGACGGTGCCGGCGAGGAGGGCTGGGCGACCCTGGCCGCCAAGCTCGCGGAGCGGCCCGATCAGGTGCGGCCGTACTATCTGGCGACCTCGCCGGACCTCTACGGCCCGATCTGCCGCAACCTCGCCGCCCACGGGCTGATCGGCGAGAAGTCCCGCGTCGTCCTGGAGAAGCCGATCGGCAAGGACCTGAAGTCGGCCCGCGCCATCAACGACGCCGTCGGCCAGGTGTTTCCCGAGGAGCAGATCTTCCGGATCGACCACTACCTCGGCAAGGAGACGGTTCAGAACCTGCTGGCACTGCGGTTCGCCAACACCATCTTCGAGCGGCTGTGGAACGCCGACGTCATCGATCACGTCCAGATCACGGTGGGCGAGACGGTCGGCGTCGAGGGCCGCGCCGGCTATTACGACACCTCCGGTGCGCTACGCGACATGGTGCAGAACCACCTGCTGCAGCTCCTCTGCCTGATGGCGATGGAGAGCCCGCTCACCCTCGACGCGAACTCGGTGCGCGACGAGAAGCTGAAGGTCCTGCGCGCCCTCAAGCCGATCACCCCCCACGACGTCCAGACGGTCACCGTACGGGGCCAATACGCCGCCGGCGCGGTGGCGGGACAGCCGGTGGAGGGCTACCGGACCGACCTGGGCGGCGAGACCCTCAGCCGCACCGAAACCTTCGTCGCCTTGAAGCTCGAGGTGCAGTCCTGGCGCTGGGCCGGCGTGCCGTTCTACCTGCGCACCGGCAAGCGGCTTCCGAAGAAGCTCTCCGAGATCGTGGTGCAGTTCCGCGCGTCGCCGTTCTCGATCTTCCCCGCCGAATCGTTCGGGCGCGAGCCCAACCGCCTCGTCATCCGGCTGCAGCCGGAGGAGGGCATCAAGCTCGAGGTCATGACGAAGGACCCCGGGCCGGGCGGGATGCGGCTGCGGCCGACCAACCTCGACATCTCGTTCGAGGAGACCTTCAAGCAGCGCTACCCCGACGCCTACGAGCGCCTCCTGATGGACGTGGTGCGCGGCAACGCGACGCTGTTCATGCGCCGGGACGAGGTCGAGGTGGCGTGGGCCTGGGCCGACTCGCTGCTCAAGGCCTGGGCCGACCGGCCGGAGCCGCCGCGCCCCTATCCCGCAGGAAGCTGGGGCCCCACCGCCGCCATCGCCCTGATCGAGCGCGACGGCCGGACCTGGCACGAGGATTTTCACTGACGCCGTCCGCTCGCTGGGTAAGTGGGCGGCCCCGGACACTTGGCGCCAACGCCGGGGGCCCCGGCTGCGCGAAGAAGCGCGGGTCTCGCTGACCTCCGACACGAGGCGGTCCGCAGGTGCGACCATTCGACCCTGGGTGGCACCCCAGTCCGTCGAGACACCCCTCAGGTGCCGCCTGTGCATACCTCCGTGCAGATGCGGGTCTGCGTATTCGACCCTGCACGTACCGCTCGACACGGCGTCGGTTGAAGCCTAACGATGGCTGCACACGAAAACGTGTTTCAAGGCTCGGTACCAGCGCGTTGACAAATGACAAGAACTGAAAGCGCACCTGGTATCAATCGACGCTACCTGCACGACGAGGTCGTCGAACGGATGCGCGACCTGATCGTCTCCGGCCAACTACCGCCTCGCTCGCGCGTCAACGAAGGCGAGTTGACGGAGCGGTTCGGCATTTCCCGCACGCCGCTGCGCGAGGCCATCAAGATCCTGGCCACCGAGGGGCTGCTGGAACTCCTTCCCAATCGCGGCGCCCGCGTCGCCAGCCTCGCCCTCTCGGAGATCGAGGAGATGATCGAGGTGATCGCCGGGCTCGAAGCCACGGCGGCCGAGATCGCCTGCACGATCATCGGCGATGACGAGGTCGCGGCGATCGAGGCGGATCACGCCGCGATGATGGCGGCCTGGAAGCGCGGCGACCAGAGGAAGTACTTCGTCTACAACCGGGCCATCCACGAGGGCCTGATGTCGGCCAGCCGCAACGCGACCCTCAACCACATCTACGCCGGCCTTTCGGGGCGCATCCAGCATTCCCGCTACTCGGTCCACCAGACCGCCGCGGAGTGGGCCCAGGCCGTCGACGAACACGACCGAATGATCGCCCTGCTGCGCGCCCGCGACGGTAGTGCGCTCTCGACCCTCATGCGCGCCCACGTCCGCGCCCGGAAGGCCGTCATCGTCGCCAACTTCGTGGAGCCGGCGGAGGGGATGACGCCGGCCTAATCCGGCAGGGATCAGTCGGGCATCTCGCCGAGGACCGCACCGGTCTTCGGGTCGAGCTCGAACTTCATCTTGCGGCCGTCCTTGATCCCTTCGCCGTCCCAATGGCCGTCGTCGGCCTCCAGCTTGGTCACCTCCGAGTAGCCGGACGACAGCATCTGGCGCTTGACCGCATCGGCGGTCATCCAGTCGGGGCCGGGCTGGTCCGCGAGAGCCCCGCCGGACGCGACTGCGACCAGGACGAGGGCGGCACCGTAAGCTTTGAATCTCATCATGGATCTCGGGTTTCCCGTGGCTGTTCGCGAAGAGATAGGGCGGGACCGGTCCGGCGTCCGGTCGTCGCGGGGATGGAGGTGGGGGCGCTTCAGCGGCCTGTCCAGTTCGGGGCGCGCTTGGCGAGGAACGCCTCCATTCCCTCGCGGAAATCGGCGCTGGTGTAGCAGAGCCGGATGAGGTCATCGCCGGGGCGCTCGCCGTCGGTGCGGTCGTGGACGTCCTGGAGACGACGCAGGCCCTCCTTGGTCGCCTGCAGGGTCAGCGGCGCATGGCCCGCGAGCAGGGTGGCGAGGGCTCCGGTGCGGTCCCGCAGGGCGGCGGCATCCGCCACGACCTCGCCGACGAGGCCGATTGCCAAGGCCTCGTCTCCCTCGATGAGGCGCGCCGTGAAGATCATGTCCTTGACCCGTGCCGGACCGACGAGGGCCGACAGCCGCGCGAGGTTGCCGAGCGACAGGCAGTTGCCGAGGGTTCGTGCGATCGGAAACCCGAACCGGGCGTCGCGCGTGGCGATGCGCAGGTCGCAGGCCGCCGCGATCGCCGCCCCGCCGCCGGTGCAGGCGCCCGCGATCGCCGCCACGGTCGGCACCCGCAGCCGTTCGAGCGCCCCCATCACCCGGTCCATGAACCGTTCGTAGCCGATGGCATCCTCGGCCGTCTCGAAGCTTCGGAACTGGGCGATGTCGGTGCCGGCGGCGAAGGCCCGGTCGCCGGCACCGGTGATCACCAGGACCTTGATCGCGGTATCCGCATCGATCGCCGCGCAATGGTCGATCAGCCCCTGGTACATCGCGAACGTCAGGGCGTTGCGCGCCTGCGGCCGGTTGAGGGTGAGGCGGGCGATGCCGGCGGGATCGACGTCGAAGAGCAGTTCGGGGCTGTCGCTCATGATGGCCTGCACAGGGTGACGGGAACGCCCGACCCTAGCGCAAGTTGATGGGCGAGTTCACCGCCCGACAGCCCGCGCGGGCGATGCGTCTTCGATCAGAGCGCACCGCTCCCCATTCGATGAGATGTCCAGCGCCATGCGCCCATCTTCCGCCACGACCCTCACCGTCGGATCGGCCCTGTTCCTTCTGGCCGGCCTCCTGCCGGGCGAGGCCTCGTGCCTGCGCACGGTCGCCAACAAGACGCCGCACACCGTCCTGGTGAGTCAGGACGGCGGCCCCGCCTTCACGGTGCGTGCGCATGCGAGCCGCCGCTTGCGCTACGACAGGTCCGGCGAGATCGCGGTGTCCGTCGTGTGCAGGGCACGGGACCGTTTCGCGGCGCCGCAGCCGCCGGCCTTCACCGCACGCTATGCGGTCGTCGCCGTGCGCGATCGCTGCTGGGTCGACATCGACGGCGGCGGCACCGCACCGCTCGCCCTCAACGCGCCCCGCCAGGGCGACATCGTCGTGGCCCGGTACGGCCTGGCCTGCCCGTAGCCGCCCCCGATCAGTAGCGGGACGGCACGAACATCTCGGACGGGACCGGCTGGCGCGCGTAGTCGTCGTGTCGCACCCGCTCGGGCAGGACCACGGTGGGATGGGGGACCTCGCCGTAGGGGATCTGCGTCAGGAGGTGGTCGATGCAGTTGAGGCGGGCCTTCTTCTTGTCGACGGCCTCCACCACCCACCACGGCGCCTCCGGGATATGGGTGCGGGCGAGCATCACCTCCTTGGCCTTGGTATAGTCCTCCCAGCGGCGGCGGGACTCCACATCCATCGGCGACAGCTTCCACTGCTTGAGCGGGTCGTGGATCCGCATCTGGAAGCGTAGGGCCTGCTCCTGGTCGGTGATCGAGAACCAGTATTTCAGGACGATGATGCCCGAGCGGACCAGCATCCGCTCGAAATCGGGCACCGACTGGAAGAATTCCTCGTATTGCGCGTCGTTGCAGAAGCCCATCACCCGCTCGACGCCGGCGCGGTTGTACCAGGAGCGGTCGAACAGCACGATCTCGCCGTCGGCCGGCAGGTGGGCGACGTAGCGCTGAAAGTACCATTGCGTGCGCTCGCGCTCGCTCGGGGCGGGTAGGGCGGCCACGCGGCAGACGCGCGGGTTGAGGCGCTGGGTGATCCGCTTGATCGCGCCGCCCTTGCCGGCCGAATCGCGGCCCTCGAACACCACCACCACCCGCAGCTTCTGCGACTGGACCCAATCCTGCAGCCGGACGAGCTCGTGCTGGAGGCGGAACAGCTCGCGGAAGTAGAGCCTGCGGTCCATCTGCGGAGCGCGGGGATCGCCCGCGACGGCGTCGGCCAGGCGTTCGAGGCGCTCCTCCTCCATCTCCATTTCGAGTTCTTCGTCGAAGTCGTCGGCGACCTCCCTGCGGATCGCCTCGATGTCGAAGGTGCCTGCCTGCCGCCCGTGATCCATCGTCGTTCCAACGCCTCGAGGTCCCACGGGCGCTTAGACCATGCCGATGTGACAGTTCGGCGAAACGCCCCGCCGTCGCGCACGCCGCGGCGGGCACCCCTGGATTCCGACGCCGACATTCTTTAAGGTTGATTCGCTACCTAGAGTTATTATTGCGTGAGGACATCGATGAGCACCTGCAAGGGACGCGACGGCGACACCTGGGAGATCTACGCCAGCGGGACCGGCTGGCGGTGGCGCCGCACGGCATCGAACGGCAGGATCGTCGGCGCCTCCACGGAAACCTACGCCAGCAAGGCGAACTGCATCGAGAACGCGCGCCGCAACGGCATGGATTGCACGCCGGCGTAGGGCGCATGGTCGACAGGGGCCGGCCCGCGTCGTCTTCCGGCGACGCGAGGCGGCCCGGTCAGGCTCGGCAAGGGCGTCATCAAGGTGTCGCCGCTACGCGCGATGGAGCCGGGGACGGTTCGGCACTTTGCCGGCGAGGAACCGGCAGGGCCCGATGCCGCGACTTCTCACCGACGAGGCCGTCCTTCCCGGCCTGATCTTCGGGCTCCACTTCGACGGGCGGGGCCGCGCCTTGCTCCTCGAGACCGGCGCCGACCTGCCGCCGCTCGATGCCGCCGCCGGCTTCGTGTGGCTCCACGTCGACCTCGTCGATGCGCGCCTTCACGGCTCCGTCGAAGCCGGGCGGCTCGGACCGCCGCGTCTGGCCGCGGCGATCTTCGCCCGTGACGGCCACCAGCGCGTGGTGGTCGATGGAGCGGAGTTCGGCCTCGTCGTCGCCGATCGCGAACGGGATTTCGCCGGCGCGCTGAGCGACGAACCCACCGGCCGGCTACATTGCGTGCTCGGGCAGGGCTACCTCGTCAGCGGGCGCCGACACGCCACGGCCTGCGCGGAGGCCGCCCGCGACGCCGCCCTGGCAGGCCTGACGGTCACCTCGCCCGCCCGCCTGCTCGAACTCTTCGTCGGCCACGTCGTCCAGGCGATGGAGGCGGGCGCCGTCCGCATGTCCGAGGAACTCGACGCCATCGAGGACCGGATCCTCGACGGGGCGGGTGCCGACGACACCGGTCCGTTGGCGCCGATCCGTCGCCGGGCGGTGCGCCTGCGCCGCCAGGTCGCCGGCCTCGGCGCCGTGTTCCACCGCCTGGAGGCCGAGACCGACGACGACGGCGACGCCTTGCCGGAGGCGGTGATGACCATGGCCGCCCGCGTCGTCCAGCGCATCGATTCCCTCGACCGCGACATGGGTGTGCTGGCCGAGCGCAGCCGCCTGCTCCAGGACGAGATCGCCGGCCGCACCGCCGCGCAGACCAACCGACAGCTCTTCACCCTCTCGATCCTGACCTCCCTGTTCCTACCGCCGACCCTGGTGACGGGCGTGTTCGGCATGAACAGCAAGGGCCTGTTCCTCGCCGACTTCGAGAACGGCTCGACCATCGCCCTGGGGATCGGCGCGCTCTCGTCCCTCGCGGTGTTCCTCGTCATCCGCCGCCTCGGTGTCGCTGGTCGGCGCGGTTGATCCCCGGGCGCATTGCGCCCATCACCAGCACGCCGTCATCGCCGCGTCATCCCGCGTCGCAACGGTGACGATCCCACCACGGAGCCTTCCCCCGCATGGACTTCTTCCGCCGCTTCACCGTGCTGATGTGCGCGCCCAACTTCGATCCGGACGACCTCGAGGGCGTGCGCGTCCAGCAGATCCTCACCTCCATCGAAAAGCTCGGCTTCGAGGTGGTGCGCGCCCGGCGCGTCGAGGATGCGGCCATCGCGGTCCAGACCGACGCCGCCATCGGCTGCATGGTGGTGGATTGGGGCAAGCGCGGGCTCGACGGCAAGGCGGCGGCGCTGATCAACCTCATGAGGAAGCGCGGGCTCGAGATGCCCATCGTCATCATGGTCCGAAGGAAGCGCCTGGAGGACATCCCCGTCGAGGTGCTCGACTTCATCGACGGCTACATCTTCCTCGCCGAAGAGACCCCCGACTACATCGCCCGCGGCCTCGTCAGCCGCGTCAAGCAGTACGCCGAGACCCTGAAGACGCCGTTCTTCGGCGCGCTGGTGGATTACGCCGAGCAGGGCAACCAGCTCTGGACGTGTCCGGGCCACAACGGCGGCATCTTCTACAACCGCTCGCCCATCGGGCGGATCTTCGTCGAGCACCTCGGCGAGGCGGTGTTCCGCGACGACCTCGACAACTCGGTGCTCGACCTCGGCGACCTGCTTGTCCACGAGGGCCCGGCCCTCAAGGCGCAGAAGGAGGCGGCCGTCATCTTCGGAGCGGAGAAGACCTACTTCGTCCTCAACGGCACCTCGGCCTCCAACAAGATCGTCCTGTCGGCGCTCGTGGCCGAGGGCGACCTCGTGCTGTTCGATCGCAACAACCACAAGGCGGCCCATCACGGCGCCCTGTTCCTCGGCGGCGCCGTGCCGGTCTTTCTCGAGACCGACCGCAACTGCTTCGGCCTCATCGGCCCGATGTACCACGAGGCCCTGGACGAGGCCGCGATCCGGGAAAAGATCCGCACCAACCCGCTGGTCACCGACAAGGAGGCGTGGAAGCGCGAGCGCCCGTTCCGCGTCGCGGTGGTGGAGCAATGCACCTACGACGGCACGATCTACAACGCCCAGATGATCCTGGAGAAGATCGGCCACCTCTGCGACTACATCCTCTTCGACGAGGCCTGGGCCGGCTTCATGAAGTTCCACCCGCTCTTCGCGGGCCGCTTCGCCATGGGGCTCAAGAACCTCGACGAGACCTCGCCCGGCATCATCGCCACCCAATCGACCCACAAGCAGCTCGCGAGCTTCTCCCAGGCCTCGCAGATCCATACCAAGGACAGCCACATCCGCGGCCAGACCCGGCGGATCGAGCACCGGCGCTTCAACGAGACCTTCCTCGTCCACGCCTCGACCTCGCCGTTCTATCCGCTGTTCGCCTCCCTCGATGTCGGCGCGCAGATGATGAAGGGCCGCTCGGGCGTGGTGCTGTGGGACGACACCATTCGGCTCGGCATCGAGTGGCGCAAGAAGGTCCGCGCCATCCGCCGCGAGTTCGAGGAGAAGGAGGGCGACCCGCTGCGCCGCTGGTTCTTCGACCCCTTCGTGCCCGACACGGTGAAGGGACCGGACGGCAAGGTGCCGTGGGAGAGCATCTCCACCGACGAACTCGCCAGCGACTCGAAATACTGGGAGCTGACGCCGGGCGCCTCCTGGCACGGCTTCACCCACGTGGCGCCCGACTACGCCATGACCGACCCCAACAAGCTCACCGTGCTCACCCCCGGCTTCGACCGGCGCACGGGGGAATACGCCGCGCACGGCGTGCCGGCCCCCATCGTCGCCCAGTACCTGCGCGAGAACCGCATCGTGCCGGAGAAGAACGACCTCAACTCGCTGCTCTTCCTGCTGACGCCGGGTGTCGAATCCTCCAAGGCCGGTACGCTGATCTCGGGGCTCGTGGCCTTCAAGCGCCTGCACGACGAGAACGTGCCGCTGGAGGACGCCATGCCCGAGTTCGTGCGGCGCCGGCCCAACCGCTACAAGGGCGTGCGCCTGCGCGACCTCTGCGCGGATTTCCACGCTTTCCACCGCGAGCACGGCACCAGCACGCTGCAGCGCAAGCAATTCGAGCCGGGGCACCTGCCCGAGATGGTGATGACCCCCAAGGAAGCGGTGCAGCAACTCACCCGCAACAACGTCGATTACGTGCCCATCGCCGAGGCCGAGGGCCGTGTGGCGACGACCTTGCTTCTGGTCTACCCGCCGGGCATCGGCACGGTGCTTCCGGGCGAGCGATTGGACGAGCGGGCCAAACCCATGCTGGACTACTTCAAGATGTTCGAGCGCTCGGCCAACCTCTTCCCGGGGTTCGAGGCCGAGATCCAGGGCGTGTTCCGCGATGTCGCCGCCGACGGCACCATCCGGTTCTACACCTACGTCATGCGCGAGGGCCGGGCGTGAGCCTGGCGGGGCCGCCCGTCGCGTCCGACCCGGACGTGGTCATCCGGCCGTCGTCGGACGCCGACGTGCCGGCGATGGTGGCGATCTACGCCCACCACATCCGCCGCGGCATCGGCGACATCGGCGATTTCGAGGAGGACCCGCTCCAGCCCGACGACCTCAAGCGCCGCCGCAAGGCGATGCGCAAGAAGCGGCTGCCGCATCTGGTGGCCGACCGGGACGGGGTGGTGGCGGGCTATGCCTACGCCGTGCCCTTCCGGAAGCGTCCGGCCTATCGCTACACCCTCAAGCACTCGATCTACGTCCACCACGACCACCTGAACGCCGGCATCGGCCGGCGCCTGCTACCGGCCCTGATCGAGGCCTGCGCCGCCGGCGGCTACCGGCAGATGATCGGCTACATCGACGCCCGGAACGAGGCCTCGCTGCGCCTCCACGAGGCTTGCGGCTTCACCCGGGTCGGGCTCCTGCCGGCAGTGGGCTACAAGTACGGCCGCTGGAGCGACAGCGTCATGGTGCAATGCGCCCTCGGCTCGGGGAGCGACGACCAGCCGGCGACCTGGAACCGCCCGGTGGCGGCCATCGTCGCCGCCGACGACTGGGCGAGCCGGTAGAAGCGTCCCGCCCCCCGATCGCCGTCCGATCGTCGAGGGGTCCGGATCGGGGCGACGTCGACGACCCGATCCGTTCCAGAGGCAGCCTATGGCCGCGGGACCTACTGCTGCGCCCGGTTGATGAGGGCCTGGAGGGCGCGTGCCACCGGCTCGGTGATGGTCTTGCGGTACTTGCGGTGGACCAGTTGGCCGTTGTGATAGATGTCGTGCTCGACATAGAGGCGCTCGCCGTCCCACCGCACGACATGGTCGGAGTTGGTGGTTTCCTCGACGCCCAGATCCTCACGCAGGATCGCGCCACGGGGTTGGGTCAGCATGTCGGTCCTCTCAGGTCCAGGCGCACGCGATCCGGGCGCACGGGTTACAGGGGGCGGAGTGTAGAGGGCTCCTCGGCGGGACGCCACATCTCAGGGCTGCCGCCGACGTCGTGTTTCGTCCCGCACCACGGTCCACGCGCCGCCGTCGCCGAGACGGGTCAGCGCACCGTCACCTGGTCCTTGATGCGCTGGTAGGTGGACCGGCTGAGGATGCGCTTGGACAGGAGCTGGTCGACGGTGGCGTAGGGCCGCCCCCGGACGATCGCCTTGCCGATGGCGCCGCCACCCTGCAGCCCGTTCAGCTCGGCAAGGCTCGCGCTGTTGAGGTCCACCACCGCCAGCGCGCGCGGGCCTGTGGCGTCGGCGGCCGCGCCGGCGGCATCCTGGACGGGCTCGGCGCGAGGGGTCTGGTCGAACACGGTCGGAGCCGCGCGCTGCGGGACCGGTTCCGGCGCCGGTGACGGTTCCGGAGGAGGGGGCGTCGGTCGCGCCGGGTTCGGCTCGGGTGGGCGCTCGGCGGTCCGCAGGTCGGGGCCGGCGGGCGCGCTGCGGACCTCGGGCGGCGGCGGCTTGGTCACCGGCGGCGCCTGGCTCGACGATGTCGCCGGAGCGTCCCGAACCGGGGAGATCTCCTGGCCGGACGACGGCCAGAAGATCTGGACCAGTGCCGCGAGCAGGGCCGCCACGAGGACGAGGACCGCGACGCGGACGAGGGCTGAACCGCTGAGCATCGTGTTCCGCTTCACGCAACGATAGTGCCGGACGCTACCACGAGCATCGGTGAGCCGTCGCGCCGCCGCATCCTCCATCCACCGGCAATCGCCGGCGTACACTCGGGCACCGTGACGTGCACCCGCCGGCCGGCTGCGACCGGATGACGGGATCGACGCGTGGAAGCGTCCGCGTCATGGTCGCGGCCATGCTCTCACGCTCCTTTTTCGATCCGGCGAGGTTGCGCCGGGCCGCGGCCGGCCGCCTCGGGCCCCTGCGCCACCTGCCGGCCCTGGTCCGGCTCGTCTACGCCGCCAGCCCGCGGCTGCTCGTGGCGAGCCTCGCCCTGCGGCTGGTGCGCGCCTGCCTGCCCGTCCTGATCCTCTACCTCGCCAAACTCATCCTCGATGCCATCGTCGTCGAGCACGGGCGGCCGCGCCCGTTGGGCTGGGACGCCTGGATCTCCGATCCGCATCGCGCCCGCCTCGCGGGGCTCGTGGCGATGGAGCTCGGGCTGGCGGTCCTGTCGGACCTGCTCGGACGGCTCAGCACCCTCGTCGACGGGCTCGTGGCCGATCTCTACGGAAACGCCGCCAGCCTGCGCCTCATGCGCCACGCCGCCGCCCTCGATCTCGAGCAGTTCGAGGACAGCGCCCAGCAGGACCGCATCGAGCGGGCGCGGCGCCAGGTCACCGGCCGCTCCAGCCTGATCACGCAGATGTTCGGCCAGGTTCAGGACCTCATCACCCTGGCCACCTTCGCCGCGGGCCTCCTGGCCTACGCGCCCTGGCTGATCCTGCTGCTGGCCGGCGCCTTGGTTCCGGCCTTCCTCAACGAGACCTACTTCAACCGCCAGGGCTACCGGTTGGCCTGGACCCGGACGCCCGAGCGGCGCCAGATCGACTACCTGCGGTACCTCGGCGCCAGCGTGGAGGCGGCCAAGGAGGTCAAGCTGTTCGGCCTCGAGCGCTACATCGCCGCCCGCTACCGGGTGATCGCCGACAAGCTCGTGGCCGACAATCGCTCCCTCGCCATCCGCCGTGCCGCCTGGGGCGGGGGCTTCGCCGCGCTCGGCACGCTCGCCTACTACACCGCCTACGCCACCATCGTCTGGCGCACGGTGGCCGGCGAGTTCTCCATCGGCGACCTCGCGTTTCTCGCCGGCTCGTTCCAGCGGCTGCGCGGCCTGATCGAGGGCCTGCTGCTCGGGGTCTCCCAGATCGCGTCGCAGGCGCAGTACCTCGACGACCTGTTCTCGTTCTTCGCGGTCGTTCCGACCATCCGGTCGCCGGCCGCGCCGGCGCCGTTCCCGCGTCCGATCGCGGAGGGGATCGTGTTCGAGGATGTCGGCTTTCGCTATCCGGGGACGCAGACCTGGGCGGTGCGTGGCCTGAGCTTCCGCCTGTCGGCCGGGGAAGTGCTGGCGCTGGTGGGCGAGAACGGCGCCGGCAAGACCACCATCGTCAAGCTCCTCACCCGCCTCTACGACCCCACCGAGGGCCGTATCCTCCTCGACGGGCGCGACCTGCGCGCCTACGACCTCGACGCGGTGCGCGGCGCCGTCGGCGTCATCTTCCAGGATTTCGTGCGGTTCGACTTCACGGCCTCGCAGAACGTCGCTGTCGGCCGGATCGAGGCCCGGGACGACGCCGGTCGGATCGCCGCCGCCGCCGGACGCAGCCTCGCGGACGGGGTGATCGGCCGGCTGCCCCTCGGCTACGACCAGCCGCTGGGAAAGCGCTTCGAGGGCGGCGTCGACCTCTCCGGCGGCGAATGGCAGAAGATCGCGCTCAGCCGCGCCTACATGCGCGAGGCCGAGATCCTGGTGCTCGACGAGCCGACGGCGGCCCTGGACGCGCGCGCCGAGTTCGAGGTGTTCCGGCGGTTCCGCGATCTCAGCAGGGACCGGACGGCGGTGATCATCTCGCACCGCTTCTCCACCGTGCGCATGGCCGACCGCATCCTGGTGCTGGAAGGCGGCCGGGTGCTCGAAACCGGCACCCATGCGCAGTTGCAGGCCCAAGGCGGGCGCTACGCCGAGCTGTTCGAACTGCAGGCGGCCGGATACCGCTGACGGCCGCGTCGTCGTGTCCGGATCACCCCCGCGCGCGGCCGCCCTACCCTTGCCGTCATGCAGCAGACAGCCAGACTCACCCGCGCCGATGGTCTCGCACGGCTGGAGCGCTTCGCCCCGCGCCTGGGCCGCGCCTATACCGACACCCGCAACACCGACCGGGGACCCTCGGCGGAGCCGACGACCACCGCCTTGTCGCCGCACCTGCGTCGGAAGCTCCTGACCGAGCAGGAGGTGGTGGAGGCCGCCCTCTTCGCCCATGGATCGACGGCGGCCGAGAAATTCGTCCAGGAGGTCGTCTGGCGCAGCTACTTCAAAGGCCATCTCGAAACCCGGCCCGGCATCTGGGCCGACTACCGCCGGGGCGTGGTGGCCGGGCACGAACGGCTGGAGCGGGAATCGGGCCTGCGCAAGGCCTACGGGCAGGCGGTCGCCGGCGGGACCGGGATCGACGGGTTCGACGACTGGTCGCGCGACCTCGTCGAGTTCGGCTGGCTCCACAACCACGCCAGGATGTGGTTCGCCTCGATCTGGATCTTCACGCTGCGGCTGCCCTGGGAACTCGGTGCCGACTTCTTCATGCGCCATCTCCTCGACGGTGACCCGGCGAGCAACACACTGTCCTGGCGGTGGGTCGCGGGCCTTCACACCCGGGGCAAGCACTATCTGGCGCGGGCCGACAACATCCGTCGCCACACCGACGGCCGCTTCGACCCGAAGGGCCTCGAAGAGGTGGCCGACCCACTGGACGAGCCCGCGTCCCGACCGGTGTCGAAGCTGGCGCCCGCCGACCCGAGCCCGCGCGGCGACGTCGCGCTCCTCATCCACCTCGACGACCTCCACCCCGAAAGCCTGCCCCTCGACGGCGCCCGCGTCGTTCGGGTCGGCGGCCTGCTGGCCCATGCGGACGGCGCGGCCGATCCGGTGATCGAGGCCGACCGCACGGCCATGGCCGACGCCCTGGCCCGAGCCGCGGCGCATTTCCAGTGCCCGGCCGACATCGCGGACGAGGATTTCGCGGCCGGTGCGCCCGTCGTCGCCCCCTGGGCGCCAGTCGGTCCGTCGGCGGACGCCCTGCCGTCGGTCGCGCGCCTGCGCCGGCCCTGGGACGAGGCGATCTGGCCGCGCTCCACCCGGGGTTATTTCCAGGTCAAGGCGGCGATCCCCGAGATCCTGGCAGCCTGCGACGTTCCGATCCGCTGAACGCACGGGCCGGACCTGTCGCCGCAATGCCTCAGGTCGGCGCCGAATGCCGGGCCGGCCCCGCCGATGCGCGATGCCGTTTGCCCGGTGCCTGCCGGAACGGTACTATGGTCAAGCTCGTTCCGGACCCGGCCCCACGTCGGTCGCAACGAACGCAAGCTCTTCGGACGCGTGAGAATGACGATGGTTCGCCGCTCCGGTTGGGTCCGCGCGTTCGTGGCGGGCATGGTCGCGGCACAGGTGGGTGCCTGTTCCTCGATCCCCCGCGTCGGCTACACAGCCGAGCAGGCCGCCGCGGCGGTGCTGCCGGGGATGGACCCGGGCGTTCGCGCCTATGCGGATGCCTCCGAGAGCACCTTCAACGGCATGGTGGCCCGGCAGGACGCCAAGACGTCGCGCTTCGCCTACCTCGCCCTGTCCGGCGGCGGCGGCGACGGTGCCTATGGCGCCGGCATCCTCAACGGCTGGACCGCCTCGGGCACCCGGCCCGAATTCTCGCTCGTGTCCGGGGTCAGCACCGGCGCGCTGATCGCGCCCTTCGCCTTCCTGGGGCCGGCCTACGACGCGACGCTCACCGAGATCTACACGAGCGGCATCGCCTCGACCCTGGTGCAATCGCCGAGCGTCACCAACGTCCTGTTCGGCTCCGGCCTGTTCGGCGACGGGCGCCTGCGCGACCTCGTCGGCCGGTTCGTCACCCCCGACCTCCTCGTGGCGGTGGCCGAGGCCCACGGCAAGGGTCGCCGGCTCCTCGTGGTCACCACCAACCTCGATTCGCAACGGGCGGTGATCTGGAACATGGGCGCCATCGCCACGAGCGGCGGCCCCAACGCGGTCGGCCTGTTCCGGGACGTGCTCACCGCCTCGGCCAGCATCCCCGCGGTGTTCCCGCCCCAGCTCATCGACGTCCAGGACGGCCCCAAGGCCTTCCAGGAGATGCATGTCGACGGGTCGGTGGTGACGCCGGTGTTCACGCTGCCGCAGTCGTTCCTCCTCAAGGACGGGAGCCTGCGCGGCAAGGTCGGCAAATCCGACATCTACGTGGTCATCAACGGGCGCCTGGAGCCGGAATTCGACCTCGCCCAGAACAACACCCTCTCCATCGTCGAGCGGTCCTTCACCACCGCCAGCCGCTCGCGCAGCCGCGCCACCCTCGCCTCGACCTACGCCTTCACCCGTGCCAACGGTATCGGCTTCAACCTGACCTACATCGACGAGACGGCGCCCAACACCACCGCGGCGCGCGGCTTCGACACCGGCTACATGCGCAAACTCTACCAGGACGGTTACGAGAAGGGCCGCACCGGCTCGTTCTGGTTCAGGACCGTGCCGACCGCGCCGCTGGTCAAGGCCATCGTCGCCGCGCGGTGACCAGACCCGCGACGGCGGGCCTCGCACATCATGCTGCGCTGCGATAGGAACGCGCGACAAGGCCGGCCCCTCGGCCCGCCTGCCGCTCCTGATTGTCCGCCATGCTCCAGATCGAAGACCTGACCTTCAACGCGTGGGGCCGCCGCTTCTTCGATCGGGCGAGCGTCTCCGTCCCTCCGGGCTCCAAGGTCGGCCTCGTGGGGCGAAACGGGGTCGGAAAGTCGACCCTGTTCAAGATCATCCTCGGCGAATTCCAGCCCGACAGCGGGACGGTGTCCCTGCCCAAGACCGCCCGCATCGCCTCCGTCGACCAGGAACATCCCGCGACACCGGTGAGCCTGATCGACACCATCCTGGCGGCCGACCTCGAGCGCGAATCCCTCAACCTCGAACTCGAGACCGCCGAGCCCGAGCGTATGGGCGAGATCTACGGCCGGCTCATCGAGATCGATGCCGACAGGGCCCCGGCCCGTGCCGGCGAGATCCTGGCGGGCCTCGGGTTCTCGGTGGCGGACCTCGCCCGCCCGATGGCGGAGTTCTCCGGCGGCTGGCGGATGCGGGTGGCGCTCGCCGCCGCGCTGTTCGCTGAGCCCGACATGCTGCTGCTCGACGAGCCCACCAACTATCTCGACCTCGAAGGCGCGCTCTGGCTGGAGGCGCGCCTCAAGCGCTACCCGCATTCGGCGCTGATCATCAGCCACGACCGCGAGCTCCTGAACAACTCGGTCGACGCGATCCTCCACGTCGCGGGCGAGAAGCTCGAACTCTACACAGGCGGCTACGACGACTTCGAGAAGCGCCGGGCCGAAAAGGCGCGGCTCCAGGCCTCGACCAAGGTGAAGCAGGAGGCCGAACGCGCGCACCTTCAGAGCTTCATCGACCGCTTCAAGGCCTCCGCCTCCAAGGCCGCCCAGGCACAGTCGCGCATGAAGCGGCTGGCGAAGATGGAGCCGATCGCCACGACGATCGAGGAGCACGTGGCGCCCTTCCACCTGCCGTCGCCGAAGCGCCCGCTGGCGCCGCCGCTGATGCACCTCACCGACGCCACCATCGGCTACGGCGACGATGCGCCGGTGCTGCGGGACCTCAACCTGACGCTCGACGTCGACGACCGGATCGGGCTCCTCGGCGTCAACGGCGCCGGCAAGTCCACCTTCGCCAAGATGGCCGCGGGGGCGCTGCGGGTGCGGGACGGGCGCATGGTACGCGAGGGCCGTGTCCAGGTCGGGTGGTTCCACCAGCACCAGATCGAGGCCCTCGACCCCAACGACACGCCGCTCGCCATCATCCGGCGCGAGCGGCCCGACGACAGCGAGTCCTCGCGCCGTGCCAAGCTGGCGAGCTTCGGCCTCGGGTTCGACAAGCAGGAGACGACGGTCGATTCGCTGTCCGGCGGCGAGCGGGCGCGGCTGCTCCTCAACCTCGTGGCGATGCAGGCGCCGCACCTGCTCATCCTCGACGAGCCAACCAACCACCTCGACATCGACAGCCGCCGCGCGCTTCTTGACGCCCTCAACGACTACGGCGGCGCCGTCATCCTCATCACCCACGATCGCTCGTTGATGGAACTCGTCGCCGATCGGCTCTGGCTGGCGGCCGACAACACCGTCAAGCCGTTCGCCGGCGACATGGACGACTACGCCCGTTTCGTCCTCGACCGGTCGAGGGCCGGCAAGAGCGCGCCGGGCCAGGGCCGGGAGAAAAAGAGCAAGCGCCGGGCGGCGTGACGCCCGGCGCGGTCTCCGTCACAGCGCCGACATCACTTCCGCAGGAGCTTCGTCACGAGCCGGCCGATGGCGTTGCTCGAATCGGAATTGCGGGTGTCGCGAACGACGGTGCGGTCCTCGGTGCCGAGGATCTTGGTGACGAGGCGTCCGATCAGGCTCATGGCTTGACTCCGTTTCGATCGATGGAGCGCCGGAACGACGGCGCAGCTTGACCATAACGGGTGAATGCCGGCGCCTGTTCCCGTTTCCCGCGGCATCGCGCTTGCTGGCTCCGCCATGGCCGCCGTAGACGGGCCGGGTGGGGGACCATGACCGACAAGTTGATCCATGCCGGTGCGAGCCTCGCGTTCCTCCTGTGCGTCGCCGTGCTGTTTTCCACCGACCGGCGGGCGATCCGGCCGCGGATCGTGTTCGCCGCGCTCGGGCTTCAGGTGGCCCTCGGCGCCCTCGTCCTGTTCCTACCGGCCGGGCGGGCCGGCCTCGAGGCGGCCGCCGGTCTGGTCCAGACCGTCCTCGGCTATGGCGACCGCGGGGTCGCGCTCCTGTTCGGCGCCCTCGTCGAACCCAGGATGCTCGAACTCTTCGGTGGCTCGGGCTTCATCCTCGCCCTGCGCATCCTGCCGCCGATCCTCTACGTCTCGGCTTTGATCGCGCTCCTGTACCATTTCGGGGTGATGCAGGCCCTGGCCCGCGTCCTCGGGGCCGCTCTGCAGCGCCTCCTGGGTACCTCGCCGATCGAGACCTTCTCGGCCGTGATCACCGTCGTCATCGGGCAGAGCGAGATCGCGGTGGCGCTGCGCCCGTTCCTGATGCTGCTCACGGGGGCCGAACTGTTCGCGGTGATGTCGAGCGGGGCGGCCTCCACGGCGGGCTCGATCCTGGCGGGATACGCCGCGCTGGGCGTGCCGATGACCTACCTTCTGGCGGCGAGCGTCATGGCGATCCCCGGCGGGCTCCTCTACGCCAAGATCCTCGTCCCCTCGACGGAGCCGACGCGGGTGACCACCACCCGGGTCGAGTTCGGCGAGAGGCGTGCCACCAACGTGTTCGAGGCGGCGGCCGACGGCACCCAGAAGGGGCTCGCGGTGGCGGTCTCGGTGGGAGCGATGCTGATCGCCTTCGTCGGGCTCATCGCGCTCCTCAACGGGATCGTCGGCTGGGGTGCGGGCCTGTTCGGCTATCCGGCCCTGACCATCGAAGGGGTGCTCGGCGTCGCCCTGGCGCCGCTGGCCTGGCTGATGGGCGTGCCCTGGGAGCAGGCCGAGCTCGTGGGCGGCGCCATCGGCCAGAAGATCGTGTTCAACGAGTTCCTGGCCTATGCGCAGCTCTCGCCGACCCTGGCGGCCGGCACGCTGGATCCGCGCACGACCGCGATCCTGTGCTTCGCGCTGTGCGGGTTCGCCAACCTCGCCTCGATCGGCGTGCAGCTGGCGAGCTTTTCGGCGCTGGCGCCCGAGCGCAGGGGCGAGGTGGCGCGCTACGGCGTGCGCGCAATTCTGGCCGGCACCCTGTCGAACCTGACGAGCGCCACCATCGCGGGCGTCTTCATCGGCGCGTGAGGTCTTACGGTCGCCGGTCGGCGCGACCGCGATCCTCGATCGCCCGGGTGTTACGATCGAAGTTACGGGCCGCGATCCAGACCGAGGTCAAGCCGATGACGGAAATCGCCAGGGCGACGCCGGCGACCTGGCGCGCGTAACCGTAGGTCATGGCGTTCAATCCTCCGACCGGACAAAGCGCAACGTGATCTGTCCGACGAGATGTCGGCTTGTGGCAGCGGAAAGCAAAACCCAACCGCCGTCACGGAACACGTCGAGATGACGCTGAGCGAACGGCACCACGAAGGCTGCGCCGAAGGTTGCGATCGACAGGGAGTTGAACAGCGTCGCCAATAGCTTCACACCCTCGTTGAAGCGTTTGGCGCGGTGCTTGGCGTCTTCGGTCGGCATCGCGGCGTCAGGCCGCGATGCGTTGGTGCATGGAGGATACAGGCCTCACGCCGCCGCCAGGCGGCCGCTGACCTGAACCGGCAGTTCGATGTCGACGCCCAGGGTCGAGACCCCGACGCCGCGCTCCAGGCGGATCTGGACCTTGTCGCGCTCCACCGTGACGTGCTTGGCGATGACGGCCAGGATCTCCTCGCGCAAGAGCAGCACGAGGTCCGAGCCGCCGGCGCCGGCGCGCTCATGGGCGAGGATCAGTTGCAGCCGGTCGCGGGCGACCCGCGCCGTGGGGCGGCGGTTGAAAAGACTGAAGATGTTGAACAGGTTCATGCCGCCCTCCGCATGAGCAGTTTGTCCATGAACGACTTCTTCTCGGAGGGCACGGTCATCGCCACGGTCTCGCCGTTGAGGCGACGGGCCGCGTCGATGTAGGCGCGGGCCGGCGCGCTCTGCGGGTTGTTCATGGTCACCGGGCAACCGACGTTCGAGGCGCGCAGGACCTCCATGCTCTCGGGGATGATGGCGAGCAGCGGGATCGAGAGGATCTCGAGCACGTCGTCGATCTTGAGCATGTCGCCGCGCTCGGCGCGGGAGGGGTCGTAGCGGCTGAGGATGAGGTGCTTCTCCATCGTCTCGCCGCGCTCGGCCTTGACCGTCTTGGAGTCGAGGAGCCCGATGATGCGGTCGGAATCGCGCACCGAGGACACCTCCGGGTTCGTCACCACCACGGCGAGGTCGGCGTGGCGCATGGCCAGCGTGGCGCCGCGCTCGATGCCGGCGGGGGAATCGCAGATCACCCAGTCGAACTTCTCGCGCAGTTCCTCCATGACGCGGGCGACGCCGGCATCGGTGAGGGCATCCTTGTCGCGGGTCTGCGAGGCCGGGAGCAGCGACAGGTTCTCGAGCCGCTTGTCGCGGATGAGGGCCTGGTTGAGCTTGGCGTCGCCGTTCACGACGTTGATGAGGTCGTAGACGACCCGGCGCTCGGCCCCCATGACGAGGTCGAGGTTGCGCAGGCCGACGTCGAAGTCGACCACGGCGACGCTGGCGCCGCCCTGTGCGAGTGCCGCCCCGAGGGCGGCCGTGGTGGTCGTCTTGCCGACGCCGCCCTTACCTGAAGTCACGACCAGAATTTTGGCCATCGTGGGTCTGTTCCCTTATTCCAGAGCTGCAATCTTGATGGCGCTGCCGTCGAGCCAGACCTGCGCGGAACGTCCGCGGAAGGCCGGTCCCATGTCCTCGGCGGTGCGGACGAGGCGGTCGATCCCGAGGAGTTCGGGCTCGAACTTGCGGCAGTAGATGCGTGCGCGCGGGTTGCGGGCCGCACCCGCGATGGCCCGGCCGCGCAGGGCGCCGTAGACGTGGATCGAGCCGCCGGCCAGGATCTCCGCCCCCGAGGAGACGGACCCCATCACCGTGACGTCGCCGCCGCGGTGGACGATCGACTGACCGGACCGGACCGAGCCTTCGACGACCAGCGATGTCAGGTCGGCCTCCGAGGGCTCGACCGGGATCTCGATGGTCGCCACCGGCCGGCCGGCGGAAAGGAGAGGGGGGAACGCGAGGTCGGAGAGGGCCGGGGCCGCACCCTCGATGCCGAGGATGCGAATCTTGCGGGCTGTCAGCCCGGCGAGCACGGCCTGCAGGCCGAGCCGGTCGGGAGCCAGGGTCGCCACGTCGAGGATCACCGGGCGACCGTCGAACAGGGTCGGCGAGCGCCTCAGCGAAGCGTCGATATCGACGAACCAGTCGTCGATGGGCGTCGCCGGCGTCAGGATCAGGGCCTTGAAGGCCCGGCCCCGAATCTGGACGGCACGGCGGGTGGGGGAGGTCTGGGTCACGGTCTCTCGCGATTCCTTACCCAATCATTGACGTCCCGCATGGTTACCGGATGGTTAACGCGTCGACCTCTCGCGGTCCTGGGACGGGGCAATCAACGCATTCGTGAACGTCGATCGCCGACGCTGCCCGTGCCGGACGGCGCGTCCTCCGGTGCCGCGAAACCGCGGCCCGTCGCGGGGCGATGCCGACACTGCCCTTGCCGGATGGGGCGCGACCTTATATTGCGGCGCGATAGCTCGATTGAAGGACCCGGCGTTGCCGGCCGCATTTCCGCGGTCTGTCGCGTGACGGGCTCGACTCGCTTCGGATACCCCATGAAGCTGCGCAACATCGCCATCATCGCCCACGTCGACCACGGCAAGACGACGCTCGTCGACAAGCTGCTGTCGCAATCCGGCTCCTTCCGCGACAACCAGCGGGTCGAGGAACGGGCGATGGACTCGAACGACCTCGAGAAGGAGCGCGGCATCACCATCCTCGCCAAGGCGACCTCGGTCGTCTGGAAGGACACCCGGGTGAACATCGTCGACACCCCCGGTCACGCCGACTTCGGTGGCGAGGTCGAGCGCATCCTGTCGATGGTCGACGGCGTGATCGTGCTCGTGGACGCGGCCGAAGGCCCGATGCCGCAGACCAAGTTCGTGGTCGGCAAGGCCCTCAAGATCGGCCTCAAGCCGATCGTCGCCATCAACAAGGTCGACCGTCCGGATGCGCGCATCACGGAAGTCGTCAACGAGGTGTTCGACCTGTTCGCGGCGCTCGACGCCACCGACGACCAGCTCGACTTCCCCATCCTCTACGGGTCGGGCCGCTCGGGCTGGATGGCGACCTCACCCGACGGTTCGCAGGAGGACGGCCTCGCCCCCCTGTTCGATCTGGTGCTGGAGCACGTCCCCCCGGCCAAGACCGAGGAGGGTCCGTTCCGGATGCTCGGCACGCTTTTGGAGGCCAACCCCTTCCTCGGCCGCATCATCACCGGGCGCATCGCATCGGGCACCGTGAAGCCGAACCAGGCGATCAAGGTGATGGACCGCGAGGGCAAGCTCGTGGAGACCGGCCGCGTCTCGAAGATCCTCGCCTTCCGCGGCCTCGAGCGGGCGCCGATCGACCTCGGCGAGGCGGGCGACATCGTCTCCATCGCCGGCCTCGTGAAGGGTACCGTCGCCGACACCTTCTGCGACCCGCAGGTGGACACGCCGATCCAGGCCCAACCGATCGATCCGCCCACCGTCACCATGTCCTTCATCGTCAACGATTCGCCGCTGGCCGGCACCGAGGGCGACAAGGTCACGAGCCGGATGATCCGCGACCGCCTGTTCAAGGAGGGCGAGGGCAACGTCACGCTCAAGATCGAGGAGGCCGCCGACAAGGACTCCTTCTACGTCTCGGGCCGCGGCGAGTTGCAGCTCGCGATCCTGATCGAGACCATGCGCCGCGAGGGCTTCGAGATCGCCGTGTCGCGTCCGCGCGTGGTGCTCTCCAAGGACGAGGACGGCGGCATCCTCGAGCCGGTCGAGGAAGTCGTGGTCGACGTCGACGAGGAATACTCGGGCGTGGTCGTGCAGAAGATGTCCGAGCGCAAGGCCGAGATGATCGAGATGAAGCCCTCGGGCGGCAACCGCCTGCGCCTCGTCTTCCATGCGCCCACCCGTGGCCTCATCGGCTACCAGGGCGAACTCATGACCGACACCCGCGGCACCGCGATCATGAACCGCCTGTTCAAGGCGTACGAGCCCTACAAGGGCGAGATGCCCGGCCGCCGCAACGGCGTGCTGATCTCCAACGACAAGGGCGAGGCCGTGGCCTACGCCATGTGGAACCTGGAAGATCGCGGTCCGATGATGATCGAGCCCGGCGCCAAGGTCTACCAGGGCATGATCATCGGCGAGCACAACCGCGAGAACGACCTCGAGGTGAACGTGCTCAAGGGCAAGAAGCTCACCAACATCCGCACCACCTCCAAGGACGAGGCCGTGCGCCTGACGCCGCCGATCCGCATGACCCTGGAGCGCTCCCTCGCCTGGATCCAGGACGACGAGCTGATGGAGGTCACGCCCAAGTCCATTCGCCTGCGCAAGATCCACCTCGACCCCAACGAGCGCAAGCGCTTCGAGCGTTCGAAGGAAGCGGTGGCCTGATCCGGGCAGACGCCGACGTCTGAGACGGTTTCCGCTTGGATCAAGCGGAACCGTCTCACCGAGCCCGCGCGGCGCCTGAGCGAAGCCCATTTCCGCATCACGAAGTGATCAGCTGGAAATGGTATGAGAGACAAAAGGCCGGGCGCAAAGCCCGGCCTTTTTCGATTCCGAGCCGCCGGAAAGGCCTTCAGCTGCCGCCCGGGTCGGTCTCGCCATCCGACGACGGTTCGCCCTTCGGCCCATGGCCCGGCTTGCCGTCCGTCTTCTCGTTAGGGTCCATCACCGCATCGGGGGCAATGTTGACCGGCTCCTTCTTCGGCGCCGGTGCCTTGCCCGGCGGTGGCTCGGCGGCCTTATTCTCGTCGATCATGTAAACCTCCGTCCTTCGTCTTCCCGGTCTCGTGGTCGTCGACGATCCGGCGTTCTTCACCGCCGGGACGGGCCATCGTCTTGTCGGATTCGCCTTGGGACGAACCGCCCACGGGCACCGGCGCCCGGCCGGCAGGACCGTTCTCCGACCATTCGTCGCGACGGTCGGCGTCGGACCGTCCGCCCGTGCCCTGGCTGGTGAGGGCGGCCTGCTCTGGCGTCGCATGGCCGCCGCCGACGGCGGGATCGCCCTCCTTACCGACATCGTCGGGCTTGCGGGTGACGGTGGCGCTTGGGGTCACGCTTTTGCCGGACATGGCTCAGCCCTCGTCCCGGCCGACCGCGGCGGTCGCCCGATCGATCGCCTCGGAAGCCTCCTCGTTCTTGTCGAGATCCGTATCCGCCGTGCGCGCGGCATCCGCGAGGGTCTTGGCGCGGGCCTCGGCGTCGTCGGTCTTGGTCGGGGTGGTGCCATCGGTCATCGGATCGATCTCCTATCGGGAGGACAACCCGGGCCGGTCCATCGGGGTTGCTCCCCTGCGTCGTCGCTCCGAGACGGGAGCGACCGTCAGCCGGCCGAACGGACGGCCTCGGGATCCGGCCTGAAGGCCACCAGGGTCATGTCGTCACGACGCGCCTCGCCGCCACGATAGGCCGTCAAGGCGTCGTCGAGGGCGGTCACCTGAGCGCTCAAGGGCCGGTCGCGCACGTCGAGGAGGATGTCCGTGACTCCCCTGTGACCGAGGAGGCGTCGTCCACCGCCCTGCGGGTTTCCCATCTGGTCGCAGATGCCGTCGGTCATCAGGTAGAAGACCTGGCCGGGCTCGACGGGCACCGTCACGTCCGCGACATCCGGCATCGTCTCCCCGTGGCGCGGGTAGCCGATGCCGCGTCGCCCGCCCTTGATCCGGACGGCGCCGCCGGGTCCGATGGCGGTCAGCGACAGGCCGGCACCAGCGAACCGCAGGGTGCCGTCCGCTCGATTCCACAGGCAGATGCCGCAATCGAGGCCGTCGTCGGAATCCGAGCCGCGGCCGTCCTGGCGCAGCTGGGTCCGCACCATGCCGTCGAGGGCCGCCAGGATCTCCGCCGGCGAACGCAGGCCGCGTTCGTGCAGGATGCGATCGAGGGCGGTGGCGACGATCAGTGTGATGAAGGCGCCGGGCACGCCGTGGCCGGTGCAATCGGCCACCACGACGATGCTGAGGTCGTCGAACTGTTCCAGCCAGAAATAGTCGCCGCCGACGAGGTGGAGCGGCTCCCACAGGACGGCGACCTCGACCCCCGCCTCGCTGAGGGCGAGGCGGTCCGGCAGCACGGAGGTCTGGATGCGGCGGGCATAGCCGATGCTCTCCATCACGAGGCGATTGGCGCCTTCGAGGTCGCGATGCGCCCTCTCGAGCTGCGCGAGCAGGGTCCGGGCCTCGTCACCGCTGCGAAGGCCGTCGACCATGCGGTTGAAGGCCGACGAGATCACGTCGATCTCGTTGCTGGCGCGGGCGGCGCCCCCGAGGTCCACCGACACCCAGCGCTTGTGCTCGACCTCGCGCATGGCGGCGAGCAGGCGCTTGAGGGGCGTCAGGACGTGGCGGCGGACATTGGCGTGCAGGGTGAGCACGAAGGCCATCATCAGGATCAGGCTGGCCCCGAGCGCCATCAGCGCCTGTTTCTCGGCATTGCCGCGCAGGGCCTCCGTCGACAGCCCGAGGGTCAGGGTACCCACCGGCGCCGGCTCGCCGGCGACGGTCAGCTCCGCCACCGTCTGGACGGTGTCCCAACTGCGTGTCCGCGGAGTCTCGCCGATGGTCATGACAGGGGCGCCGGCGGCGTCGGTCAACCGAGCGAAGCGAAAGGCGGGGTCGAGGGCCAGGGCCTGCACCTGCGGCCGGTAGATCTTCGGGTTGGCGGCCCAGTCGGGCCGGCCGATCGCCCGGGCGGTGAGGGTGGCGAGCAGGGTCGCACGCTCGCCGTAGAGGCGCATCGCGTCCGTGTAGTTCACCCAGGCGGTCCCGATCTGGGTCGCCAGCACCACCACCGCGATGACCGGATAGATGCGCAGGAACAGCGTGTGGGCGAGGCTGTCGAGGTCGCGGCCGCGCGCGGCGCCGCGCAAGGCGCCGGGACGCATGCCCGTCTCCGTCGCCTCGCCCGCCACGTCCGCGAAGCCGGCGAGCGCGACGAAATCGTCGCCCCTCAAGGGGCCGCCGCCACGGAGCGAGCGGTTGCGGCGCGGGACCGGATCGAGGGCGAGGTCGGGCGCGTCGGTCATCGGCGTCACACCATCCCGGGCATCGGCTCGGCGGCGTCGCAGACGCAGTTCCGGCCGGTGTGCTTGGCGAAGTAGAGCGCGGCGTCGGCCCGGCGGAGTGCCGCCTCGATGGATTCGCCCGCCACGGCCGCCGCGGCACCGACGCTCACGGTGATCGACAGCGTCGCGCCGTCCCAGGCCACCTCCGTCGCGGCGACAGCCTCGCGGATGGTTTCCGCCACGGCGAGCCCCGTGAGCCTGTCCGCCCCGGGAAGCAGCACGGCGAATTCCTCCCCGCCCATCCGCCCGATGACGTCATCGGGCCGCAAGCGGTCGCGACAGGCCGCCACGAACGCCTTGAGGGCGGCATCGCCGGCGCCGTGGCCGAAACCGTCGTTCAGGCGCTTGAAACGGTCGAGGTCGAGCATCAGGACGCAGATCGGCGCCTGCGAGAGCCGATGCCGCGCCCATTCGCGCTCGCCGACCTCGAGGAAGTGGCGGCGGGCATGGGCGCCGGTGAGGTCGTCCATGTCGGCCAGACGCCGCAGCTCGCCTTCGAGGCGCGTGCGATGCCGGATCTCGCCTTCCAAGGCCTCGTTGAGCGACTGGAGGTCGCGTCGCTGCTCGGCCAGGCAATGGTTGGCCTTCTGCAATTCGGATTGCATGCGGTCGCTCATGCGCACGAGGCGCTTCTGCTCGCGCAGGCTGCGGCGGTAGGAATCGGCGAGGCTCCTGACCCCCCCGGCCATCTCGGTGAGCCCCGCCAGCATCTCCGTCGTGCTGACGAGGACGGCCTCCTCGGCATCGTAGAGGCTGAATTCCTCAACGGCAGGACCCTGGATGACGGGCCCCTGGACGACGGGCCCCTGGACGACGGGAGCCTGGACCATCGCCGCACCGGCCTTCGCCCTCATCGGTGTGCCTCCTCGGCCTGCGGCGCCGTTACGAGGTCGAAGCTGCCGTAGGAGAAATCGGAGGCGAAATCCTCGCCGGCTTCCTGGATGGTGTCGTCGCCCTCGGCGTAGAACCAGCGGATGGCCACCGGCCGGCCCTCGGCGGCGGCGTCTTCGAGCGCCATGAACAGGTTCATGAGCGCTTTCGCGCTGGAGCTGTTGAAGTAGGCCAGGGCGACCTCCACCGTCACCGCGTTCTCGCCGCCCTGTCCGAGATAGGCGCGCAGCGATTGCAGCAGGGGCCCGAAAAAGGCCGCGGCATCCTCCGGGTACGATTCGCCGCTGATCCGCAGCAGGCCTGCGGAAAAATCGAAGTCCACCGCGGGCGATCGATCGGTGGCGGGGATTTGAATTCTGTCCATCGCAGAACCACCGTCTAGATATAGGCTTTGAGGCAGAACAGGCAGCGGTCGCCGGCGATGTCGTGGAAGTCGTACTCGACCGGCGCGCTCGACCGCCGGGCGATCTCGATGAGGCCGATGCTGCCGCCGAGGCTGCCTTCGTCGGGCGCCTGGCGCAGCTTCTCGCGGTAGAAGCGCTTCAACTCCTCGCTCGACAGGCCGACGATGTGCGCGAGCCGGCTCCTCAGGGTCGGCACGTCGGCCTGCGGCACCTCGTTGCCGCACACGACGAAGAACCGGCCCTCCTCGACGCCGACGACGATCATGCCGCCGCTGACGAGGCCGCTCGGGCCGGGCGCCTTGTCCTGCGGCCGCGGCAGCTTGTCGGCCGAGTACCGGATGATGTTCTGCGCCTGCTCGACGAAGATCGAGAACACCCGCTTGGCGACGGAGGCGTCGGTCTCGCCCTGGCTCATGCGCAGTTTCAGGACTTCGCCGAGCGAGAATAGGACGTTCTCGGAGAGGTCGCCACCGAAGGACAGGATCACGCCGCCGCGCCGCGACGCCTCATGGAACGTCAGGAAATCCTGCGCCAGCATCACCGCTCCCCGCGTCTTGCACCGTGCCCGCCGCCTCGCGGCCGCAACGATGCCCGTTCCAAATAACGGCACAGACGTCTAACAGAGGGTTACTGCGTTGCGGAATGCGCTGATCAATCATGCGCCATCCTGCGCTGCCATAAGGCAAATTCGTATTCACGCACCGTCGGCTGGGGACTGAGCGGTCCATTTCGCTCGTCGGTCGGCGTCATCGGACCACGATGCCCTCGGCCGTACCGGTCATATGCAAGGCGCGGGCCGGATTTCTCCGGCCGGCGCGGTCGATCCGACGACGACCGGCTCCGTCCGCATGGAGCCGGCGACCCGGCCGAGGCAGGCTCGACCGGGACGTCCCTCAGCCGATGCCTTCAAACAGCGCCGAGGAGATGTAGCGTTCGGCGAACGAGCAGGCGACGGTGACGATGCGCTTGCCCCGGAACTCGGGACGTTCGGCGAGCTTGAGGGCGGCCGCGACGTTGCCGCCGGTGGAGATGCCGCCCGGAATGCCTTCGAGCCGCGCCACCAGGCGGGCGGTATCGAACGCTTCCTGGTTGGAGACCGTGATGACCTCGTCGACGACGTCGCGGTGCAGGTTCTCCGGGATGAAGCCGGCACCGATGCCCTGGATCTTGTGCGGGCCGGGCTGGCCGCCGGAGATCACGGGCGAATCCACCGGTTCCACGGCCACGACCCGCAGGCCCGGCAGGCGCGGCTTGAGCACCGAGCCGACGCCGGTGATGGTGCCGCCGGTACCGACGCCGGCGACGAAGGCGTCGAGCTGCCCGCCGGTGTCGCTCCAGATCTCCTCGGCGGTGGTCTTGCGGTGGATTTCCGGGTTGGCCGGGTTCGAGAACTGCTGGGGCATCACCGCGCCCGGAATCTCGGCGAGCAGCTCCTCGGCCTTGGCGATCGCGCCCTTCATGCCCTGCGGGCCGGGGGTCAGCGCCAGCTCGGCACCGAGGAAAGCGAGCATCTTGCGACGCTCCAGGGACATCGTCTCGGGCATGACCAGGATCAGGCGGTAGCCGCGCGCGGCCGCCACGAACGCCAGGGCGATGCCGGTGTTGCCGGAGGTCGGCTCCACCAGGGTGCCGCCGGGCTTGAGCCGACCCGATGCCTCGAGGGCGTCGATCATGTTGACGCCGATGCGGTCCTTCACGCTGGCGATCGGGTTGAAGAACTCGAGCTTGAGCAGGATCTCGGCCTCGATCCCGCGCTCCTTGGTGATGCGGTTGAGGCGGACCAGGGGCGTGTTGCCGATGGTCTCGGTGATCGAACCATAGATCCGGCCGTGGCCGACCTTGGCGGAAGAGGACGTCTCGGCCATGGGGTCTGATGCTCCTGGAGGGACGGCCGCCGCGCGGGCGACCCGTCCGAAGATCGGAAGGCGCCGGGATATCGCGTCGCCCCGCGGGAGGCAATCGCCAACACTGCGGGAACGACAACAACCTTCTGTATCGATAAGCTTTTTCCGCGACCGTAGAAGAACTGTTGCGATCGATTGGGGATTTGAAGGAGATCGATCTACCGACCCCGATCCGCCGCTGGGTCGAGGCTGGCTCCCGCCTGCATCCAGGCTTCCAAGAAGCCTGCGGCCATCGCGTCGATGCCGAAGGCGCGCACGATCCGGGCCCTGGCCGCAAGCCCGGTCTCGCGGCGGGCGATCGGGGCGAGGGCGCCGAGGTCGGCCAGAGCCGAGGCCACGGCGGCGGGATCGCCGGGCGGGACGAGCCGGCCGTTTCCGGAGAGGATGAGGGCGGCATCACCCACCCGCGTCGCCACCGGCACCAGGCCGGCCGCCATGCCTTCGGCGAGGGCGTTGGAGAAGCCCTCGCCGAAGGCGGACGTCGAAAGGACGATGTCGGCGGCCGCATAGAGGCGGGGGAGGTCGTCACGGCGCCCGAGGGCGATGGCGTTGGGCGGCAGGGCCAGTGTCTCGGTACCCGCACCCGCCAGGACGAACCGTAGCTGCGGCACCAGCGCGGCGGCGGCGAGCACGGCGCCGTGGTCCTTCATCGGGTCGAGCCGGGCGGCGTGGATCACCACGACCGCATCCTCGGGGATGCCGAGTTCCGCCCGGATCACGGCTCGGGCCGCCGTATCCGGACGGAAGCGCACCGTGTCGATACCGTTGGGGATCACCGCGAGGCGGCGTGGGCGGTAGCCGAGGCCGCAGTGGAAATCGGCACCGGCCTGGCTGTTGGAGACGACGAGGCCGGGCCAGCCGGACAGGGCGCGGCCGATCCGCAGGAGGCGTCCGTAACGGGCGTGGTCGATGTCGGAATTGCGCCATCCCCAGGCCAGGAGGCTGCCGCGCGGCGCCCCTGCCAGCCGGTGGGCGAGGGCCGCGAACAGATCGCCGTGATAGAGCCAGCCCTGGATCACCGCCGGCCGCAGGCGGCGGATCAGCCGCGACAGGGACAGGAGCGAGGCCGCAGCCCCGGCGAGCCCTCCCGGCGCGAGGACATGAACGGTGACGCCGGCGGCGGCCAGCGCTTCGGCGTTCTCGCCCCCCCGCGTCAGGCTCACCACGTGCTGGGGCAGGCCGCGCGCCTGGAGCGAGCGGCAGAGGGCGACCAGCATGGTCTCGGCGCCCCCCGTGCGCAGGCCGGAGATGACGTGGAGAATGGGGCGCAACGCCGTCAGGCCACCATGGCGGCGGGATCGTCCATCCGTCTCAAAGCACCGACAACACGATCAGCGTCGCGAGGACAGGCGTCGCCGCGGCGATCCAGGCGGCCATCCGGTCGACGCTCGCCACGAAGACGTAGCGCGACGCTTCTCGCGAGCCGTGCCGCAGGACGCCCGCGCCACCGGTGCCGTCCGAGGATAAACCGATCATGCGCCGCGATCCCGTCATGGGACTGAGGAAGGCGCCGATCGGGTTGAGGGGGGATGAATCGACGGTCCGGACCGTCGATCGTCGTCAACGGGCGGTTAAGCGCCCCGGCCGGTCCGTTCAGAGCGCGCGGTCGAAGCGCAGCTCGCCCTTCTGGCTCTTGATGATGAGTTGCGAGCCGACGATGTCCCATGCCCCGGCGGTACGCAGGGCGATGAAGAAGTCCTGCTCGGAGGCGCCGACGCCCTTGTCGCAGGGCTTCTTGGTGAGGGCCAGCGGGCCGACCGCGAGGTTCTGGTCCTTCAGCGGGAAGGCGGTGGCGGCGAAGGTGTTGCAGCCGCCGTAGCCGCGGGCACGGTACTGCTTGTCGATGATGAAGCTCGGCCGGTCGTTGCCGTTGAAGGGCTTGCCGTTCAGGCTCACCGCGGTCCAGGTGGAATCGAGCGGAAAGATCTTCTCCTGCGCCTTGGCGGCGGGGACGTACTGCTTCTTCTCGGGCTTCTCGCGGTTCTCCTTGCCGAAGCCGGTGACGTTGTTGTTCATCTGCGCCTGGGCGGCATGGCCGGCCATGAGGGTCGCGCCGGCGATGGCCCAGGCCATGGCGGTGCTCAGCATTGCTTTCATCGGTCGGCCTCCTCTGTCGCCGGCAGCGCGTCGATCGTCCGATGCCCGGGATCGGCGCGACGACGCGGGCGCCCGTGTCGTTGTCTTCGACCGGATCGCGTCGCCCATCGGATAAGATTCCAGCACAAATATGGTCAAGGGCGCGACCCGTGCTTTTCGCGATCTCTCCCGCCTCGATTTCCATTGCCCTCGAACATCGACGCGGCCGGCGTTACCGCACGCGGTGGCCCAAAGACTCTGAACGATCCGGCCGTGACCTCGTTGTCCGGACGACATCACCGCAACAGGACGGAGTGGGCGACGTGGCCGGATCGGACGAGAGCGCACAGGACGGTATCGGGCTGGCCGTCATCAGCCCCGCCCAGGCGCGGGCGGCCCGGGCGCTCCTCGGGTGGTCGCAGGCCGAGGTCGCGAGCAAGATCGGCTTCTCGGAGGAGACGATCCACGATTTCGAGGCCGGCTACGGCAACATGCCGTCGGGTCAGGTCGAGGCGCTCAAGAGCGCCCTCACGACCGCGGGCATCCTCTTCAGCAACGGCAGCGAACCGGGGGTCAGCCTGAGCCGGCGCGGCCGGGACGAGGGAACCCGGGCCGACGACCTCACCACCGAGAACGATCGCTGAAGTCAGGCGCCGCCCTTGGCGAGCGCCTTGAGGTCGTAGCCCGGATCCGCCGCCCGGTCCGGCGTCAGGTCGAGGCCGAGGGCGAGGATGCGGCGAGACGCCATGTGGTCCGCGCCGCGATCGACCGTCTCGACCGCGCTGAGACGGCCGGACCGGTAGCGGAACACCGACAAGCCGGTGGAGGCCGGTCTCACCACCGCCTCGTCGGTGGGGGCCGACAGGCCGGCGATCTGGAGCTTGTGCGGGCCCTGGTCGCTCCAGAACCACGGAACGGCGTCGTAAGGCGCCGGCCTGCCGAGGAGGCGGGCGGAGAGGCAGCGGGCCTGGTCGACCGCGTTCTGGACCGATTCGATGCGCACGACGTCTCCGCCCGGCAGTCCGGCGGCGAAGCGAGACGGGAAGCGGGCCACGTCCCCCAGCGCCGAAACGGCGGGATCGCCGGTGGCCAGGAGAGCGTCGACCAGGATGCCGTCGGCGGTGGCGAGGCCCGCCTGCGCGGCGATCTCCTGGTTCGGGATCACACCGATGCCGACCAGGACGAGGTCGGCCGGAAGGCTGGTGCCGTCGGCGAGATCGACCGCTGCGACCCGGCCGTCCCGCCCGGCGATCGACCGGAGGCCGGCGCCGAAGGCGAACCGGACCCCGGCACCCTCGTGCGCGGCACGGAAGAAGGCCGCGGTCTCGGACGAGACCGCGCGAGCCATGGGCCGGTCGGCGGCCTCGACGACATGGACCCCGAGACCGCGCGCGGCGCAGACCCCGGCGAATTCGAGACCGATGAACCCGGCACCGACGATGACCACCGACCGCGCGGTCGCGAGGTCGGCCTGCAAGCGGTCGGCATCGGCGAGCGAGCGCAGCTGGTGAACGCCGGCGAGGTCCGCGCCGGCGAGCGGAAGCGACCGGTTGCGCGAGCCCATCGCCAGGACGAGATGGTCGTAGGCGAGGGGGGCGGCGCCATCGAGGTGGACGAGGCGCGCCACCCGGTCGATGGCCAGGGCACGCGATCCCGGCCGATGGTCAATGCGGTGCTCGATCAGATAATCCCGCGCGCGCAGCGCCAGGCCGGCCGCGTCCACCTTGCCGGCCAGGTAGGCCTTGGAGAGGGGAGGGCGCTGGTAGGGCAGGCCCGGCTCGTCGCCGACGAGGGCGAGAGGGCCGGAGAATCCGCCCTCGCGCAGGGATGCGGCGACCTGGAACCCGGCCTGGCCCGCACCGAGGATGACGATGCCGGCTGTGCTCACGCTTCGAACCCCGAGGGCGCGCGCCCGGCGGAGGTGTCGAGGGTGGGCAGCCAGCGCGCCCCCTCCTTGACCACGAAGTCCCAGCAGGCGGCGGCTGCCGGGCCGAGCACCTTGTCGGCGCGGCGGACCGCGTACCAGTCGCGCCGGATCGGCAGCCCGTGGACGTCGAGGAGGATCAGGCGGTGGCTCCCGACCTCCGCCGCCACCGTATGGCCTGAGATCAGCGCGATCCCGAGCCCCGCCATCACCGCCTGCTTGATCGTCTCGTTGGAGGCGGAATCGATCCCGAGCTTGGCGCGCTTGATCATGACGCCGGACATGAACTCCTCGAACACCGTGCGGGTGCCCGAGCCCTCCTCGCGCACGAGGAAGGATTCGTCCGACAGGTCCGCCCGCGTCAGCCCCGAGCGGCCGGCCAAGCGATGTCCCGGCTGTGCCACCAGCACCAGCGGATGCGCGCCGAAGGTCTCCGCCTCGATGGCGAAGTCGCGCGGAGGGCGTCCCATGATCGCGAAATCGATGGCGTAGTTGCGCAGGGCGTCGACGGTGTCGCCGCGGTTGCCGACGGCGAGGTTGATCTCGACGGCCGGGTTCTGGGCGCAGAACCCGGCGATCACCTGCGGCGCGAAATACTTGGCGGTGGAGACGACCCCCATCGCCACGCGCCCGCCGCCGCCGCCCTTGAGGATCTCGAGGCGTTCGGCGCAGGTCTCCAGCACCGTGTTGATGCTGTCGATCGCCCAGAGCATCTCGCGACCGGCGTCGGTGGGCTTCAGGCCCGTGGGCGTGCGGTCGAACAGGAGCAGCCCCGCCTCCTCCTCGAGCTGGCGGATGCGGGCATAGAGCGCGGCGGAGGTGACGTTGAGCTCCTGGGCCGCCCGCGTCATGGTGCCGAGGCGGGATACGGCGGCGACCGCCTGGAGCTGCTTCAGGGAGAGGTTGCGCATGCGGCGGTTCTTAGTTTTTTTGGGAAGGGCCGCAAGTTTTTTCAGAATTCCTATCGGCGAGGGTTTGCCTCATGCGGCCCGCCGATTAAGCCCGCAGGTCAGATGACGGGCACGGCGAGGTGCTCGACGCGGAAACGGGCGGGCGGTGTCTCCGGCGTCCGAATGGTATGAGAGGGACGGGATTTCATGTCGACAGCGTCTCAAGAGATCGGCACCCACCTCGATGCCTGCCTCGCGCAGGCGGTGGCGGCGGACGCACGGATGGCGGATGTCGCCGCGGTGATCGCGGCCTGCGCCGCCGCCGCGATCGACGTGAGCGCGGTCATCGGCCGCGGCGCGCTGGGCGGGGACCTCGCCGCGCAGGGCGAGCACAACAGCGACGGCGACGTGCAGAAGGCGCTGGACGTGCTCGCGCACGAGCGGTTCACCGAGGCGCTGCGCGGCGCGCCCGTGGCGGAGGTCGCCTCCGAGGAGGCCGAGGGGGTCATGGTGCTGAACCCCGGCGCGCCGCTCGCCGTGGCGATTGATCCCCTCGACGGGTCGTCCAACATCGGCGTCAACATGGCGGTGGGCACCATCTTCGGCATCCGCCCCGCGGTAGTGCGGGCCGGCGACCCGATCGCCTCCTTCACCGATCCCGGCACGGCGCAGTTGGCGGCGGGCTTCATCACCTACGGGCCGGCGACCTCCCTCGTGGTCACGCTGGGTGCCGGCACGCAGATCTACACCCTCGACCGCGAGGCCGGCGCCTTCCGCCTCACCCACCCCCAGCTCACGGTCCCGGCCCAGAGCAACGAATACGCGATCAACGCCTCGAACGCCCGCCATTGGGACACCCCCGTGAAGGCCTACATCGAGGATTGCCTGCGCGGCACCGAGGGCCCGCGCGACCGCGACTGCAACATGCGCTGGCTCGGCTCGCTGGTGGCGGACGCGCAGCGCGTGCTCATGCGCGGCGGCGTGTTCCTGTATCCGGGCGACAACCGGAAAGGCTATGCGCAGGGGCGGCTGCGCCTCCTCTACGAGGCGGCCCCGGTCGCCATGCTGATGGAGCAGGCGGGCGCCGGCGCAACCGACGGCGAGCGCCGCATCCTCGACATCGCCGCCACCGGCGTCCACGAGCGGGTGCCGCTGGTGTTCGGCTCGGCCGAGGAGGTGACGACCGTCGCCACCTACTACGGCGGCCGCAACCCCGCCGCGGGCCGCTCGCCGCTGTTCGGCCAGCGCGGCCTGATCCGGAGCTGAAGGCGGGCGCGGTCAGCACATCATGTCGGCGCGTCATCCCATCATCTCGGTGACCGGCTCCTCGGGCTCAGGCACCACCTCGGTGCGCAACACCTTCGAGCAGATCTTTCGCCGCGAGGACGTCAGCGCCGTCTACATCGAGGGCGACGCCTTCCACGCCCTGGACCGCATCGCCATGCGCAAGGCGATGGCCGAGGAGCCGACGCTGAGCCACTTCGCGCCGCGCGCCAACCTGCTGCCCGAGCTCGAGGAGGTGTTCCGGCGCTACGGCGAGTCGGGGGGCGGCCGCACCCGGCACTACGTCCACGACGCGGCGGCCGCCGAATGCTACGGCACGCCGCCGGGGACCTTCACGCCCTGGGAGGAATTCCCGCCGGGCTCGGACCTGCTGTTCTACGAGGGCCTGCACGGCTGCGTCGTCGACGACAACGTCGATCTCGCCCGCTACGCAGACCTGAAGATCGGCGTCGTGCCGGTGATCAACCTCGAATGGATCCAGAAGCTGCACCGGGACCGCTCGTTCCGCGGCTATTCCACCGAAGCCGTCACCGACGTGATCCTGCGGCGCATGCCCGACTACGTGCAGACCATCTGCCCGCAGTTCACCTGGACCGACATCAACTTCCAGCGCGTGCCGATGGTCGACACCTCCAATCCCTTCATCGCCCGCTGGATCCCCACCGCCGACGAATCGATGGTGGTGATCCGGTTCAAGGACCCGCGCGGCATCGACTTCGCCTACCTGATCTCGATGATCCACGGCAGTTTCATGAGCCGGGCCAATTCCATCGTCATCCCCGGCGGCAAGCTCGATCTGGCGATGCAGCTCATCCTGACGCCCATCATCATGCAACTCGTGGAGCGCAAGCGCCGCATGGCGTGACGCTGACGACAAATGAGGCCCCCTCCATGACCGGCCCGATCATCGCGCCCTCGATCCTTTCGGCGGATTTCTCCAAGCTCGGCGAGGAAGTCCGCGCCATCGACGCGGCCGGGGCAGACTGGATCCACCTCGACGTGATGGACGGGCACTTCGTGCCCAATCTCACCTTCGGCCCCGGGGTCATCAAGGCCCTGAGGCCGCACAGCCGGAAGCCCTTCGACGTGCACCTGATGATCGCCCCGGCCGATCCCTATCTGGCCGCCTTCGCGGAGGCCGGGGCGGACGCGATCTCCGTGCACGTGGAGGCCGGGCCGCATGTCCATCGCTCGCTCCAGACGATCCGGGCGCTGGGCAAGCGGGCCGGCCTCGCCCTCAACCCGGGTACGCCGGCCGCCATGGTCGAACCGCTGATCGACATGCTCGACCTCGTGATCGTCATGACGGTCAACCCGGGCTTCGGCGGGCAGAGCTTCATCCCCTCGACGATGGAAACCGTGGCGCGCATCCGCGCCATGGCGGCGGGACGCGCCATCGACATCGAGGTAGACGGCGGCATCACGCCCGAGACGGTGGGGCTGGCGGCGGCCGCCGGCGCCAACGCCTTCGTGGCCGGCAACGCCGTGTTCAAGGGCGGTCCGGCCGGCTACGGCGACCGCATCGGCGAGATCCGCGCCGGGGCGCAGGACCGCATGGGCCGCGACGGCACGCTGTCATGCTGAAGGCGCTGATCTTCGACGTCGACGGGACCCTGGCCGAGACCGAGGACCTGCATCGCCAGGCCTTCAACCTCGCCTTCTCGCAGATGGGCCTCGACTGGGCGTGGTCGCCCCGGACCTACGCCGACCTCCTCGCCGTGATGGGCGGCAAGGAGCGGCTGGCCCACTACATCGCCACGGAACGCGGGGACGAGGCCGAACGCCTGGCGCCGCTCCAGGGCGAGATCCACGCGCGCAAGACCCGGCTCTACGGCGACCTCGTGGAAGCCGGGCGCCTCGCCCTGCGTCCCGGCATCGCCCGGCTGGTGGCCGAGGCCAAGGCCGGCGGTGTCCGCCTCGGCGTCGCAACGACCACCACCCGGCCGAACGTCGACCGCCTGCTCGCCGTCAATTTTCGCGATGGCGGCATGGGCGTGTTCGACGCGATCGCCTCGGGCGACGAGGCCGCGCGCAAGAAGCCGGCTCCGGACGTCTTCCTCCTCGCCCTGGAGCGCCTGGGTGTGGCCGCGTCCGAGGCCATCGCGTTCGAGGATTCCGCCGCCGGCATCCGCTCCGCCCGCGACGCCGGCCTGCCGGTGATCGCCACCCGCAGCCGCTACACCGAGAGCCATCGCCTCGAAGGCGCGTTCTCGGCGGTCTCGGACCTCGGAGAACCGGGCCAGCCCCACCGGCACATCGACGGGACAGCCTGGCCCGACGGGGTGGTCACCCTCGCGGCCCTCCAGGCCTGGCACGCGGCGGCCTCGTAGCCGGCGCCCCTGTCCCGGCAGCCCCCTGTTCCGGCAGACCCTGGGCCTTGCGGGGAAACAGGGTCAGCCCCGCCAGCACGCCGAGGATCGCGGCGAGGCCGAGGGTGCGGCGGCCGCGCGGCCTGTCTACGGTCGTCCGGCTCGTGTCCATGGCGATCACCTTCGCGTTGCCTCTGCGCCGGCAGCCGGCCTATAACCCGCGCCATCCCCAACGTGGCGGCGTCGAGGAAGGGTCCGTCCGGGCCTTTGGCGTCCCGTCGCGATCCCGAGACGCGCATTCATAGACGCGCATTCCGCAGACGAAGGTCACGCCATGGCCGGCCATTCCCAGTTCAAGAACATCATGCACCGCAAGGGCCGCGTCGACGCGGTCCGCTCGAAGCTGTTCGGCAAGCTCGCCCGCGAGATCACCGTGGCGGCCAAGCTCGGCCTGCCCGACCCGGCCATGAACGCGCGCCTGCGCGCCGCCATCATCGCGGCCCGCGCCGAGAACGTCCCCAAGGACAACATCGACCGCGCCATCAAGAAGGCCAGCGGGGCGGACGCCGAGACCTACGACGAGGTTCGCTACGAGGGCTACGGCCCGGGCGGGGCCGCGCTCATCGTGGAGGCGCAGACCGACAACCGCAACCGCACGGCCAGCGACGTCCGCTCGGCCTTCACCAAGGCCGGCGGCAACCTCGCCGAGACCGGGGCCGTCGCCTTCCTGTTCGACCATGTCGGCCTGATCGCTTTCGGCCCCGAGGTCGCCGACGCCGAGGCGATGCTGGAGGCGGCGATCGAGGCGGGCGCCGACGACGTGCGCTCGGACGCGGACGGCCACGAGGTCACCTGCGCGCAGGATTCCTACGGCGAGGTCTCGAAGGCCCTCGAAGCCCGCTTCGGCGAGCCGCGCCGCACCACCCTGGTGTGGAAGGCGCAGGCCCCCATCGCTGTGGACGACGAGACCGGCGAGAAGCTGCTCCGCCTCGTCGAGGTGATCGAGGACCAGGACGACGTCCAGAACGTCTACGTCAACTTCACGCTTTCGGACGCCCTCATGGCCAAGCTCGAGGCATAACCGCCGGTCTGGGTCGATCCCGGGCGGCAGGATCGATCCCAGGTGGCAGGATCGGTCAGGCGCTGAGCGCCACGGGCGTGCGATGGACCTCCACGAGGCGGCCGTCCTGGACCCGGAAGGCGCGGTCGACCTGGTCGAGCAGCATCTCCGAATGTGTCACGAAGATCTTGGCCGCCGGAACCCGCTTCAGTCCCTCCACCAGGGCGAGTTCGGTGGCCGGATCGAGGTTGGCGGTGACCTCGTCGAGGAGCAGCAGGCGCGGCGAGCGGCAGAGCGCGCGGGCCAGCAGCAGCCGGCGGCGCTGGCCGGTGGAGAGGATGCTCGATTCCTCCGACACCAGGGTGGCGAAGCCCTGCGGTAGCCGCTCGATCTCCTCGGCGAGGCCGACGCAGTCGAGGGCCTTGACCATGGCCGCCTTGGTCACGTCGGGATCGAACATCGCGAGGTTGTCGGCCACCGTTCCGGCGAAGACGCCGTCGTCGGCGAAGACCGCCCCGAGGTTGGCCCTGAACTCGCGCTTGCCGAACTGGCTGATCGGCTGGCCGTCGATGAGCAGGCGCCCTTCGGCCGGTTCGTGCAGGCTCGCGATGATCTTGAGGAGCGAGGACTTGCCCGAGCCCGAGAGGCCGAGGATCGCGATCGACTCCTTGCGTTCGAGGTCGATGGAGAGGTTCACGTTCTCGAGGAGCGGCCGGTCGGCCCGGCCGAACCGGACCATGACGTTCTCCAGGCTCACGGTGCGCCGGATGCGCCGGTCAACGGCGGCGGCATCGGCGTGGGGCTCGGCCTCCTGCCCGATGACGTCGTCGAGGCGCTTGAAGTGGACCTTCATGATCGAGAACTGCAAGAGGTTGGTGGCGAGCAGGTTCACGATCTCGAAGAAGTGGTTCCGCAGGGCGAAGAAGGCGTAGAGCATGCCCACCGAGAGCGTGCTCTTCATGACGCCGGTGACGCCCATGTAGAGGGTCAGCACCGTGCTGAGCACGATGGCGATGTGGATGAACAGCTCGGTGGCGATGGCCGCCTTGCGCGCCTGGAAGTCGGTGTTGGCGAAGCGCACGAAACTCTCGAACCAGCGCATGGTGAAGAGTTCGGAGGTGTTGTGCGCCTTCAGGGTCTGGATCCGCCGCAACCCGTCGATCAGGAGCGAGCGCTCCTGGGAATGGGCGTCGAGGGAGGCGTCGGTGTAGCGGCGCAGGGCCGGGAACGAGACGAAGCGCAGGGCGAGCACCGCCACCAGGGTCAGGAGCGAGACCATGGTCATCGCCGGCGAGTAGTAGAACATCAGCCCGACGATCAGGATCGACATCAGCGCGTCGGCCACGGAGGCGACGAGGCCGCCCACGAGACTCGCCTTGACGTGCTCGATCGAATCCAGCCGCACCACGAAGTCGCCGGGATGGCGCGACTCGAAGAACTTCAGCGGCAGCCGCATGGCATGGCCGACGACGTTGCGGGTGAAGGCGATCTGCAGGAGGATCGACGAGCGCAGGGTGATGTAGTCGCGCAGGCCCTTGGCGATGGCCTCGAACACCAGGAAGAACCCGAGGCCGATGGTGAGCACGGCCAGGAGATCGAGGTCGGTCTGCGGGATCACCGTGTCGAGGGCGATCTCCAAGAGGATCGGGGTCGAGAGCGACAGGAGCCCGATCGCCAGGGACACGATGGTGACCTGGCTCAGGACGTTGCCGAGGCCGCGGATCGAACGGAACAGCTCGAAGAAGCTCGTGGCCGACTTCGACTCGACCTTGCTGAAGTCGATGCGCGGTTCGAACTCGAGGGCGACGCCGGAGAAGTACCGCTCCATGTCGGCGCGCTGGTAGAGGCGCAGGCCGAACTGCGGGTCCATGACGTGGAAGGTGTCGCCGACGATGCGCTCCAGCACCACGAAGTGGTTGCCCTGCCAGTGCAGCAGCGCCGGCAGCGACAGGTTGGCGAGTTCGCCGACGTTGGCGAGGCCGTAGCCCTGCGCGTCGAGGGAGAGGGCGCCGGCCACCTCGACGATGTTGGCCAGGGTCATCCCGCTGCGCGAGAGCGGGAACAGGGTGCGCATGTAGGTGAGGTCGACGTCGTGGCGATGATAGTTGGCGATCATCGCGAGGCAGGCGAGGCCGCACTCGTTGGCCTCGCTCTGCAGGATCGGCTTGACGGCCCGGCGCCGATTCAGGAACGACATGGTCCGATCAGCCCCGTCCGCGCATGGCCCGGATCGGGTCGAGGACCCAATCGATCAGGCGCCTGCGCTCGATCACGATATCCGCCGAGAGGGTGGAGCCGAGGGCGATGGTCTCGTCCCGGCCGTAGGCGTGGATCACCTTGGTCTCGGGCCTCACCTCGACGCGGAACACCGACTGCTGGGCCGAGGCCGTGGCCGCCGCGGGGCGCCCGTCGGCCATGCCGTCCTTTTCCGAGGTGACGGTGGGCGCCTTGATCGGCGAGGAGGCGATGGCGGTGATGGTGCCGTGCGAGACGCCGAAGACCTTGAAGGGGAAGGCGTCGTACTTGAGGACGACGCGCTGGCCGACCTTGGCGAGGCCGATGGCACGCGATGGCACCTCGAGCACCACCACCGGCTCGGCGGCGGGATCGCCGACCACGGCGACGACCTGGTCGGACTGGACCGCGGCTCCGGTCTCCGCGAGCAGGCTCGCCACCTGGCCGGCGAAGGGCGCCAGCACCTGGATCTCGGATTGGGCCTGGGTGCCGGCAAGCTGGGCCTCGATCAGGCTGAGCTCGCTGGCGATGGTGGACAACTGCCCCTGCTTCTCCAGGACGAGCTGCTGGAGGGTGCGCACGCGCTCGGTGCTCTGCTGGGTCAACTCGGCCCGGCGCACCCGGATCTCCGAGAGCTGGCGGGCGTAGTCGAAGGCGGTGCGCTCGTAGCTGTTGAGCGCGTCGCGGGTGGCGTAGCCCGCGGTCATGTACTGGCGGACCCGGCGCACCATCTGCTCCTGGCGCTCGAGGGCCCGGCGGATCGCGTCCTCGTTCTGGATCGTCGCCTTGATGACGCTGTCGAGGGTCTGGGTGAGCTGGCTGCTGTCGCCCGCGCTGGAATCGAGGAAGCTCGTCAGGCGCGCCTGGCTGGCCAGCAGGTTGTCCCGCTTCTGGCGCAGGCTCGCGGCGGCGGCGCCGACGGTGGAGACGCCGTTACTGGTGACTTCGCGCAGGCGGATCGTCATGATCGGCTGGCCGGCCGCCACCATCCCGCCCTGGGGGACGTGGATCGTCTTGACCACGCCGTTGACCTGCGCATCGAGGCGCGACAGCCCCGACGAGGCCGAGGTGTAGCCGCGCACGGCCTCGGTGCGTGCGAAATGCCCGAACGTCATCACCATGACGAGGACGACCACGAGGGCGCCGCACAGCATCGCGAGCCAGGTCGTGCCCCTGTCCTGGCGGACGTGGATCGATGAGCCCAGGGCCCTGGCGGCACCGCCGAGGGACGGTGCCGGCGCGTCGGGGGCGGCGGAGGTCATTCGGCGGCATCCGTGGCGAGATCGGGCAGGGGGGCGAATTCGGACAGGCGCGGCCAGAAGTGCCATTGCCCGGGTGCGCGCAGGATCGCCGTCTCCACGTGGCGGGAGACGAGGCCGGCGATGCGCAGCCGCTCGGCGCGGCCGACGTCGACCACCTCGAAGGCGCGGCCCACGTGCACGGTGTCGCCGCTCAGCGACGAGGTGACGGCGAGCGGCACGACGGTGGCGTTGGCGACCCGCGCCAGCGAATCGATCCCCAACGCCAGTCGCATCGGCCGGCCGAGGAGCTCGACGTCGATCGGGCCGCCGTAGCTCGGAGGCAGGTCGACGAAATAGATCACGACGGCGCCCTGGCGCACGAACCGCACCGCCTCGGCATAGCTCGCCTTGTCGGAGACCTGCAGGAACCGCATCTCGATGCCGATCTCGCGGATGCGCTCCATCACCCGGGTATCGGCCTCGTGGTCCTCTCGCGCCCGCAGGATCAGCATCCGCCGTCCGGGAAAGAACGTCCTCATGGTGGCCGCGAGGCCGAAGACGTAGTTACCCATGTGAAGGGGGGCCAGGATGACCGGATTGCCCGATGCCGCCGTGCGGGTGAGGATGCCGGCACCCTCCGTCACCACCCGGCGCGAATCGGCGATCAGCTGGTCGGTGCTGCGCACCAGCAGCGCCAGCCATTCGAGTTCGGTGAGGGTGTCGTGAAAGGCGATCTCGCGGTCGAGCCGCTTGGCGTCACGGGTGCCCAACCGCAGGGTGTGGCGCAGGAGGCCGTGGAGATCGAAGTCGGCCTTGCGTCCCGCGATCCTGCCGGCGGTCCAGACCGCACGCAGGGCGTGCCGCCGCGCCGCGAGGGGCAGGCTGGCAATGCGTCGTGAGAGGGCAGGAATGTCGTCCATGATGGCGACATGCCTAGCCTAACGGGCTTTGCGACAGGTTAAGGCGGCGCCCGGCGCAACCCTCGCGTTGCAACCGGACGCCGCCGATTCGAGATCGGTGCGTGCGGGTCCGCCGACCCGCACGCGAGGGAATGCGAGGTCAGGACTTGTCCTTGCCCTTGCCGCCCTTGCCATGACCCTTGTCGTGGCCATGACCGTGGCCGTAGTCCTTGCCACCGCCGCCGGACACGGTCTGCAGGGTCTTCAGATCGAGCTTGCGCATGTCATCACTCCTGGGGCTAAACGGCGTTAACACATCGTTAACTCCACCCTCTTGATGACCGACGATTCGTGCCCTGTCGAGATCATGCGACGGACGATACAGGGCCTTATTGCTACTTAAGTAATATAAGTCTGAACTCTATTGAGTGTCGCGCGCTCGACATTGCTCTCACCAAGACGGGAAGGCGGTGTCGGCAGACGGCCTCGGTGTCGATCGGTCCGGGGGCCGGAGCCTCGACCGGACCGGTCTCGGTGCCGATCAGGACTTCTTCGACGAGCCGCTGTTCGAGCTCTGGTTCGAGGTGTTGCCGTAATAGACGGTGTTGCCGTTGCCGTTGATGGCGACGCCGTGATTGGTCGCCTGAGCGGCGCCGCCCGAGATCGCGGTCAGGGTGGTGAGGTCGAGCTTGGTCATCGGTCCGATATCCTGAGTTGTGAGGGAGGGAGGAAAGGGCGCCCGTGGTCCGGGTGCCCGGCAGAGGTCGGATCGCGGCTAAGCGCGGATCAGCACTTCTTCGACGAACCCTTGTTCGAGCTCTGGTTCGCGGTGTTGCCGTAATAGACGGTGTTGCCGTCACCGTTGATGGCGACGCCGCCGTTGCTGGCCTGCGCGGCGCCGCCGGAAATCGCGGTCATGGTGGTGAGGTCGAGCTTCGTCATCGGTCCGGTACCCTGGCTGTGAGAGGGGGAGATCGAGGGGCGCCCGTGGGCCGGGCGCCCGGGAGACGTCGGATCGCGCTGAAGCGCGGATCAGGACTTCTTCGACGAGCCGCTGTTGGAGCTCTGGTTCGAGGTGTTGCCGTAATAGACGGTGTTGCCGTTGCCGTTGATGGCGACGCCACCGTTGGTGGCCTGGGCGGCGCCGCCCGAGATCGTGGTCATGCTGGTGAGGTCGAGCTTCGTCATGGCGTTGTCTCCGCGGAATGGGTCATTGAAAAAGGATGGGGGTTCGTCCCGAGGCCGAGCCGTCGTCGACGGTTCACGTCGACGAGGCCGGCCGGTCAAGGGCGTGTCGAGCGGTCGGTCGCGGGGAGCAAAACCACGCGACCTGTCCTGATCAGGACTTCTTCGACGAGCCGCTGTTCGAGCTCTGGTTCGAGGTGTTGCCGTAATAGACGGTGTTGCCGTTGCCATTGATGGCGACGCCGCCGTTGCTGGCCTGGGCGCCACCGCCGCCGGCATAACCACCGCCCGAGATCGCGGTCATGGTGGTGAGATCGAGCTTCGTCATGGTCATCTTCCCGTTCGTCTGTCGAAGTCAGCGCCGCGCCAGCTCCGTGACGCCTTATTGCTACGTTTTTCAGTGTTCGTCTACGACAAATGCGACGTTACGCATTCTATGATTAATCTACCTAAGTACATCGAGAATTCGACTACGCAGTTCAGGCTCTGACAAGGTTAACGCGTCCGCGCCAGTCTGTTGAGGTCGCGCATTCATGCCTGGGCAGGGCGGCCCGTCTTCGGTCGCGTGGATATCGGCGGACAAGCTCCACGACGGCCGCCGCCCGCGCGGAGCTGCAGGCAGGGAAGGGAAGGGCAGGAAAGGACCGACGCTCATAAACTCTTCACCCTGTCGCAAGCGCCGGACACATCCCCGCTTTACACAGAACAAAACAGGAACAAAGATCGCGGGATCACCCGAAGGAGCGACGACGATGATCAAGCGCACGATCGTGACCGGCATGGTCGAGTTCACGGCCTTCGGGCTGCTCGCCGGTGCGCTGGCGGCGTGGGCGGTGGCGCTCGCGCCCCTGCGTTGAGCGCGCGCCGCTCCGGTGCCGACCCGTCCTCTCCCGTCGGCGGATCACGCCTGGACCGGGCTGCGCGATCCGTGGCGGCGAAGGCACAGCCGGGCTCCGTTCCACAGGCAATCGCAGGACCGGTGCCGGTGGTGGGTAGACGGGTAAGGACGACTCGCGATCCTGGCGCCATGACGCTCAAAGATCCCGGCTTCGTCCATCTCCACGTCCATTCCTCGTTCTCCCTGCTCGAAGGGGCCCTGAAGGTCGGCGACCTCGTCAAGGCCGCAGCGGCTGACCGGCAGCCCGCCCTGGCGCTCACCGACACCAACAACCTGTTCGGGGCCCTGGAATTCTCGGAGAAGGCGGCGGGCCTGGGCATCCAGCCGATCGCCGGCCTGCACCTGTCGGTCGCCTTCGAGTCCCCCGACCCGATGGCGCGGGTGGCCCATGTCCCGGCGAGCACCGTGGTCGTCCTCGCCCAGGACGAGCGCGGCTACGGCAACCTGCTGCGGCTGGCGAGCCGGGCCTATTTCGACGGCCCCCTCGGAGAACCGCCCCGGATCGCCGCCCAGGCCCTCACCGAGGCCAGCGGCGGGCTGATCGCGCTCACGGGAGGCCCGTCCGGCCCCCTCGACACCGCCCTGCGGGCCGGGCGCAGCGAACTCGCCGCCAGGCGCCTGGAACGGCTCGTCGGGGCGTTCGGCCAGGACAACCTCTATGTGGAGATCCAGCGCCATGGGCTCGACGAGGAGCGGATGGTCGAGCGCGAACTCATCCGCCTCGCCGACGGCCACGGCCTGGGGATCGTGGCCTCGAACGAGCCGTTCTTCGGCAAAGCCGACGACTACGCCGCCCACGATGCGCTGCTGGCCATCGCCGAGGGCCGCCTCGTCTCCGACGAGCGCCGCCGCCGGCTGACGCCGCGGCACGCCTTCACGACCCGGGCCGAGATGGCACGCCTGTTCCACGACCTGCCGGACGCGCTCGCCGCCAGCGTCGAGATCGCCATGCGCTGCGCCTACCGGGTCCGTACCCGCAAGCCGATCCTCCCGAACTTCGCCCGCGTCCAGGCCGAGGCCGTCGCCGGCGACGCGACCGACGACGTCGGCATCTCCGGGGTGGCCTCGGAGCCGGACGAGCTGCGGCGCCAGGCCGAGGCCGGCCTCGACCTGCGCCTGGCCGCCCACGGCCCGGCACCCGGCATGACCGAGCAGGTCTACCGCGAGCGCCTCGCCTTCGAGCTCGACGTCATCGTCGGCATGAAGTTTCCCGGCTACTTCCTGATCGTGTCCGACTTCATCAAATGGGCCAAGGACCACGACATCCCCGTCGGACCCGGCCGCGGCTCGGGCGCGGGCTCGCTCGTGGCCTACGCGCTCCTGATCACCGACCTCGACCCGCTTCGGTTCGGCCTTCTGTTCGAGCGCTTCCTCAACCCCGAGCGCGTCTCGATGCCGGATTTCGACATCGACTTCTGCGTCGAGGGGCGCGAGCGCGTGATCCAGTACGTGCAGGAGCGCTACGGCGAGCCTCAGGTCGCCCAGATCATCACCTTCGGCACCCTGCAGGCGCGTGGCGTGCTGCGCGACGTCGGGCGCGTGCTGGAGATGCCCTATGGGCAGGTCGACAAGCTGACCAAGCTGGTGCCGCAGAACCCGGCCAATCCCGTCACCCTGACCCAGGCGATCGAGGGCGAGCCCAAGCTGCAGGCCGCCATGGAGGAGGAGCCGGTGGTGGCCCGCCTCATGGGGATCGCCAAGAAGCTGGAGGGCCTGCACCGCCACGCCTCGACCCACGCCGCCGGCGTGGTGATCGGCGACCGGCCGATCGAGGCCCTGGTGCCGCTCTACCGCGATCCCAAGACCGGCATGCGGGTGACCCAGTTCAACATGAAGTGGGTCGAGGCCGCCGGCCTCGTCAAGTTCGATTTCCTGGGCCTGAAGACCCTGACGATGCTGCGCTGCTGCACCGATCTGCTCAAGCAGCGCGGCATCCACGTCGATCTCGCATCGCTGCCGCTGGATGACCCCAAGACCTACGAGCCGATGAAGCGCGGCGAGACGGTGGGCGTGTTCCAGGTGGAATCGGCCGGCATGCGCAAGGCGCTCGTGGAGATGCAGGCCGACCGCTTCGAGGACATCATCGCGCTGGTGGCACTCTACCGGCCGGGCCCGATGGCCAACATCCCGGTCTATTGCGAGCGCAAGCTCGGTCGCGACGCCGGCAACGAGGCCGCCTGGTATCCCCACCCCAAGCTCGAGCCGATCCTGGCCGAGACCTTCGGCATCATCGTCTACCAGGAGCAGGTGATGGAGGTGGCCAAGGTGCTGGCCGGCTACTCGCTCGGCGACGCCGACATGCTCCGCCGCGCCATGGGCAAGAAGATCAAGGCCGAGATGGACGCCCAGCGCGACCGCTTCGTTGAGGGCTCGGTGGAGCGCGGCCTGACGGAGTCGAAAGCCAACGAGATCTTCGACCTTCTCGCCAAGTTCGCCGACTACGGCTTCAACAAGAGCCATGCCGCGGCCTACGCCCTCCTGACCTACCAGACCGCCTATCTCAAGGCGAACCATCCGGTCGAATTCCTGGCCGCGGCGATGCAGCTCGACATCGACGTCACCGACAAGCTCGCCGAGTTCCGCCAGGATGCCCAGCGCCTGAAGATCACGGTGGAACCGCCGTCGATCAACACCTCGGGCGTCGGCTTCGAGGTCCACGACGGGCGTATTCGCTACGCCCTGGCGGCGATCAAGGGCGTCGGGCGAGCCGCCGTGGAAGCCCTCGTGGCGGCCCGCGGCGACAAACCCTTCTGCGACCTCGCCTGCCTCGCCCGGCGGCTCAACCCGCGCCACGTCAACAAGCGCACCCTGGAGAACCTGGTGGCCGCAGGCGCCCTCGATCCGATCGAGGTCGACCGGGCGCGGGCGTTCGCCGCGGTGGAGCCGATGATGAAGCTGGCGCAGGGGGCGGCCGAGGCCGAGAGCACCGGCATCGCCGACATGTTCGGCGGGGTCGTCGCGCTGGGCATCGAACTGCGGGTACCGCCCTACGAGCCGTGGCCGATGGCGGAGACCCTCAAGAAGGAATACGAGGCCATCGGCTTCTTCCTGTCCGGCCACCCCCTCGACGAGTACGGCGCGCTCCTCGAAAAGCTGCGGGTGCAGACCTGGGCCGAGTTCGGCAAGGGCGTGCGGGCCGGCACCACGAGCGTCGCCAAGGTCGCGGCCTCGGTGCTCGACCGGTCCGAGCGCCGCACCAAGAGCGGCAACAAGCTCGGGATCGTGACGCTCTCGGACCAGACCGGCCACTTCGAGGCGATCATCTTCCAGGAGGGGCTGAACCAGTTCCGCGAGATCCTGGAGCCGGGCCGACCCCTCGTTCTGCAGTTGCAGGCCAACCTCGAGGGCGACGACGTGCGCGCCCGCATCCTCTCGGCCGAACCCCTCGACGAGGCGGTGGCCCGCCACCAGAAGGGCATGCGGGTCTACCTGCGCGACGAACGCCCGCTCGGCAGCGTGCACCAGCGCCTGCAGGTGCGCGGCGAGGGCGAGGTCTCGTTGATCCTCATCCTCGACGGCGGCGAACGCGAGGTCGAGGTCAAGCTGCCGGGCAAATATCAGGCGACACCACAGATCGCCGGGGCGCTGCGGGCGGTGCCGGGGGTCGTGCAGGTGGAGGTGAACTGAGCGCCAGCGCCGGCCGGGGGGCGTCCGTTAGGACCGGGCCGCGTTCCCGAGGGTCTCCAACTCCGGGAACGGCTCCGTCCGGTACCCTTCGCAGACCTCGACCTCGTCCTCGACCACCTTCAGCACGCCGCCCTCGTCGCGAATCACGACCTTGGGGCGCTCGCCGTTATCGAAGCTGCGGCCCTTCATCCGGCTCGACACGCAATAGAGCGTACGCCCGCCGTCCTCGAACGGGCCGGAGAGGCGGCTCTTTTCGAAGCGAACGGGAATGACGGAGATCGCCCCGAAATCGGTCTGGCGCAGGGCCAGCGCCGCCACGCGCTCGCGCAGGGTCGCGGTCGGCGAGGGCGGTGGCGGCCCCGTCCCGCTGCAGGCGGACACAAAGAGACCCAGCGTGATCGGCACATGTCGCAAACGCCATCGGGACCGCATCGAAACCTCGCCGCTTGGCGGACGACGATAGCGGTACGCCCGCTTTGCGGGAATACGGATCGACGACACAACCGCGTTCCTTCTTTGGAAATCGGAGTGCCATGAGAAAACGGCGGCCCCCGTGGGAGCCGCCGCTATCATCGTCCCGTCGATGGTCGCGGCGTGTCAGTGCGCCACCACGATCGCCCCGTCGTCGTCCGCCACCACCGGCTTGACCGCCGGCAACGGCTCGTCCCACTCGATCGCCTCGGGCACACGCACCAGGGCGTGCTTGAGCACCTGATCCATCCGCGACACCGGGATGATCTCCAACCCGTTCTTCACGCTGTCGGGCACCTCGGCGATGTCCTTGGCGTTCTCCTCGGGGATCAGCACCGTCTTGATGCCGCCGCGGAGAGCCGCGAGCAGCTTCTCCTTGAGGCCGCCGATCGGCAGCACCCGACCGCGCAGGGTCACTTCACCCGTCATCGCCACGTCGCGGCGCACGGCGATCCCCGTCATCGTCGAGATGATGGCGGTGGCCATGCCGATACCGGCGGAGGGACCGTCCTTCGGGGTCGCCCCCTCGGGAACGTGGACGTGGATGTCGCGACGGTCGAACAGCGGCGGTTCGATGCCGAAGTCGACAGCCCGCGAGCGGACGTAGCTCGCCGCGGCCGAGATCGACTCCTTCATCACGTCGCGCAGGTTCCCCGTCACCGTCATCTTGCCCTTGCCGGGCATCATGACGCCTTCGATCGTCAGCAGTTCGCCGCCGACCTCGGTCCAGGCCAGACCGGTCACCAGACCGACCTGATCCTCCTCGTCGATCTCGCCGTAGCGGAACTTCGGAGGACCGAGGAACACCGGCAGGGTCTCCTCGGTGACGGCCACGGCCTTCACCTTGGTGATCAGGATTTCCTTGACCGCCTTGCGGATCAGGTTCGACAGCTCGCGCTCGAGGTTGCGCACGCCGGCTTCGCGGGTGTAGCGGCGAATCAGCATCAGGAGCGATGCGTCGTCGATCTGCCATTCCTTGACGTCGAGGCCGTGCTTCTTGAGCGCGCTCGGGATCAGGTGCTTGCGCCCGATCTCGACCTTTTCCTCCTCGGTGTAGCCGGCGATACGGATCACCTCCATGCGGTCCATCAAGGGCGCAGGGATGTTGAGCGTATTGGCCGTCGTCACGAACATGACGTTCGAGAGATCGTAGTCGACCTCCAGGTAGTGGTCGTTGAAGGTCGAGTTCTGCTCGGGGTCCAGGACTTCGAGCAAAGCCGCCGACGGATCACCACGGAAGTCCATGCCCATCTTGTCGATCTCGTCGAGCAGGATGAGGGGGTTGGACGTCTTGGCCTTGCGCATCGACTGCACGATCTTGCCGGGCATCGAACCGATGTAGGTCCGGCGGTGACCGCGGATCTCGGCCTCGTCGCGCACGCCGCCCAAGGACATCCGCACGAACTCACGGCCGGTCGCCTTGGCGATCGACTTGCCGAGCGAGGTCTTGCCCACGCCGGGTGGGCCGACGAGGCAGAGAATCGGGCCGGTGAGCTTGTTGGCCCGCTGCTGCACGGCCAGGTACTCGACGATCCGCTCCTTGACCTTGTCGAGGCCGAAGTGGTCGTTGTCGAGCATGCCCTGGGCGCCGAGCAGGTCCTTCTTGATCTTGGACCGCTTGCCCCACGGGATGCCGAGCATCCAGTCGAGGTAGTTGCGTACCACCGTCGCCTCGGCCGACATCGGCGACATCTGGCGCAGCTTCTTCAGCTCGGCCACCGCCTTCTCGCGGGCTTCCTTGGTGAACTTGGTCTTCTCGATCTTGTCTTCGAGCTCGGCGAGCTCGTCGCGACCGTCCTCGTCGCCGAGCTCCTTCTGGATCGCCTTCATCTGCTCGTTGAGGTAGTACTCGCGCTGGGTCTTCTCCATCTGCCGCTTGACGCGGGTCCGGATGCGCTTCTCCACCTGCAGAACCGAGATCTCGCTCTCCATCAGCGACAGCACGCGCTCGAGGCGCTGCGCCACCGTCGGGATCTCGAGGATCGCCTGCTTGTCGGCGATCTTGACGGCCAGATGCGAGCCGACGGTGTCGGCGAGCTTCGAGGGCTCGTCGATCTGCGTCACGGCCGAGACGACCTCGGGCGAGATCTTCTTGTTGAGCTTCACGTAGTTCTCGAACTCCGAGATCACGGAGCGGGCCAGGGCCTCTGCCTCGACGCGATCGCCGAGCTCGTCGGTCAATGTCTCGGCCTCCGCCTCGTAATAGGCGTCCGACTTGCTGAAGCGGGTGATCTGGGCGCGTCCGGCGCCCTCGACCAACACCTTCACGGTGCCGTCGGGCAGCTTGAGAAGCTGGAGCACGCTGGCCAGGGTGCCGATCTTGTAGATCGCGTCGGTGGCCGGATCGTCGTCGCTGGCGTTGATCTGCGTGGCGAGCAGGATATGGCGATCGGTGCGAACCGCCTCCTCCAGGGCACGGATCGACTTCTCGCGGCCGACGAAGAGCGGCACGATCATATGCGGGAAAACGACGATGTCTCGCAGGGGCAGGACGGCATAGGTGCCCGTCGAGCCCGGGACCACCGGCTGGCGCGATTTCGATTGGGTCATAAAGGACTTCCTCATGATTGACGCCGGGCAGCCGCCTCTCAATGAGGAGCAAGCAACCTGCCAGGGGCCGACCGGGCCGCGAGGGGGTCGGAAGCAACGGAGACGATGCGGCTGGCGGCGCGGCACCGGACCCCAGACAGTGGGCGTGCGGCCATCGCGCTAGGCTTCAAATGGTCCCTGCGGCGAGGGTCTTCAAGCGGCCCGCCGGCCTGCCGGCCCCTCATGCGACAAGGGGGCCGGCTCGGGATCGCCCTCAGGCGCTGACGCTGGCGGGCACGTCCTTGTTGCGGTCACCGTGGATGTAGAGCGGGCGAGACTTGCCCTCCACCACCTCGGGGCCGATCACCACCTGCTCCACGGAATCGAGGCCGGGCAGGTCGTACATCGTCTCGAGCAGGATGGTCTCCAGGATCGAGCGCAGGCCGCGCGCACCGGTCTTCCGCTCGATCGCCTTGCGGGCGACCATGGAGAGGGCCTCGTCCTGGAAGGTCAGGTCGACGTTCTCCATCTCGAACAGGCGCTGGTACTGCTTCACGAGCGCGTTCTTGGGCTCCTGCAGGATGCGCTTGAGGGCGACCTCGTCGAGGTCCTCCAGCGTCGCGAGCACCGGCAGACGACCCACGAACTCGGGGATCAGGCCGAACTTCAGCAGGTCCTCGGGCTCGACATTCCGGAAGATCTCGCCGGTCCGGCGGTCGTCAGGGGCCTGCACGGTCGCGCCGAAGCCGATCGAGGTGCCCTTGCCGCGCGCCGAGATGATGCGCTCCAGCCCGGCGAAGGCGCCGCCGCAGATGAAGAGGATGTTAGTGGTGTCGACCTGCAGGAACTCCTGCTGCGGGTGCTTGCGGCCGCCCTGCGGAGGCACGGAGGCGACGGTGCCCTCCATGATCTTCAGGAGGGCCTGCTGCACGCCCTCGCCGGACACGTCGCGGGTGATCGAGGGGTTGTCTGACTTGCGGCTGATCTTGTCGATCTCGTCGATGTAGACGATGCCGCGCTGCGCCCGCTCGACGTTGTAGTCGGAGGCCTGGAGCAGCTTCAGGATGATGTTCTCGACGTCCTCACCGACGTAGCCGGCCTCGGTCAGCGTCGTCGCGTCCGCCATCGTGAAGGGCACGTCGAGGATGCGGGCGAGTGTCTGGGCGAGCAGAGTCTTACCGGAGCCGGTGGGCCCGATCAGCATGATGTTGGACTTGGCCAGCTCGACGTCGTTGTGCTTCGAGGCGTGGGCGAGGCGCTTGTAGTGGTTGTGCACCGCGACCGAGAGCACCTTCTTGGCGAAATCCTGGCCGATGACGTAGTCGTCGAGGACGCGGCGGATCTCCTTGGGCGTCGGCACGCCGTCGCGCGACTTCACGAGAGAGGACTTCGACTCCTCGCGAATGATGTCCATGCACAGTTCGACACACTCGTCGCAGATGAACACCGTCGGGCCCGCGATCAGCTTGCGGACCTCGTGCTGGCTCTTGCCGCAAAACGAGCAGTACAGCGTGCTCTTCGAGTCGTTGCCGCCAGTCTTGCTCATATCGGTCTCCGATGTGCGGACATGCGGCCAGCCTCCGGCACGCACGGTTCGCTCAGATGTAATGGCATCCGCCTAAAGAAACAGTCACCTGCGCGCTTCTGACGAGAACGTCCCGGCGAGGAGATGCAAGCACGCTGCCGCGGCAGGATCAAGGCGGACCCGCCCGTTCCCGTCGCGGCAAAGGATTACGCCCGGCGTCAGGCGGCGGCCGGCTCGGGACGCTTCTGGATGACCTCGTCGATGAGGCCGAACTCCTTGGCCGCGTCGGCGGTCATGAAGTTGTCGCGCTCCAGCGCCGTCACGATGGTGTCGTAGTCGCGCCCGGTGTGCTTCACATAGATCTCGTTCAGGCGCTTCTTGAGCGCCTCGATCTCGCGGGCGTGAATCAGGATGTCGGTGGCCTGGCCCTGGAAGCCGCCGGAAGGCTGGTGGACCATGATCCGGGCGTTGGGCAGGGCGAAGCGGTGCCCGGGGGCGCCGGCGGTGAGCAGGAGCGAGCCCATGGAGGCGGCCTGGCCGACGCACAGCGTCGTCACCGGGCAACGGATGAACTGCATCGTGTCGTAGATCGAGAGGCCCGAGGTCACCACGCCGCCGGGCGAGTTGATGTAGAAGGAGATCTCCTTCTTGGGGTTCTCGGCCTCGAGGAACAGCAACTGGGCGACGATGAGCGAAGCGCCGTAATCTTCCACCGGGCCGGTGAGGAAGATGATCCGCTCGCGCAGGAGCCGCGAGTAGATGTCGAACGCCCGCTCGCCGCGGCTCGACTGCTCCACCACCATGGGCACGAGCGCGCTGTTATAATAGTCGACCGGATCTCTCATCATCGTGCCCAGGCTCCCAGGGGAATCCGGCCGCGAACCCACTCGCGGACCGGACGTGCAGCGAACAACGGCGACCGTTATGGGCGCCTCAGTTAAAAAATCTGCCCGCAGCCCCTTCGGAGGAGAGCGTCGGGCTCAGTCGGCCTTGTCGGAGGCCGGGGCGGGCTCGGCCTTGCCGTCCGCCTTGTCCTCGTCCTCGTCGGCGAACAGCGTCTCCTTCGAGACGGGCTCCTCGACGAGTTGGACCTGGGCGAGGACATGGTCGACGACCTTCTCCTCGAACAGCGGCGCGCGAAGCTCGGCGAGCGCCTGTGCGTTCTTCCGATAGAAGTCCCAGACCTGCTGCTCCTGCCCCGGGTATTGCCGGATGCGCGCGATCAGGGCCTGGTTCACCTCCTCGTCCGTCACCTTGATATCGGCCGTCTCGCCGACCTGCGCAAGCACCAAGCCGAGACGGACGCGGCGCTCGGCGATGCGGCGGTATTCCGCGGTCGCCTTCTCCTCGGTGGTGCCCTCGTCCTCGAAGGTCTTGCCGCGGGTCTTGAGATCCTGCTCGACCTGGGCCCAGACGGCGGCGAACTCCTGGTGGACGAGGCTCGGCGGCAGGTCGAAGCTGTACTTGCCGTCCAGCGCGTCGAGGAGCTCCTTCTTCAGCTTGCGCCGGGACTGCGCCTCGAAGTCGCTGCCGATGGCGGCGGAGATCGCCTCGCGGAGCTTCTCGAGGGAATCCATGCCGAAGCCCTTGGCGAACGCGTCGTCGAGGGTGACCTCGCCGGGCGCCTGGATGGCGGTGACGGTGACGTCGAACTCGGCGTCCTTGCCGGCCAGGTGCTCGGCGGCGTACTCGGCCGGGAACGAAGCCTTCACGAGCCGCGCCTCGCCGACGGTGGCGCCCACGAGCTGGTCCTCGAAGCCAGGAATGAACTGGCCGGAGCCGAGCTCGAGATCGACGCCCTCGCCGGTGCCGCCCTCGAAGGCGGTGCCGTCGATGCGGCCGACGAAGTCGATGGTGACGCGGTCGCCGGTGGCGGCGGCCTCACCCTCGGCTTTCGGGCTGAACGGCCGGCCCTGGCTCGCCATGCGGCCGATCGCCTCGTCGACCTCGGCCTCGGAAGGCGTGACCACGAGCTTCTTAAGGCTGACGTCGGAGAGGTCGGCGAGCTCGAAGCTCGGCAGCACTTCCAGCGCCACGTTGAAGGCGATGTCGCCCTTGGCGTCGAGGGCGCGCTCCACCACCGACTGCTCGCCGGGGAACTCGATCTTGGGCTCCAGCGCCAGCTTGAGGTTGTTGTCGGTGACGATCCGCTGGTTGGCCTCGTTGACCGCGTTCTGCAGCACGTCGGCCATCACCGAGCGCCCGTAGAGCTTGCGCAGGTGCGCCACGGGCACCTTGCCGGGGCGGAAGCCCTTGATCTGGGCCTTGTCCTTGAGCGTGGACAACTCGCTGTTCAGGCGATCCTCGAGCTCGTGGGCCGCGAAGAGAACCTGAAACTCGCGCTTCAAGCCCTGGGACAGTGTCTCGGTCACCTGCATGGTCGTCTTTCCGCTGTCGTCCGTGTGATCACGCGAATGGGTCTCGCCCGGCCTCGCCCCCGAACCCGGGTCGCGGCGGCCGACGACAGCGAGAAACGCACGGGCCGGTGGTACGACAGTTACGGCAGGCCGGGCCGGCCATCGCTATGAGCCATTCCGTTCCCGACGGCGGGGCTGGTGCGGGCGGAGGGGCTCGAACCCCCACGACTCATCGTCACTGGAACCTAAATCCAGCGCGTCTACCAGTTCCGCCACGCCCGCAAGCGTCCACGCCCGGCGCGCATCCCGCCGCCAGAGCGCGGCTCTATAGCACGCACGATCCGGCCCGCAGCAAAAAACTTGCAGGCCCCCAGGGCCCCGCGCGCCGGCCGTTTGGCGGATCGCGCCGACGCCGTCTACAAGCCAGCCGCATCGCAGACGAGGCCGCGAGGACCCATGCCAGAGAATCGACCCGGCCCGTCCACCGTCGCCGCCCCGTGCGGTCCCTCGCGGCGCGCGGTGCTCGGGGCCGGCGCCCTGGGAGCGGGGCTGGCCGTGTTTCCCTCGGTGGGCGGCGCGCAGCCCGCGACGCCTGCACCCGAGCCGCGCAACCTCGTCGCCGGCCCCCTCAAGGCCCGTCTCAAGCCGGAACCGGCACCCGAGACCGCCCTGTGGGCCTTCGACGGCAAGGCGGCACCGCCGGTGGTGAGGACGCGGCACGGCGAGCCCGTGCGCCTGAAGGTCGAGAACCGGACCGACAAGCCGCTCTCGCTCCATTGGCACGGCGTGCGCAACCGCAACGCCATGGACGGCGTCGGCGGGGTGACGCAGCCGCCGATCGCACCGGGCGCGGACTTCACCTACGCCTTCACGCCCCCCGACGCCGGCACCTTCCTGATGCGGCCCCTCGTGGTCGGCGGATCGAGCGAGCCGTCGGGGCGAGGCCTCGCCGGAATGCTGATCGTCGAGGAGAAGGTCCTGCCCCCGGTCGACCGCGACATCCCCCTGCTGATGCAGGACTGGCGGCTCGACGACCAGGCCGCCCTGCTGGCCTTCGGCCAGACGCCCTTCGCCGCCGCCTCCGGGCGCCTGGGCAACCTCGTCACCGTCAACGGCCGCCCGACGCCCGAGGCGATCGAGGCGCCGCCCAATGCGCGGCTGCGCCTGCGGCTGGCCAACGCCTGCAACGCCCGTGCGACCCGCATCCGCTTCGACGGGCTCAAGGTCTACGTGGTGGCCGTCGACGGCCAGCCCACCGACACCTTCGAGCCCCTGCGCGCGACGCTGCCGTTCGGCCCCGGGACCCGCTACGACCTGCTGGTCGACCTCCCGAGTTCGGCCGTCAGCGGCGCGATCACGGCGCTGATCGGGGAAGGCCTGGCGCTCGCCAGCATCACCACCAGGGGCGAGCCGGTCGCCGGAAACCGCTCTCCGATCGGACCGGTGGGCGTCAACACCCTGCTACCGGCCGAGGTGAAGCTGCAGAACGCGGTGCGGCGCGACATCGCGATCACCGGCGGCGCCAGGATCGACAAGGCCAAGCCCGAGGTCGAGCCGAGCTATTCCGGCGATCCGGCCCGGATCTGGGCGATGAACGGCGTCAGCGGCGCAGCGGGCCAGCCGCCGCTGTTCACCGTCAAGCGCGGTCAGGTGGTGGTCCTGGCCATCAAGAACGAGACGGCCTTCACGCAGGGCCTGCACCTGCACGGCCACGCCTTCCGCCTGCTGCACAACCTCGACGACGGCTGGGAGCCCTATTGGCTCGACACGTTCCAGCTGCCGGAAGGCCGCACCGCCCGCATCGCCTTCCTCGCCGACAATCCCGGGCGCTGGCTGATCAGCGCGGCGGTGCTGGAGCGCTTCGACACCGGGTTGTGGACGTCGTTCGAGGTGGCCTGACGATCCCGGCCGGAACGGCGGCGAGCCTTCGATCGGGCGATCACGAGGCTTGACCGTTCCGGATGCCCGACGCCAATGTCCGCCTGCCGCGCCGGGACGCGGCGGTGGCCGGAAACAGATCCATGCGTCTCGACGGCGTCGCTTTCCTCCTGGCGGCCATGGTGCTGGCGGGACCGGTCGCGTCGGTGCCGGCCGCCGCGCAGCTGGCGATCCAGGTCCTGCCCGGCGAGACGGCGGCTCCCGCGGAGCCGTCCGACGGCCCGTCTGCGGGGACACCGGGTGCGCGGTCGGCGCCGAAAGCGTCCAAGCCGCGGGCCAAGCGACCGCCTGAGCCGAGCCAGCCGATCACGGTCTACGAGGCACGCATCGAGGCCGGCGACCTGCGGATCTCGGGGAGCCTGCGCAAGGGCGGTCTCGTCGTGGTGCTCGACGACGACATCTCGGTGATCGCCGACAAGCGCGGGCGCTTCTCGTTCCGGCTGCCCTATCTGCCCCCCAACTGCGTCGCCACGCTGAAGGCGGGCGAGGACGAGCGCGAGGCGGTGGTGGCCAATTGCGGCTCATCGGGACCGCAGGGGGTCGCGGGTGTGGCCGGTGCTCCGGGGGCGAACGGGGAAGCCGGCGTCAAAGGTGAAACGGGTCCGAAGGGCGATCCGGGTCCGAAGGGCGATCCGGGTCCTGGCGGCGAGCCCGGCGCGAAGGGCGAGGCCGGACCGCAAGGACCGCCCGGTCCCAAGGGCGAGCGGGGCGAGCCCGGTCCGCAGGGGCCTGCCGGGCCGCAGGGCGTGGCGGGGACGGCCGGGGCCGACGGTGCGGCGGGGCAGGCGGGTGCGGCCGCCGTCGTGGCCACACCGGTCCCATCCGCGAGCGCGTTCCGGCTCCTGAGGCTCGAGAGCTGCCCGGTGGGCGGCTGCGAGATAACCTGCGAGACCGCGGAGGTCCTGGTTTCGGCCTATTGCCTCAAGGCGCGCAGCCCGACCTTCATGCAGAGCGGCGGGGCGCCGAGCGCCGCCTGTCCCGCCGACAGCCAGGGCATGATCGGGATCTGCGCACGCCTATGACGGGGGCCTGACCGCCTCTTCGCCGAGCCAGGCGAGAAGCCCTTGGGCCGCGGCGCGCCCGGTGGCGAAGGCGGCCTGGAGCAGGTAGCCACCGGTGGGCGCCTCCCAATCCAGCATTTCGCCGGCCACGAAGGTGCCGGGCCGGGCGGTGAGCATGAACCGGTCGTCGAGGCCGGCGAAGGCGACGCCCCCGGCGGTGGAGATCGCCTTCTCGATCGGTCGCGGGGCGCGCAGGCGGACGGGCACCGCCTTGACGAGGGCGGCGAGCGGCACCGGGTCGTCGGGCAGCGTGCGGCCGGCGGCCTCGTAGACGAGCGCCGTAGCCACAGGGCTCAGGCCCGCGGCCTTGCGCAGGGTGGTGGACCGGGACTGCCCGGATTTCGCGGCGCCGAGCCGTTCGACCAAGGTCCGATGGGCGAGGTCCGGCCGTAGGTCGAGGTGGATCACGGCCTCGCCGCGCGCGGCGATCGCCTCCCGGATCGGGCGCGAGAGCGCATAGACCGCCCCGCCCTCGATGCCGTCGGCGGTCACCACCGCCTCGCCGCGCACGGTGGTGTCGCCGAAGCGCAGGGCGATGCGCTTCAGGGGCTCGCCGGCGAAGCGGCTACGCAGGTGCTCGGACCATGCCACCGTGAAACCGACGTTGGCCGGCCTCAGGGGCGAGACAGGCACGCCGTGGCCCTCGAGGAGCCGGACCCAGGCGCCGTCCGAGCCGAGGCGAGGCCAGCTCGCGCCGCCCAGCGCCAGCAGTACCGGCCCCGAATGCCGCGTCACCGGTCCGTCGGGGGTCTCGAAGGCGGCACCGCCGGCGTCGGACCAGCCGACGAAGCGATGGCGGGCCCGGATCCGGACCCCGAGGCCGTCGAGGCGGGCGAGCCAGGCCCGCAGCAGCGGCGAGGCCTTGAAGCTCTCGGGGAACACCCGGCCGCTCGAACCGACGAAGGTCGGCTGGCCGAGGTCGTGGCACCAGGCCCGCAGCGCATCGGGCGGGAAACCCTCGACCGCCCTGACGAGGCCGGCCGGTGCCGGCCGGTAGCGGGCGAGGAAATCCGTCAGCGCCTCGGAATGGGTGAGGTTGAGGCCGCCGCGTCCGGCGATCAGGAACTTGCGGCCCACCGACGGCATCCGGTCGTAGACCGTCACGGGGTGGCCGGCCCCAGCCAGCACCTCGGCGGCGAAGAGACCGGCGGGGCCGGCCCCGATGACGGCGATATCGGTCGGCGGCACGTCTTGCATGCCCATGCGGAGCCGCATCGGCACCCGTCCTGTCAAGGAGAACCGCAAGGCTCCCGGAGAACCGCAAGGCTCCCGGACACCCTTGATTCCGCCGACAGGCCTTCCCAAGTCCGCGACATCGGCTGCGGGCCCCTCTGGCGGAGCGCGTTTTCATGCCTCCGTGATGTCGGAGCCGATGCTTTCCTCTCCCTTGAAAAGCATCGATGGTGCCCGCGCATGCCCGAATTTCTCTTCGTCGAATGGCTCGGCAAGCCGATCTGGATGTGGCTCGGCTTCCACGCGGTCGTGGTCACGCTGCTCGCCTTCGACCTCGGCGTTCTCCACAAGGACAAGAACCACGTCATCGAGGTGCGTGAGAGCCTGCTGCTCACGGCCTTCTACTTCGGCCTCGGGCTCGCCTTCGGCGGATGGGTCTGGTGGTATTTCGGCGGGCAGACGGCACAGGAATACGTGACCGGCCTCGTCGTCGAGAAGTCGCTGTCCATGGACAACGTCTTCGTCATCGCGGTGATCCTGACCTCGCTCGGCATCCCGCGGGCCGCCCAACACCGCGTCCTCGTCTGGGGCATCCTCGGCGCCCTCGTGATGCGCGGGCTGATGATCGGGCTCGGCGCCGCCTTGGTGCATCAGGCGGCCTGGATCCTCACGGTGTTCGCGGCCTTCCTGATCTTCGTGGGCGTGAAGATGCTCGTCTCGAAGGAGGAGACCGAGGCCGTCGACATCAACGACAACCGCGCCGTCAAGGTGTTGCGGCGCTTCTTCCGCATCACCCCCGAGTTGCACGGCCAGCAATTCGTCGTGAAGAAGCCCGATCCCGAGACCGGCAAGATGGTGCGCTGGCTCACGCCGCTGGCGCTCGGCCTAGTCCTCGTCAACCTCGCCGACGTGATCTTCGCGGTGGACAGCGTGCCGGCGATCTTCGCGATCACCACCGACACCTTCGTGGTCTACACTTCGAACATCTTCGCGATCCTGGGGCTGCGCGCGCTCTATTTCGCGCTCGCCGCGATGGTGGACCGCTTCGCCTACCTCAAGACGGCGCTCGCCTTCATCCTGATCTTCATCGGCCTCAAGATCGTGGTCGCGGATACCTTCGACCTCGTCCACCTGCCGCCGTGGGTGTCGCTGCTCGTCACCGTGACGCTGCTGACCGGCGGCATCGTCTACAGCCTGTGGCGGACGAGGGGCGGCGCGCAGGACGGAGACGAGGTCGCCTCGTCAGCGCGGGCGCGCTGAGGGTCCGCATCGCGGTCCGACACCCGCCGGCATCGGCGTCGCAGGCGAGGAGGGACTGACCGTCACGGCGATGGCGGTGGGGGCCTGTCTCTGGCCGCGATGAGGTCGCGCAGGGTGGTGATGGTCGAGGAATCGGCGATGCCGTCGACCCGCTCCTGGCGGAAATGGCGCTGGAAGGCCGTCACCACCGCCAGGGTCCGCGCGTCGAAGGTGCCGGTCACCGCAAGGTCGTATCCGTAGAGGGCGAACATCGCCTGAAGCGCCTCGATCGGCTGGCCGGCGTCGCCCTGCGCGAAGAAGCGCCCGTCGCGGATCGGGGCCGGCGGCACATGGTGCCCGACGCCCTCCCTGGCGAGGCGGTCCCAGGGAAAGCGCTCGCCGGGGTCTTCCTTGCGCTCGGGCGCGATATCGGAATGGGCGAGCACGCCGGCCGGACGGATCGGCCAGCGCGAGACGAGGTCCCGGCACAGGGCGATCACGGCCGCGATCTGGACGTCCGGGTAGGGCGGCAGGCCGCCGTCGTGGCCGGGATTGACGATCTCGACGCCGAGCGAGCGCGAGTTCACGTCGCGCTCGCCCGCCCAGGCCGAACGGCCGGCGTGCCAGGCGCGGCGGCCTTCCGGGACCATCTGCATCACACTGCCGTCCTCCAGGACCACGTAGTGGGCGGAGACCTCGGAGAGCGGGTTGGCGAGGCGCTGGATGGCGGCGGCGGCCGAATCCATGCCGGTGTAGTGCAGGATCACGAGGGTCGGCGGCCCGCCGATGCGCTCGCCGTGGTTGGGCGAGGGCACCACGCTGGTGGCGACGGCGCTTTCCGGGGTCGCCTTCACCGCAGGCCCCGCTCGGTCGCGATGCGGTCGTAGGCGGCGTTGATGGCCGCGAGCCGCCGGGTGGTGATGGCCACCGCCTCCGCCGGCAGGCCGCGGGCGATGGCCCGGTCGGGATGGTTCTCGATCACCAGGGCGCGGTAGGCCGCCTTGAGCGCGCCGTCCTCGGCGTCCGCTTCCAAGCCGAGCACGAGGTAGGGATCGTCCGACAGGCGCATGTGCCGCGCCGCGATCCGCCGGAAGGCGTGCTCGTCGTAGCCGAAGATCTCGGCGACGGCGCGCAGGTAGCGTTCCTCCGCCTCGTGGATCGCCCCATCGGCCTTGGCGATGTGGAACAGGCCGTCGAGCACGTCCTCGAGCATCTGCGGCTCGTCGTGGAAGACCGAGGCCATCTGCCGGGCATAGGCCTCGAAGCCGCTGGTCGTGCCCTTGGCGAGGTCGAACAGCCGCGCCACGCCGGGGCGGGCATCGGCGTCCACCGCCACCACCTTGTCGAAGGCCTCGACCTCGGACTCGGTCACGACCCCGTCGGATTTCGCCATCTTGGCGGCGAGGGCCACCAGACCGGTGGTGAAGACCACGTCGCGCGGCGTCGTGCCGAAGATCGCGCCCTCGCGGTCCACCAGGAAGTGCCCGGCCGCGAGGCCGACGAGCCCCCCGAGCGGCCCGCCGATGGCGAGCCCGAGGCCGGCGCCGCCGAGCTTGCCCCAGATTCCGTCGCTCATCGCAGGGGCCGGTCGGTGTGGACGGGAGGGAAGTCGACGGTCATCGTCTCGGCACGGGAACACGGCATCGGGCGCAAGCCATACACCGGAGCACGCAGGTGCAAAAGCGATAGCGCAGATGCGAGAAGGGGCCGGAACCGTCGGTTCCAGCCCCTCCTTCGCCGGCCGTGAAGACCGGCCGATCGGCCCGATGGACTCAGCGGCAGTACACGTCGCCGTAGGCGTCGCGGTAGGTGCCGTAGGGGCAGCGCGGCGCGCTGGCGGCGCCGACGATGGCACCGCCGGCTCCGCCGATGGCGGCACCGGCCAGGGCGCCGCCGGCGCGGCCGGTGGCGGCTCCGCCGATGGCGGCTCCTGCCAGGGCGCCGAGGCCGGCGCCGCCGAGGGCGCGGTCCTCGGGAGTGTTGCAGGCGCCGAGCGAGAGGGCGAGGGCGCCCGCGAGGGCCGTGGCGATGAGCTTCTTCATGATGGCGGAGGTCCCTTGTGCAGTGGATCGGGTCCGGCTTTGCGCCGTGATGGGTCAGGCTCGACGATCCGGCGGATCACCGCGCTGGGATGAGCTTAGCCGTACAGGCTCATGAATGCACCCTGGCGGCATTCGGTTCCGCCCACGCTTTCCGTTCGCATGGAAAACCCTTTAGAGAGGCCCGATCCCCACAGGTTCGGGGTCGGTCACCGAGGACATCATGCTGCGCGCCACCACCATCGTCCGCAAGCCGGCCGTCCGCCCGGAGTCCGTGGTCGACACCGTGATCCTCGACCACGCCGCCCGGCAGGCGACGACGGGCGAGATCACCGGGCAGGGGGGCCTGGGCCTCACCCTCGCCCTCACCGCGACCACGGGGCTGGAGGACGGGGACGCCCTGCGCCTCGACGACGGCCGCCTGGTGGCGGTGCGCGCGGCGGCCGAACCGCTGATCGCGGTGCGGGCCGAGAACCCGGCCCGCCTCATGCGCCTGGCCTGGCAGCTCGGCGGCAACCACGTGGCCGCCGAAATCGGGCCCGACGTGCTCTACGTCCCGGCCGACGCGGCGGTGGCCGAACTCGTCCGCGGCCAGGGCTGCACCGCGCAGGCCGTCTCGCGCGCCTTCAAGCCCGAGCGCGCCGCGCACGACCACAGCCAATGCGGCCACGATCATCACGCGCACGATCACCAGGCCCACGCCGGTGACGGCCACCCGGATCACGGGCACGACCACGCGGCTCACGACCATGGCCACGTCCACGGCCCGGACTGCAAGCACGACCACTGAGCCGTCGTCTGCAACCCATCCGAAAAATGCATCTCCTGGAGGAATAAAGCGCGCAACCATGGGCTCATTGAGGTACAAACCCTGACCGCTTGGCCCGGACCGAACGGACCTGCGAAAAGACGGCCTGGTTCATTTTGCCTTCTCGACGGCCTAGGAACGAGATTTCGATATGGAAACGAAGAATGTTTGGTCTCCGGTATCGGAGCGAAACAGAAGACTGACTTTCGGGGTCGATCCGGCCATTCACATGGGCGTGGAAATCGGAGCACTCAACAACCCGATTATTGCGCCGGAATTCGGCATCTGCGAATATGTAGATTATACGGACGCCGGCAACTTGCGCAAACAACATGCCGCCCTACCTGATCGGGTCGCCGGCATCGTTGACGTTCATCACGTCTGGAGCGGAAACGGTTCGTTGGCAGACATCGTCGGAAGCGGGAACCGATACGACTTCGCGATCGCCAGCCACGTCATTGAGCACGTACCGAACACCTTGGGATGGTTTCGCGGCATCCATGAGGTCCTGCGCGCGGGGGGTACGTTCAACCTCGCCATCCCCGACAAGCGGTACACCTTCGACGTCAACTGCCCGGTGAGCACCATCGGGCAGTTGATCGAGGCCGATCTACTCGGGTATTCGAAGCCGAGCATTCGCCAGATGGTCGACCATTGCGTCCACATCGCGAAAATCGAGCCCGGCGACATCTGGAAGAGCCAGATCGATCCCAAGGGTCTCGCCCCCTACAATGGCGAGTTCGCACTTTGGATCGCCGAGACTCAGGCCAAACAGATCGCTCAAGAGGGGCAATATTTCGACAGTCACTGCTGGATTTACACGCCACTGTCATTTTTGGACCTTATTCGCCAGGCCGCAATGTTGGAGCGGTTCGATTTTGAGATCATCAATGTTCTGAGCACTGACCCGGACGAGTTCGAGTTTTTTGTCTCGCTCCGGAAATCCACCGATTCGCTGAGCCGCGAAGCCCTGAAAATGCGTCAGGTTGCGGCAATCGACGGTTTTAAGAAGCGTATCGAACACCAGCAATATCGAGCGTCCCTCGCAGCCGGACATGGGTAAAGCCAGCGTAGCAAAACGCTAGAACTATCTGCGCATCGCTCAAATACGGCCCGGGGAAACGGCTTTATAATTATACAGTAATGAGTCGTACGTTGGACCTAGGACCGATGCCTTCTGAAGATAACAAGATCGAAGCCTGAAGGCATCTTTTAGACCTACAATTGTCAATCTCTACAGCATTCTGGCCACCTCACCGGTTGCCTTTTTCCTCCGACTTGATCTACAAAATCCGAGCACCTTTGCTTTCTTAAAAATGCCGACTAAGGAAATTTTCAAGTGACAGATATTGAGATAGAAGAATTTTGCGCTTTGTATATTGAATCCGACATTTTCATAAGGCACGCGATGGTAGAAAATGTTGTCGATAATGCCAATAAAAATAATTTCCCTTTAGTACCATCGAAGATAGTTATCTTACTCAGACAAAAAGGACTTCTTGATCAAGCAGAAACAATCGTCCAACAATTTACACTGATCGATCCCTTTAAATATCATTGTTCCTGGGAACTTGGATATAGTTTTGCAGTCATAGGGCGACCGGATAAAGCCATTTTTTATCTAAAACGTGCGCTCGCCGAGCTGGAAGACCTCAAATGCCTGCTTTGGCTAGTACGACAATATGCAGTCGTTGGTCAGAAAAATGACGCAGAAGCGACTCTCCAAAGAGCGTCACATCTTTTTCCGGAAAACAAAGATACAATAATTTCTTACAGTCAGTTTGTAAAATTTGTGTCTATTTATGATAGATCGACCGCCAAATCTCTCTGTCATCGCGTTAAAGATAGCTTTGCGGCGAAAACTATCTCTCAAATCGAGTTGGATATAAACCACGCACTAGAATTTGGTAAGCCATATCTTCTTCTTCGTCTTGGTGATGGTGAGGGAGCGCACATACTCCTCAATTCTGAGGATGAGGCAGAATATTCAGTCTACTACAAGTCTAATAGAAAAGAATTTACTGAAATATGGTTCCAAGACTCCTCCGTACTTGAAGAACCCGCTTACCGCGCAGCTGCGGGAGTTTTTAATGAGTCTATCCAGCAAGCTGATGTAATTGCTGGGAGTATGTATTTTGAAGCGATTCAAACGGAATACGATCTTACGTCTCCACGAGGGATAGCATGGGTCGTGAATACGATGCGAAAGCTACTTGCTTTGGCGGACAAAGACCCAGAGTGGGCCAGTAAAGTTCCTGTGTTTCATTTAGGTGTTCACTATGACCTACTAATCTCAGGTACTCTCGCTCGCGTGCTTCAAGACCGACAAACTGTCGGACTTATCAGCTGTCACGGCGAGCTACCAAAGGCTCTCCAGCGCACATATGGTATTGAGAGGATCGAGTTCCTTAAGGTTCCCGGCGAGCAGATTCACGCTGAAACATTAGGTGACAATGCAGTAGCCGGAAGGCATTGGCCAGAGCGTTTTAATGAAATTAGTAAATTTTTGGACGCTCCCGTAGATCGGCGTGGCCAAATTTGGCTTGTTGCAGCTGGAATGTTGGGGAAAATTTATGCAGCAAAATTGAAAAACTCAGGAGCTGTAGTTTTAGATATTGGCGCTGTTGCCGATTTATGGATGGGTAAAGTAACTCGGATATTTCCTAATCTACCGGAGGAGTTGAAATTGAAACCGGATACCGATATCTTTACTTTTGTCGATGTCGGCGGGCTAGGGGGGGTTGGTGAGGATTGGCTTCCTCATATTGCCAATGTGCGTGCCGTTTTGTTCGAGCCGAACCCGCCAGAAGCGGCTATGGCCCGGACAAAAATTGCGGCCAGTCCAGGGGGAGTTGTGATCGAGCGCGCATTAAGCAACCGCGCAGAGCATCGAACTCTTCACGTTACCAAAAGTCTCGGCTGTACGTCGCTTCTCGTTCCGAATCAAAAATTCCTTGCGTCTTACTCTATCAGCCCGGCATTCCGGGTCACACACGAGCTTGAAGTAGAATGCGTTCGGTTTGATGCACTAGTTGCAAGTGGCGAAGCACCGCTACCTGACGCAGTCAAGATCGACGTCCAAGGATTTGAGTACAATATTTTGGAGGGTTTTGGCGGCGCATTGCATCACTGCCTGGGTGTCAAGGTTGAGGCGCATCTATACCCGATTTATGAAGGTCAAAAGCTTCTTGCCGACATCGTAGATATTCTTGGACGAGCCGGTCTAACTCTTCGAAAGATTGAGCCAGTCAATCATTTCGATGGCGACATTGTCGAGGTTGATGCTTGGTTCACATGCTCGATTGAGCGGATAAATACATTGTCCACGCAAAGGGCTTCTAAGCTTCAGTTTCTCGAAAAAGTTTGGGGGCTTGGACCTCGGCGTCCTTCATTTGGCGAGAAACAATTCGAGTAATGGAGCGGGTACTGTCTCTCATAAAGGCGTAGCGTGGTAGGCAGTATAATAGTCTGATCTCGGTCGTTTGATGTTGATCGAGTTCCGCGACAATTCTCGATTGTCACCTTCAATACGGCCTGCAAGTTGGGCCAAAATATTTTGAGTCTGAATCTCATCTCGTTCCGACCAATCCCTTGTTGCGGCGGCGACAGACATAGGACAGATGGCGAAAGAGAATCATAGTGTTACTTTGGCTGTCTCGTTCGAAGAACATTAATGAACCACCTTCGAGGGCAAGACTAGCTTGACCCGCATAAGTCGGGGATTTTTGCACGAAAGCGACCGCGAGTGACCGACGCAGTTAAAGAAATCAACGCATTCAGTCCCTACCGACTCTCCGTCGCACCGATGATGGATTGGACGGACCGTCACTGCCGGTCGTTCCACCGCGTCCTGTCGCGGCGGGCGCGGCTCTACAGCGAGATGGTCACCACCGGCGCCGTGCTCCATGGGCCGCGCGACCGGTTACTCGCCTTTTCCCCGGCCGAGCATCCGGTGGCGGTGCAGCTCGGCGGCTCGGACCCGGCCGACTTGGCGAGAGCCGCCCGCATCGCGGCGGACTACGGCTACGACGAGGTCAACCTCAACGTCGGCTGCCCGTCCGACCGGGTCCAGGACGGTCGCTTCGGTGCCTGCCTGATGCGCGAGCCGGGGCTGGTCGGCGATTGCGTCGCGGCGATGAAGGCGGCCGTCCGCGTCCCGGTGACGGTCAAGTGCCGCATCGGGGTCGACGACCAGGGCGAGGAGGCCCTCGACGCCCTCGCCGAGGCGGTGGTCGCGGCGGGCGTCGACGCCCTCGTCGTCCATGCCCGCAAGGCCTGGCTCCAGGGCCTCTCGCCCAAGGAGAACCGCGACGTGCCACCCCTCGACTACCCGCGCGTCGCCGCCCTGAAGCGGGCGCGGCCGACCCTGCCGATCGCCGTCAACGGCGGCATCGCCACGATTCCTGACGCGCTCGGCCATCTGAGCGCGGTCGACGGGGTGATGATCGGCCGGGCGGCCTACGGCGACCCGGCGATCCTCCTCGAGGTGGACCCGACGCTGTTCGGCGAGGCGGCGCCGGTGGCCGACGCCTTCGCGGCGGTCGAGGCCTTCGCGCCGACGATCGCCGACGCCCTGGCCGAGGGGGTCCGCCTCCACACGATCACCCGGCACATGCTGGGCCTGTTCAACGGGCGGCCGGGCGCGCGCGCCTATCGCCGCCACCTCTCCACCGTGGGCACGCAGTCCGACGCCGGCCTCCGGGACCTGCGCGACGCGGTCGCGATGGTCTCGCGCGATTGGCCCGAGGCGACCCGCGCCGCCTGAACGGTCAGGGCGCGCGAAGGGTCAGCCGGTCGCCGCGGACCTCGTAGGAGCCGAGGCGGCTGAGAAAGCTCATGCCGAGGAGATTGTCGGACAGGGCGCCCGGACGGCTGATCAGCGCCGAGACCCGCCTCAGGGTGATGTCGCCCACCGCGAGGCTGTCGAGGTAGGCCGGCGCGGCCACCGTGGTGCCGTTGGCGGTGGAGATCCGCACGCTGAACTCCGACTCCTTGGGCGTCAGCGAGAGGGCCGCGGCGTTCTCGGCGGTCAGCACCACGGCGCTGGCGCCGGTGTCGAAGACGAAGGTCTGCACCCGCCCGTTCACCGCCGCCCTCACCTGGAAGTCGCCGCCCGCCCGCCGGGCGATGGTGACGCTGCCGCCCGGCCCGGTGGTGGCGCTGCCGGGGCGCAGCTCGCCCACGATGCGGTTGCCGACCTCGCGCGCCTCGTCGCGATAGGCGTAGGCGCCGACGCAGGCGAGGCCGAGGAGGCCCCAGATCGCCAAGGCCCGCAGGTTCTCGCCCATGCGGCTGCGGAACTCGCCCCAGAACCCGGCCGCGATCATCGCGAGCAGCGCGCCGCTGCCGGCCAGCCCCGCGAGCTGCTCCGGCTCGAGGCCGACGATCCGACCCTCGCCGTGATTCAGGACGAGGGCCACGAGCACGATGCCGAGCACCCCGATGGCGAGGTTGATCATCGTGCCACCTTGCGGCGCTGGGCGGCTCTCAGGCGCTCGGGCAGGGTCGCCATGATCGCCCGGCGCCTGGCCTCCGGCATCCCCCCCCACAGGGCGATCTCGTCGCGGGTGCGGCCGCAGCCCTCGCACAGCCCCAGCCCATCGTCGAGGACGCAGAGCTTGGTGCAGGGGCTGGAGGCTTTCTGGACGAGGCTGATCATGACCCGTTCCATGCCGGGCCGCGCGGCCGGGATCAAGTCGAGGGCATGGCCTCAGGCGGGGGTCGCGACAAGGAGACCGAGGAGGGCCGCGATCTCGGCGAGCTGCTGGCAGGCCCCGACCACGTCGCCGGTCTGGCCGCCGATGCTGCGCCGCGCGAGGCCGGCGACGCCCCAGGCGGCGAGGGCGCAGCCGCCGACCATCAGGGCGAGAGCGGCGACCGGGAGACCGAACGGCAGGCTCAGACCCGCGAGACCCAGGCCGAGCACCACGGCGATGCCGAAAGTCCGGCGGCTCGGGCGTCCCACCGCGGCGCCGGCGCCCCCCGGCCGGGCCGGATCGAGCGCCACCAGGGGATACAGCGCCGCCGTGCGCGACAGCGCCGCGGCCAGGACCAGCGCCACCGCGGCGACGGCCTCGATCCGGTCGAGGAGGGTCGCGAGCGCCCCGATGCGCAGGGCCAGCGACAGCATCAGGGCGACGCCGCCGTAGGCGCCGATGCGGCTGTCGCGCATGATCTCGAGACGGCACTCGCGGGTGGCCCCGCCGCCGAACCCGTCGGCGACGTCCGCGAGCCCGTCCTCGTGCAGGGCGCCGGTGACGAGGACGCCGGCCGCCACCGCCAGGGTCGCGGCCAGGAACGGCCCGAGCCCGAGCGCCCAGGCGCCGAGCAGCACGAGCCCCGAGGGGAGTGCCAGGACGAGGCCGGCCAGCGGCAGCATCCGCGGCGCGGTGCGAAAATCGGGCACGCCGTGCGGGTCGCCCTCGCCGGGCAGGCGCGGCACCGGCAGCCGGCTGTAGAAGCGCAGGCACGCGGCGAGGTCGTAGGCGGCCCGAGCCCCGGGAAAGCCGGGCTCCGCGATGTCGCGCGCATCCTGCGCCATAGTCGGCCCGCCTTCACCCTCGCACCTGCGAAAGCTATAGCGGAGCGACAGCGCGCCGCCATCCCGGCCCGACCCGCGCGAGGGATGTCGCCATGACCGTCGAGACACCGTCCGAAGAAGGCCCGTTCGCGGACATCCGCCGCCTGATCGCCACGATGCCCGGCCCGGACGGCGACGCCCTCGCCATGGTGCGCGAGCGCGACGCGATGCTGACCAAGCCCGCCGGCGCCCTCGGTCGCCTGGAACGCCTGGTGGAATGGCTCGCCGCCTGGCAGGGCAAGGGCCGGCCGAGCCTGGACCGGCCGCTGGTCTGCGTCTTCGCCGGCAGCCACGGGGTCGTCGCCCGCGGCGTCTCGGCGTTCCCGCCGGAGGTGAACCGGCAGATGCTCGACACGTTCGCCGCCGGCGGCGGTGCCATCAACCAGATCTGCGCCGCCTACGGCCTCGGCTTCAAGGTGTTCGATCTGGCCATCGACCTGCCCACCGGCGACATCTGCGCCGGCCCCGCCTTCTCCGAGAAGGACTGCGTGGCGACCATGGCCTTCGGCATGGAGGCGGTGGCCGCCGGCACCGATTGCCTGGGGCTCGGCGAGATGGGCATCGGCAACACCACCATCGCCGCGGCGATCTACGCGGCCCTCTACGGCGGCGAGCCGGCCCATTGGGTCGGCCGCGGCACGGGGGTCGACCAGGCCGGGCTGACCCGCAAGACGCAGGCCGTGGCCGACGCGCTCGCCCACCACGCCGGCCACCTCGACGATCCTTTGGAGGTCCTGGCGCGCCTGGGCGGCCGCGAGATCGCCGCCATGGCCGGCGCCATTCTCGCCGCCCGCCTGCAGCGGGTGCCGGTGGTCCTCGACGGTTACGTCGCCACCGCGGCGGCGGCGGTGCTCCACGCCATCGACCCGGCCGCCCTCGACCATTGCCTCTCCGGCCACGTCTCGGCGGAGGGTGCCCATGCCGACGTGCTCGAACGGCTCGGACTGGTCCCGCTGCTGGCCCTCGGAATGCGCCTCGGCGAAGGCTCAGGCGCCGCGATGGCGATCGGCGTGCTCAAGGGCGCCCTGGCCTGCCACCGCGACATGGCGACGTTCGCGCAGGCGGGGGTCGCGGGTCCGGCCTGACCGCATCGACCGCGGCGAGTCTTTCGCGACCGCGGCGAACCGGACGGTCGCCGACAGGTGGCCCGTTGAGGCCTCCTCTGAAGCGAGGCATGCCCTGAAGCGAGGCTTGCCCTGGAGAAACACCGCGCGACGAACCGTTTTAGGCTTCCCCCGGCGGTGACGGCGCGAGACCGGGTGCAGCCGACGGTTTTAATCCGGCCGCTCATGTGCCTGCGCGCACGTCGTGGATGAGATCGGCACCCCATATCTGGCTTACACAGTGAGAAGCGGACCAAACAGTTGGTCCGTACTGTCAAGGAGCTAGCAAGCCATTATGAAGACCCGTATCGCCGCTATTGCCACCGCCCTTGTCCTTGGCGTTGCTCCGATCTCGTCCGCGATGGCTTTCGATAGACCCTCTCGCTACACGACCTTCTCGCCCTACGATGTGGAGACCACGGGCTCGATCAACGACGTCCGTCGCCCGCCGGCCTATTTCGGCTGTCCGATGAGTTCGGCCGCCGAAGGCAATGCCAACCAGCAGAACTTCCCCGTCCAGCAGTACGGCCAGACCTCTGGCGGCAACCGCTGCTGATCCGGCCCCTCGGAACGAACGGATGCTGTTGAAGACCTTCACCTACGTCATGGCCGCCGTCTGTGCGGCGGGCCTGATCGTCACCGTCTATCAATCGGCTCACCTGCTGCTCGCCGCCTGAGCCCGAACCGATCCCCTGGAGGGGCCGCCTGCAACGGCGGCCCCTCCGTTCGCCTGTCTAGCTATCGCCCTCGTCGGGGATGTTCAGGGTGACGCCGCAGGCCTTGCAGTGGACCGCGTCGGGTTCGTGGCGCTGGAGGCCGCAGGTCGGGCAGGGAAAGCGCACCTTGTAGGGGCGGAAGAGAACCTGCGCGAGGCGGAAGAACAGCGTCACGCCGCAGATCATCACGAACACCGAGATCAGCCGGCCGGTCGTACCCGGCAAGGTGATGTCGCCGTAACCCGTGGTCGAGAGTGATGTCACCGTGAAATAGAGTGCGTCGACGGGGGTGGCGATGGCGGGGTTGCTGCCGTGCTGGGTGACGTAGATCACCCCGGTCATCACGAACACGAACACCACGAGGTTGGTGCCGGCCAGGATCGCGTCCTCGTGGTGGCGGAACAGCGCGCTGTCCTTCCGGAGGCGGTCGAGCAGTTCGTAGGTGCGCAGGAGCCGGAGCGTGCGCAGGATGCGCAGGAAGCCGGCGCTTTCGCCCAGGAGCGGAAGCAGGAACGACGCGATCGCGGCCAGATCGGCCCAGGTGGTGACGCGCAGGAACTCGCGGCTGGGCCGCGGGCTGACGACGAGGCGAGCCACGAAATCGAGCAGGACGATCAATCCGAGCACGATGTCGAGGACCGCGATCCAGCCCGTGCGCGGCATGAACGACGACACGATGACGAACAGGATCGTGGCCACGTCGAAGACGAGCAGGCCGTAGCGGAAGCGATGCGCCCGGTCGGTGTCGCCCTCGTAGAGTTCCTTCAAGCGCGCGGCGTACCAGGTCATGAGGTCCCGACAGGTGTGTGGTCGCCCGGTGCCCACGTTGGGATGGCCCGCGCCCCCAGGAACGTCTGTCGTGATGAAACCGGCGGCCGGAGGCGTCGCGTTTTCCAGAAAGCGAGACGAATGTCATCCACCCGACACGAAACCGAGTCCCGGCAAACCGAGTGCCGGCTCGATGCGAGGGGCCGCCCACCGACGGTCTCGGAATTCGCGTCGCACCCCGTTCGTGATCGCGATGCGACCGTCGCAGTGGAGCGCCGAATTTCACCCGGGCCCGTTGAACCTCGCATGAAACGCTGACAGGGCTGACACATGCACGCGCCAAGCCCCATTCGCCGCCCGTTCTCAGCCCTGCGGGCGATGCTGCACAACGAAGCGAGCGGCGGCCTCGTCCTGATGGCGAGCGCCGCCCTGGCCCTGGTCGTCGCCAACTCCGCGCTGGCGCCCGCCTATTTCGCCACGCTGAAGGCCTATCTCGGGCCCTTGAGCGTGCTCCACTGGGTCAACGATGCCCTGATGGCGGTGTTCTTCCTGCTGGTCGGCCTCGAGATCAAGCGGGAGGTGCTGGACGGGCGCCTGCGCACCTGGCCCGATCGCGTCCTGCCGGGGGTGGCGGCGCTGGGCGGCATGGTCGCCCCGGGCCTCGTCTATCTCGCCGTCAACTGGCACTCGCCGGAAACCCTGCGGGGCTGGGCGATCCCGGCGGCCACGGACATCGCCTTCGCCCTCGGCGTCCTGGCCCTGCTCGGCTCGCGCGTGCCGGTCTCGCTCAAGATCTTTCTCACCGCCCTGGCGATCATCGACGACCTCGGCGCGGTGCTGATCATCGCGGCGTTCTACACCGCCGAACTGTCCCTGCCGATGCTCGGCGGGGCGGCGGTCGCCTTCGCCGTCCTGTTCGGCCTGAACAAGGCCGGGGTCAGCCGACTGACGCCCTACCTCGTGGTCGGGGTGGTACTCTGGGTCTTCGTGCTCAAATCCGGGATCCACGCGACGATCGCGGGCGTGCTCCTGGCGATGACGATCCCCCTTCGCCTCAGCATCGGCAAGCCCGACGATCCGACATCGCCGCTGCACAAGCTCGAACACATCCTGCACCCGTGGTCGTCGTTCCTGATCCTGCCGATCTTCGGCTTTGCCAATGCCGGCGTGTCGCTGGCGGGAGTCACGGGCAAGATGATGCTCGACCCGGTGACGCTGGGCGTCGCCCTCGGCCTGTTCCTCGGCAAGCAGGTCGGCGTGTTCGGGTTCGTCCTGGTCGTCGTCAGGCTCGGTTGGGCGCAACGGCCCGCGCATGCCAGCTGGCTACAGGTCTACGGCGTGGCGCTGTTGTGCGGGATCGGCTTCACCATGAGCCTGTTCATCGGCCTCCTGGCCTTCGCCGACTCGCCGGAACTCGAGGCCGAGACCAAGATCGGCGTGCTGGCCGGCTCCCTCGTCTGCATGGCGCTGGGCGCGCTCGTGCTGCGGTTCGCGCCAGGTGGTTCCCGCCCGGCGAAAGTCGCGGCGGCAAGGCCTAACCCCTGAACGGCCGACGGAAGGCGAGCTCGTACGCTGCGTCGGCGCCGGCAAAGGAAATCCGCCGGTGCGTGAGCCGCGTGGAAGGACCGGCGTATCGTCGGCGAAGGGCCGGCAACCGCGCCGGAGGCGTTCGGTCAGGCCGCCGACCGCCGAGCCCCGTCCATCCTCGCCTCGGGCACGAGGCCGTCGACCTCCAGGTCCACGGCCGGCAGGGTTTCCATGACCCGGCTCGCGGGGAAGGTCACCACCACCTCGGTGCCCTCGCGCGGGCGCGAGGACAGCTGGAAGGTGCCACCGTGGAGGTCCACGAGGCCCTTGACGATGGGCAAGCCGAGGCCGGAGCCCTGTTCGGCGGTCTTGATCGCGAGCGAACCGCGGCCGAAGGACGACATCACGGTACCGATCTCGTCCTCGGGAATGCCCGGGCCGGTATCCTTCACGCTGACGTATTGGCCTCCGGACCCCGTCCAGCCGACCTTGATCGTGATCTCGCCGCCCGGCGGCGTGAACTTCACGGCGTTGGAGAGCAGGTTGAGCACGATCTGGCGCAGGGCCCGCTCGTCGGCCCACAGGCGCGGCAGCGTACCGTCGATGAACTCGCGGAAGGTCTGGCCCTTGCTGCGCGCCCGCAGCCCGACCATGTGGCGCGATTCCTCCACCGCCTGGGCGAGTTCCGTCGCTTCCTCGTTGAGCTCGTAGCGGCCCGCCTCGATGCGCGAGAGGTCGAGGATCTCGTTGATCAGGTTGAGGAGATGGAGCCCGCTCTCGTGGATGTCCTTGGCGTATTCGCCGTAGGACGGCGCCACGTGCGGGCCGAACACCTCGTTCTTCATCACCTCCGAGAAGCCGAGGATGGCGTTGAGCGGCGTGCGCAACTCATGGCTCATGGTGGCCAGGAAGCGCGACTTGGCGAGGTTGGCCTCCTCGGCCCGGCGCCGCGCCTCGTCGGAATTGGCCTTGGCGTGCTCGAGTTCGCCGAAGATCGCGTCCTTCTCGGCCTGGGACTGCAGGGCCTCGACGGTGGAGACGTAGACCCGGCGCCCGACCACCAGGAAGAACACCTGCGAGCCCAGCGCCATCGTGACGAGGATGATCGTGTCCATGTCGTGGGAGATCGTCAGGAGACCTAGCGCCGCCAGCATCAGCGGGACCAGGGCCGCGACGGCCGCCGCCGGCAGGGTCGCCGCCAGCATCGTCGCCACCGCCGCCACGATGACGAGGCCGAACAGGACGAAGGTCTGCGCCTCGCTCGACCCGACCAGGACCATCAGGCCCCAGGACACGCTCTGGACCGCCTCGGACACCACGAACGCGCGCCGCCAGCGGTCCACCGAGACCGTCTCCGGGTCGGCGGCCAGGAAGCGCCGGGTCAGCCACATGGTCAGCGCCACCGACGCCACCAGGCAGATCGCCCAGCACAGGGAGAAGCTCAGCGGCACCCAGAACGCCGAAGCCCCCGCCACCGCGGTGGCGAGCAGCGCCTGCGGCAGGCCCGCGCCGGCCCGGTACTGCGCGTAGATCCGGATGAGTTCGTAATCGAACGCTCGTTCGAGACCGCTCGTGGAGGTGAGGCGCTCCCGGGCCGAGCGGATGTCGCGCGCGATCTCGCGTCGCCGAACGACCTCCTCGACGGAGGGCCCACGCCCGCGTTGCACCATCTCCGCCGTCAGATCGGTCATCACCGTCTTGAAATTTGAAGTGATCGATGTCGCGGGCGGGAAACCACGTCTGCCGCCCGACCGAGGCTCGAACCTGCGCGGGATGTGTTAAGAACGGCTGAGGGAGATCCCGTCGATTGTCCGCAATCGGGACGGGATGCACAGGGCGACGGAGGCGGGACGCCCCCCCCGAATCATGTGCGCGGGCGCACATGAGAACGGGTTGGCCGGGACTAGCCTCGGTACCGTCGACCTTGAGCGACTCGAACAAGTCCGGAGACGCGGGATGCTGACACTCACCGTCAATGGCGTAGCGCACCAGATCGACGCCGATCCGCAGACGCCACTGCTCTGGGTCCTGCGCGATCACCTCGACAAGACCGGCACCAAGTACGGCTGCGGCATCGCCCAATGCGGTGCGTGCACCGTCCACCTCGACGGGCAACCCGTGCGCGCCTGCCAGACTAAGGTCGGCGACGTCGGCACCGCCGCCGTCACGACCATCGAGGGGGTTTCAGGGCGCGTGGCCGAGGCGGTCCGCACGGCTTGGCGCGGCCTCGACGTGGTCCAGTGCGGCTATTGCCAGTCCGGCCAGATCATGTCGGCCATCACCCTGCTCTCGTCGACCCCCAAGCCCACCGATGCCGACATCGACGGGGCCATGGACGGCAACGTCTGCCGGTGCGGCACCTATCAGCGCATTCGCGCCGCGATCCACGACGCCGCCCGCACCCTCGCTTGACGGCGCCTTTGCCCGATCGATCCCGCGCACGCCCTACGTTTCCCAGAGGACTGGAGCCCGAGCCATGCTGAAGGTCCATCCGACACCGCCGGCCGCCACACCCTCGCGCCGGGCCTTCCTCGGAGGTGCCGCCGCCACCGGTGCCGTGCTGATCGGCTTCCACCTCGATGCCGGCAAGGCCGTGCGGGCCGCCGCCGGTCCGGATCTCTCGACGCTGCCGGCCCAGCCCAACGCCTTCGTGCGCATCGCCGCCGACGACACCGTCACGGTGATGATCAAGCACCTCGACATGGGGCAGGGCAACACCACCGGGCTCGCCACCATCCTCGCCGACGAACTCGACGCCGATTGGGCTCAGGTTCGCACCGCCTTCGCGCCGGCCGACGCCACCCTCTACGCCAACCTCCTGATGGGACCGGTTCAGGGCACCGGCGGCTCGACGGCCATCGCCAACTCCTGGTTCCAGCTGCGAAAGGCCGGAGCGGCCGCGCGCGCCATGCTGGTGGCCGCGGCGGCCGCGCGCTGGAAGGTTCCCGCGAGCGAGATCACCGTGGCGTCGGGCGTCGTCGCGCATGCGGCGTCGAACCGGCAGGCGCGATTCGGCGAACTCGCCGAGGCCGCCGCGAGCCAGCCGGTGCCGCAGGAGCCGCGCCTGAAGGACCCGAGCCAGTGGCGTCTCATCGGCACCAAGGTCGCGCGCCTCGATTCGGCGGCCAAGACCGACGGCAGCGCCGTCTACGCCCTCGATATTCGCCGCCCCGGGCAGGTCACCGCGGTGGTCGCCCATGCGCCGCGCTTCGGCGGCGTGGTCGCGGCGGTGGACGACAAGGCCGCCCGCGCGGTGCCCGGCGTCATCGACGTGGTCAGGATTCCCACCGGCGTCGCGGTCATCGCCAAGGATACCTGGTCGGCGATCAGGGGCCGCGACGCCCTGGTGCTGACCTGGGACGACGCGGGCGCCGAGACGCGCTCGTCGGACGCCATCCTCGCGTCCTATCGCGAGATGGCGCGACGCCCCGGCCTCGTCGCCTCCGAGCGCGGCGACCCGGAAGCCGCGATCAAGGGCTCGGCCAAGGTGCTGGAGGCCGAGTTCACCTTCCCCTATCTCGCGCATGCCGCGATGGAACCGCTCAACGCCACCATCGAGCGGGCGAGCGACGGCGGCTACGACGTCTATGCCGGCTGCCAGCTACACTCCGTCGAGCAGGCGGTGATCGCCGGCACGCTGGGCGTGACGACCGACAAGGTCAGGCTGCACACGCAATGGGCCGGCGGCTCGTTCGGGCGCCGGGCGACGCCGGGGGCCGACTACCTCGCCGAGGCCGCCGCGATCCTGCGCGCCACCGGGGCCAAGGCGCCGGTCCACCTGGTCTGGACCCGCGAGGACGACATGGCCGGCGGTTTCTACCGGCCCACCGTGCTCCACACCCTCAAGGCCGGTCTCGACGCCAAGGGGGCGATCACCGGCTGGACCCACACCATGGTCGGCAAGTCGATCCTGATCGGCTCGCCCTTCGAGACCATGATGGTCAAGAACGGCGTCGATGCGACCACGGTGGAGGGCGCCTCCGACACGCCCTATGCGCTGCCGGCCTTCCGCTTCACGGTCCACAACGCGCGCGAAGGCGTGCCAGTGCTGTGGTGGCGCTCGGTCGGGCACACCCACACCGCCCAGGTGATGGAGGTCTTCATCGACGAACTCGCCCAGGCGGCGGGGGCCGATCCGCTCGCCTTCCGCCTCGGACTGCTCTCGTCGGCGCCGCGCCTGTCGGGCGTGCTGAAACTCGCCGCGGAAAAGGCGGGCTGGGGGTCACCGGCGGCCAAGGGCAGCGGGCTCGGCATCGCGGGGCACGAGTCGTTCGGATCCTACGTCGCCATGGTGGCCGACATCACCGCCGAGGATGCCAAGGTGAAGGTCAACCGCATCGTGGCGGCGGTGGACGTCGGCATCGCCGTGAATCCGGACGTGATCCGCGCGCAGGTGGAAGGCGCGGTGGGCTTTGCCCTCTCCTCGGTCCTGCGTAACCGCATCACCCTCAAGGACGGCGTCGTGCAGGAGCGCAACTTCGACGCCTACGAGCCGACCCGCATGAGCGAGATGCCCCTGGTCGAGGTCCACATCATGCCGTCCACGGCCGCCCCCACCGGCATCGGCGAGCCGGGCGTTCCGGTGCTCGCCCCGTCGATCTCGAACGCGATCTTCGCGGCGACGGGCCAGCGGCTGCGCTCGCTCCCGCTCGACCTCAGCGGCATGAAAGGCGTGTGACGGGCAACCCGCCCACGACCCCGGGTCTATCCGGGGTCGTGGGCATGAAGGGGTAAGGGGAACGGTTCTCCCGTCCGCCGGCACTTCGGGACTCAATTTCCCGTCGGCGACTCGTCGTCCTGGCGAATGCCGTAGCGGGATTCGAGGCCAGGGCTCGGCCGGGTCGGCCGCTCGGGCGACTCGCCGCGGCTGCGCGTATCGGTATGGCTTCTGACGCCACGCTCACCCGGGTCGCGGCCGACCTTGCCGATGAGATGGACGAGGTCGAGGAACTCGTCGGCCTGCCGGCGCAACTCGTCGGAGACCATGGCCGGCTGGGTCTGGATCGAGGACACCACCGTCACCTTCACGCCGCGCCGCTGCATCGCCTCGACCAGGGAGCGGAAGTCGCCGTCGCCGGAGAACAGCACCATGTGGTCGATGAACGGCGCCAGCTCGAGGGCATCGATGGCCAGCTCGATGTCCATGTTGCCCTTGATCTTGCGGCGGCCGGAGGAATCCGTGAACTCCTTGGCGGGCTTGGTCACCACCCGGTAGCCGTTGTAATCGAGCCAATCGATCAATGGCCGGATCGAAGAGTACTCCTGATCCTCGATCATGGCCGTATAATAGAAAGCCCGGATCAGGTTGTCCCGGCCTTGAAATTCCTTGAGGAGTTTTTTGTAGTCGATATCGAACCCGAGTGCCTTGGTGGCGGCGTAAAGGTTGGCGCCGTCAATGAATAATGCACTACGTTGCTGCGTGGTCATGGAATAACCTGTCAGAAAATAACAATGGATAATATTCGATGTCTTGCCGGATCAAGGTCCGCAAAAGCATCGAGATAGGCATCGGCCGCAATATCGATCCACTCTCCGTCGTCATGATTGGAGCAGCGAAAGACTTGACGATCTATACCGGCCGGCAAGGAGTGCAATATTTTCAATCGCCAAGTTCGGTATCTGTACCCTAAAGCACGTCTTAATGTCAACGGTTTATCAAATGTTAGCTTTTATTTCTGGCGTTTTTACTTACTACAGGTTGCTATTTTAGGGTGTGTGCCGGTTTTCGCGTGTATTCCGCCAGGCGAATCGACGATTGTAGCGGTGAACGATCCGCTCTACGGGGCGGCGGCCACGCGGCTTCCGGGCTTCACCGCGGGAATGGCTGCGAGTTCCGGCGGCAGGGCGTGGGCGGGATAGGCCGGGATGTCGAGGGTGACGAGGCTCGCCAGCGGCAATCCGATCTCGCCGCGCCCGCCGGAGCGGTCGATGAGGCAGGCGGCACCGACCACGGTCCCGGCCTCCCCGGAGAGGGAGGCGAGGCATTCACGGGCCGAAAGGCCGGTGGTGACGATGTCCTCGACGATGACGGCGCGGGCACCGGCCGGGATGGAAAAGCCGCGGCGCAGCATGAAGGGCCCGCCGGGATCGCGCTCGACGAAGATCGCCTTGGCGCCGAGATGGCGCGCCGTCTCGTAACCGGGAACGATGCCGCCGATCGCCGGCGACACCACGATGTCGATCGCGCCGAAGGTGTCCCGGATCACGGTGGCGAGGACGCGGCACAGGCGCTCGGTCCGCGCCGGATCGGAGAAGATCGCCATCTTCTGGAGGAAGATGCCCGAATGCAGTCCGGAACTGAGGACGAAATGCCCCTCGAGCAAGGCGCCGGCGTCGCGGAACTCGGCAAGCACGTCGTCGGGTGTCATGAAAGCGGCTCCGGCTGCCCTGCTGCGTCGCCCGGGCTTGTGGCAGTGCCGTCCGCGGGTGGCAAGGCGAGCGTCCCCGTCAGCCGTTGACCCGGTCGACCTTGCTCACCGCCCGTTTGCCGCGCAGTTCCGCGATGATGGCGTTGAGGTGCTTCAGGTCCCAGACCGAGAGGTCGATGACGATCTCGGTGAAATCCTGGGTGCGCCGCTTCATCGAAAGATTGTCGATGTTGCCGTCGTGGTCGGCGATCACTTGCGAGATCTGGGCGAGCACGCCCGGTTCGTTGATGGATTGCAAGGCGAGCCTGGCCGGGAATCGCTCGTTGCCGCCCGCCTCCACGTCCCAGCGCACGTCGAGCCAGCGTTCGGGCTCGTTGTCGAAGGCCGCCAGCGCCGCCGACTGGATCGGATAGATGGTCACGCCGACGCCCGGAGTCAGGATGCCGACGATGCGGTCGCCGGGGACCGCGCCGCCGTTGGGGGCGAAGGTGACGGCCAGATCGCTGTCGAGACCGCGAATCGGGATCGCCTCGGAGTGGGTCACGTCGGGCATCGCCCCGTCGGGGAAGGTCAGACGCATGGTCTGGTCCTTGGCCAGACTCAGCCGCCCCGCCCCGCCGCCGGCGGGCTGCTGCAGGGGCGAGGACGACCCGAGCCGGCGCTCCTCCTTGAAGTCGGGATAGACCGCCTTGACCACGTCGCCCGAGAACATCTCGCCTCGGCCCACCGCCGCGAACACGTCCTCGGCCGAGACGCGGGCAAGGCGGGGCAGCGCGCCGCGCAGCTTGTCCTGCGTGAAGCTCTTGCCGGCCCGCTCGAAGGCGCGGTCGAGGATCTGGCGGCCGAGCCCGGCGTATTGCCGGCGCACCGCGACGCGGGTCGCCCGCCGGATGGCGGAGCGCGCCTTGCCGGTGACCACGAGCGACTCCCAGGCCGCCGGCGGCGACTGTCCGTCGGAGCGGGCGATCTCGACCTCGTCGCCGTTGGCGAGTTCGTACAGCAGCGGCGCCATGCGCCCGTTGATCTTGGCGCCCACCGCCGAATTGCCGACGTCGGTATGGACGGCATAGGCGAAATCGATGGGGGTGGCGCCGCGCGGCAGGGCGATGAGGCGGCCCTTGGGCGTGAAGCAGAACACCTGGTCCTGGAACAGCTCGAGCTTTGTGTGCTCCAGGAATTCCTCGGCGCTGTCGCCCTCGGCCAGGAGTTCGATGGTGCGGCGCAGCCACTGGTAGGCGCCGCTCTCGGTGGCGAGGCGCGGGTGCACCCCGACCTCCTCCGTGTCGCCCGCCTCCTTGTAGTGGGCGTGGGCGGCGATGCCGTATTCGGCGATCTCGTCCATGGCGGCGGTGCGGATCTGCAGTTCGACACGCTGGCTCTTGGGGCCGATCACGGTGGTGTGGATCGACCGGTAGTCGTTCTGCTTGGGCGTCGAGATGTAATCCTTGTAGCGGCCCGGCACCATCGGCCAGGTGGTGTGGACGACGCCGAGCGCCCCGTAGCAGTCGTCGAGGCGCTCCACCACCACGCGGAACCCGAAGATGTCGGAGAGCTGCTCGAAGGCGATCGACTTGCGCTCCATCTTCGACCAGATCGAGAACGGCCGCTTCTGCCGCCCGCTCACCTGCGCGGTGATCCCGCGCGCCGCGAGCTTGGCGGTCAGATCGCGCTCGATGCTGTCGACAAGCCGTTCGGACCGGGCCGAGAGGTCGGAGAGCCTCTGCGTGATGGTGGCGTAGATGTCGGGCTTGAGGTTGCGCAGGGCGAGGTCCTCGAGCTCCTCGCGCAGCTCCTGCATGCCCATGCGGCCCGAGAGCGGCGCGTAGATGTCGAGGGTCTCCTCGGCGATCCGCACCCGCTTCTCGGGCGGCATGTGGTGGAGGGTCCGCATGTTGTGCAGGCGGTCGGCGAGCTTCACGAGGAGCACGCGCACGTCGGCGGCCACCGCCAGAAGCAGCTTGCGGAAGTTCTCGCCCTGGGCCGCCCGCTTCGAGACGAGGTCGAGCCGCTTCAGCTTGGTCAGCCCGTCCACCAGGGCCCCGATCTCGGGGCTGAAGATCTCGCGGATCTCGTCGAGGGTGGCGGCGGTGTCCTCGATGGTGTCGTGAAGCACGGCCGCCACGATGGTGGCGTCGTCGAGCTTCAGGTCGGTGAGGATCGCGGCGACTTCCAGGGGATGGGCGAAGAACGGATCGCCCGAGGCGCGCTTCTGGGTGCCGTGCGCGCGCATCGCATAGACGTAGGCGCGGTTGAGGAGGCTTTCGTCCGTGGCGGGGTTGTAGCGTCTGACCCGCTCGACGAGCTCGTACTGGCGCATCATCCGCCGTGTTCACCTTCCCTGATCGTCGCCGGCCCCGATCACCACCGCCCGCGGCCGCCCGTCATTTGTTCCGCATCGCCGCGAAGCGCGCCAGACCCATGGCACCGCAACCCTGCGATAATCGCGCGTCGCGACGAAAAAACCCGGCACCAGGGCCGGGTTTCGTCGTCGCGACGGAGGTCTCGGATCGAGAAGGCGCTATTCGCCCTCTTCCTCGGTCTCGGTCGGGGGTGCCAGGTTCTCGAGGCCGCGCAGAAGGTCTTCCTCGCTCATGCGGTCGAACTGCACGGCGCTGTCGTCGCTCGTGGAGGGCGGGGCCACCGAGGCGGCGGCCGGGGAGCTCGACAGCAGCGGCACGGTCTCGGCCTCGGGCTCGTCGACCTCCACGTACTTCTGCATGGAGTGGATGAGCTGTTCCTTGAGGTCGTCGGCGGTGATGGTGGCGTCGCCGATCTCGCGCAGGGCGCAGACCGGGTTCTTGTCGCGGTCGCGGTCGATCGTCAGGGGCGCCCCGGCGGCGAGCAGACGGGCACGGTGACTGGCGAGCAGGACGAGCTCGAACCGGTTCTCGACCTTGTCGATGCAATCTTCAACGGTGACGCGAGCCATGGCGGACGGCTCCTTCTTTGAAAACGGATGTCGGGGCTGAGCATGGCTCTTACACCGCATGACGCCCTGCAACAAGGAGCGTGCGAGACGAGCGAAAAGCCGCTCCTGCACGATCGGCGTGTGCGATGAAGCCCGGTGGCCATGATCGACAAATGCCGGCGGCATCGCGGCAACCGCCCCCTGCAGTGCCATGTTGACACAGGTGGCCGGCGATGCGACTGCGCCGCCCTCTCGGGCCGACCCGCCGGGGCGATCCTGGGGCGACCCCGAACGACGACGAGGACCGATGACGCGGGCATGCATCTTTCCAGGTCAGGGAAGCCAGTCGGTGGGCATGGGTCGGGCCCTGGCCGAGGCCTTTCCCCAGGCACGTCTCGTGCTGGAGGAGGTCGATGCGGCGCTGGGAGAGAGCCTGTCGCGCCTGATGTTCGAGGGGCCGACCGACACGTTGACCCTGACCACCAATGCGCAACCCGCGCTGATGGCGGCGAGCCTCGCGACCCTGCGCGTGCTGGAGGCCGAGCGCGGCCTCGACCTGAAGCGCGACGTCGCCTGCCTCGCCGGGCATTCGCTCGGTGAATACACGGCCCTGGCCGCGGCCGGCACGATCACGATCACCGACGCGGCCAGGCTGCTGCGCTTGCGCGGCGCGGCCATGCAGAAGGCGGCCGGGCCGGGGCAGGGCGCGATGGCGGCGCTGATCGGGCCGGATGCCGAGACGGCCGGGGCGATCGCGGCCGAGGCCGCCGAGGCGGACGTCTGCGAGGTCGCCAACGACAACGGCGCCGGGCAGGTGGTGCTGTCGGGCACCAGAGCGGCCGTCGAGCGGGCGGTCGCCATCGCACAGGGGCGCGGCGTCAAGCGCGCCGTGATGCTCAACGTCTCCGCCCCGTTCCACTGCTCGCTGATGGGGCCCGCCGCCGAGGCGATGCGCGCCGCGCTCGACGGCGTGCAGCTCCAGCCTCCCGTCGTGCCGGTCTACGCCAACGTCCTGGCGGCCCCCGTCACCGATCCGGAGGCGATCCGAAATGCCCTCGTCGCCCAGGTCACCGGCACGGTGCGCTGGCGCGAGAGCGTGCTCGCCATGGTCGCCGCCGGCGTCGACAGCTTCCACGAGATCGGCACCGGCAAGGTGCTCACCGGCCTCGTCAAGCGAATCGCCCCCGAGGCGAAGGCCGGCGCCATCGGCACGCCCGAGGACGTCGCCGCGTTCCCGGACCTGCGCTGACGCGCGGGCCCAGACCCAACAACCCGAGGGAAGCCCCATGTTCGACCTGACCGGCCGCAAGGCCCTCGTCACCGGCGCCACCGGCGGCCTCGGCGGCGCCATCGCCCGCGCGCTGCATGCGCAAGGGGCCGTGGTCGCGATCTCCGGCACCCGCAGCGAGGCCCTGGACGGGCTGGCCGGCGAACTCGGCGGCGACAGGGTTCATCCCCTACTGTCCGACCTCTCCGACAAGGCGGCGGTGGAGGCCCTGGTGCCGGCCGCCGAGGCGGCCATGGGCGGCCTCGACATCCTGGTGAACAATGCCGGCATCACCCGCGACAACCTCTTCCTGCGCATGAAGGACGAGGAATGGGACGCCGTGATCGCGGTCAACCTCACCGCCGCCTTCCGGCTGTCGCGGGCGGCGGTCAAGGGCATGATGCGCCGGCGCCACGGCCGCATCGTCAACATCGGTTCGGTGGTGGGCGCCACCGGCAATCCGGGCCAGGTCAACTACGCCGCCGCCAAGGCCGGCCTCGTGGGAATGACGAAGGCGCTGGCGGCCGAGGTCGCCACCCGCAACCTCACGGTCAACTGCATCGCACCGGGCTTCATCACCTCGCCGATGACCGACGGGCTCAACGACAAGCAGCGCGAGACGATCCTGACGCGCGTGCCCATGGGCCGCCTCGGCAGCGGCGGCGACGTCGCCGCGGCGGCGGTCTACCTCGCCTCCGACGAAGCCGGCTACGTCACCGGCCAGACCCTGCACGTCAACGGCGGCATGGCGATGTATTGACGATCCGCCCCGGCCTCGATTGCTGCGCCGCACACCGGGCGAAGACCGTAGAATTCGCAGAAAGACCACACCGATGAATGGCTTGTGAACGGCCCCTCGCCAGCGCCGGAACCCTATGCTACCACCCCGCCTGCCGTGCTTGGGGGGTTGACGGATCAGCGTATAGCGGGTTTGCAGAACCCCGCGCGATCGGACACACGCCGCCTCCGACGAACGTCGGATCTGAGGAGCGGCCACGGCGCCTTCACCATCACGATCGAATAGCTAAGGACCAAGAACGATGAGCGATATCGCTGAGCGCGTGAAGAAGATCGTTGTCGAGCACCTGGGCGTCGAGCCCGAGAAGGTGGTCGAGGGGGCGAACTTCATCGACGACCTCGGCGCCGACAGCCTCGACACCGTCGAGCTCGTGATGGCGTTCGAGGAAGAATTCAACGTCGAGATCCCGGATGACGCCGCCGAGACGATCCAGACCGTCGGCGATGCCGTGAAGTTCCTCGAGAAGAACTCCGCTTGAGACGTTGAGACGGAGCGGCGCCTGGAACAGGGTCGAACGACCCCGGGCGCCGAACGTTTGACGAGTATGACGGGACCGGTTCGGGATAACGCGATGCGTCGGGTGGTGGTGACGGGTTTGGGGATGGTGACCCCGCTCGGGAGCGGAGTCGAAGCCACCTGGAGCCGGTTGATCGCCGGGGACAGCGGCGCTGCCAAGGTCACGGCCTTCGACGTCGATGACCTCGCCTGCCGCATCGCGTGTTCGGTTCCCCTCGGCGACGGCAGCGACGGCACCTTCGATCCCGACCGCTGGATGGAGCCGAAGGAGCAGCGCAAGGTCGATCCGTTCATCGTCTACGCGATGGCGGCGGCCGGCCAGGCCCTCGACGACGCCGACTGGCACCCCAAGACCCACGAGGATCAATGCGCCACCGGCGTGATGATCGGTTCGGGCATCGGCGGCATCGGCGGCATCTACGACGCGTCGGTGACCCTCCACGACAAGGGCCCGCGGCGCATCTCGCCGTTCTTCATTCCCGGACGCATCATCAACCTCGCCTCCGGCCAGGTCTCTATCGCCCATGGGCTCAAGGGCCCGAATCACGCGGTGGTCACCGCTTGCTCCACCGGCGCCCACGCCATCGGCGATGCCGCCCGTCTCATCCAGTTCGGCGACGCCGACGTGATGCTGGCGGGGGGCGCCGAATCCCCCGTCAACCGCCTCGCCATCGCGGGTTTCGCGGCCTGCCGCGCCCTGTCGACGGGGTTCAACGACGACCCCGCCCGCGCCTCGCGGCCCTACGACAAGGACCGGGACGGCTTCGTGATGGGCGAGGGCGCCGGCGTCGTGGTGCTCGAGGAATACGAGCACGCCAAGGCTCGCGGCGCCAAGATCTATGCCGAGGTCGTGGGCTACGGGCTCACCGGCGACGCCTACCACATCACCTCGCCCGCCCCCGACGGCGACGGCGCCTTCCGCTGCATGACGGCCGCCGTGAAGCGGGCCGGCATCGCCCCCTCGGCCATCGACTACATCAACGCCCACGGCACCTCGACGCCGATGGGCGACGAGCTCGAACTCAAGGCCGTCGAACGCCTCCTCGGTGAGAGCGCGGCCAAGGCTTCGATGTCGTCGACGAAGTCCGCCATCGGCCACCTCCTGGGTGCCGCCGGCGCGGTCGAGGCGATCTTTTCCGTCCTGACCATCCGCGACGGGGTCATCCCGCCGACGCTGAACCTCGACAATCCCTCCGTCGAGACCGCCATCGACCTCGTGCCGCACGAAGCCAAGCGCAAGCGGGTCGACGTCGTCCTGTCGAACTCCTTCGGGTTCGGCGGCACCAACGCCTCCCTGGTGATGCGCCGCGTCGAGGCTTAGCCCGACGGCGGATCGCTCACGCGGGGACGGTTTCCGCCGTCGCGACCGGGAGCCCGGTCGCTGGACGCCACGCGAGACCGTCGCGCGCCGCCGCGACGAGATCGGCGTGGATCGCGGGATCGGCGAGCCAAGCATCCACCCGCGCACAGACCAGCCTCTCCGTCGACCGCTGCGCGTAGAGGCCGTAGCTCTCCGCGATGAAGCCGGACAGGCTCATGGTGCGGGACCGTCCGGTCTTGGCGAATTCCGGCGACAGGAAGAGGGCGCTACCCGGGACGCCGTAGTACTCCGCGATCTCGGGGTAGACCGGCCAGGTCCCGAGGCGGATGAACTCGTCGGCGAGATAGGCATCGAGGTCGCAGTCGCCGTAAGCGATCCCGGCCTTGTCGAGGAGGCCGCGGGCGAGGTCGGCGGCCACGTACATCTTGGGATGGTTGGTGGCATGCATGAAGCAGCCGCGGCGGGTCCAGCGGGCGAGGTCGGCCTCGAGGTCGTAGCCGGTCTGTTCGCCGAGCAGGCGCAGGAAGGCCACCGATTCCGTCCAGCCGTCGAAGTATCCCAGGCGCCGGTAGACCGCGGCCGTGAACAGCCGCCGCGTCTCGTCCGGATCGAGGCCGGCCCGGAACCCGAACAGAGCCAGAGCGGAATGCGACCGCCCCATCGGACCGACGAGGAGGTTGCCGTCGCCGGGCACAACCTCTTCGCCGATGTGCACGAGGTCCGGATGAAACGCCGGAAACACGATCGACGGCATCAGGATGAGGTTGGCGCTGGCCCTCAGGGTCTCGATGTCGCCGCCGTCCTTGAACGCCGGCAGGTAGGTGTTGGCGAAGACGACGTCGCTCTCCTGGGCCGCCTCCACGAGGTCGCTCATGCGGGCGAACGTCTTGGCGGCGCTGAAGGCGGAGACGAAGGTCACGGAGGCGCCCGGCAGGATGAGCCGCATCGCCCGGGCGACCGCCGCACCCTGGCAGATCCCGATCACCAGGATGCGCGGCGATCCGGTGGCGCTCTCGGGAGCGAGGCGGGAGAGGGCGCCGCGTTGAACCCTTCGCAGAACGTCGATAATCGGCATGGTCGGGTTGTCTCACCATTGCCTGACGAGAACAAGCATCGGCCCCTTGAGCGCCGTACCGCGATCGCAGGAGGACCCATGGCGTCCGATCGACCGACAGCCGACCCCTTCGCGACGAACCCCTATTCCGCCTTGCCCGACCGTCGATCCTGGCGGAAGGCCGTGGCCGGAACCCCTCCCTTCGCCCTCGACCCCACCGGCGCCGCCGGCTTCCGGCTGACGCGGACCGAGCGCATCGCCACCGCCGGGAGCTGTTTTGCCCAGCACGTCGCCCGCGCCCTGAAGGCGGAGGGTTTCAATTTCCTCGTCGTCGAAACGCCGTCGGCCGGCACCGCCACCACCGCATCCGCGGACGGGGAGGGGGATTTCTCGGCGCGCTACGGCAACATCTACACGACGCGCCAGCTCGTTCAGCTGTTCGAGCGCGCCTTCGGCACCTTCGCGCCGCGCCTGGAGGCCTGGCAGCGTGCCGACGGGCGCTTCGTCGATCCGTTCCGGCCGCGGATCGATCCGGCCGGCCACGAAAGCCCCGAGGCCGTGGCGACGGCCCGCGAGGTCCATCTCGCCCATGTCCGCACCCTGTTCCAGACCCTCGACACCCTGGTGTTCACCCTGGGCCTCACCGAGGGATGGCGCGACAGCGCAGACGGCGCCGCCCTGCCGCTTCCGCCCGGCGTCGCCGGCGGGATCTGGGACCCCGCCGAGGTCGGCTTTGCCAATGCCGGCGTGGCCGAGATGACCGCCGACATGCTCGCCTTTGTCGATGCCCTGCGCGGCGTGAACCCGGCGGCCCGGGTCATCCTCACGGTCTCGCCGGTGCCGCTGGCCATGACCTACGCCGACCGCCACGTCCTGGTCGCCAACGCCTACAGCAAGGCGGCCCTGCGGGTGGTCGCCGAGGAGGTCTGCGCCGCCCGGCCGGAGGTGTTCTATTTCCCCTCCTACGAGATCGTCACGGCGCCGACCACGCAGGGGCGCTACTTCGCCGACAACCTGCGCGCGGTGACCCCGGCGGGCGTCGCGCACGTGATGCGCTGTTTCATGGCCCACGCCGCGCACGAGGGCGCGCGGGCGGAGGCACCGCGCTTCGACGTTCGAAGCGAGAACCAGCGCACCGCGAAGGTGGTGTGCGACGAGGAGCTGCTCGATTCCTGACGATCCCGACGAGGGCGTCGCCGGATCGCGTTTTGGCCATAAAAATCGCTAGACTCCGGCGATCGATGCCAAGCTTGACGGTGGTTGCGGCGCAGGGCCACGTGAGTGTGGCGGCGATCGGCGCTTCCGAAATCCGCACAGGGTGTTCATGTTCCGCAGACGCCAGCCGCCAGCGCCCTCCGCTCCCGCGGACGAGCCGGCCCAACCGATCCGCCTCTCGCCCCGCAGCCCGAGCGAGGCCATCAAGCCCACCGCCGCCCCGGCGCCGCCGACCCGGCCCGAGCGGCGCCGGGGTGGCCTCGTCGGCACCATCAGCGGCCTGCTCACCCTGTTCGTCGTCGTGGCGATCGCCGCGATGATCGGCCTCTCGGTCTTCCAGCGGCAGACCGGCGAGCCGGGTCCGCTGCCGGCCGACAAGGTCGTCGTCATCCCCTCGCGCAGCGGCACCAGCGAGATCGCCGAAGCCCTGACCCGCGAGGGCGTGATCGCCCATACCGGCCTGTTCGAGATCGCCGCCCGCCTCAGTGGCAAGGCCCTCAAGGCCGGCGAATATCCATTCAAGGCCCATGCCAGCCTCGCCGACGTCATCGACGTGCTCGCCGCCGGACGGCAGGTGCAGCACGCCATCACCTTCCCCGAGGGGCTGACCAGCGAGCAGATCGTCGCCCGGCTCAACGACGACGACGTGCTGGCCGGCGACATCAACGAGATCCCGCCCGAGGGCGCGCTCCTGCCCGACACCTACAAGTTCGAGCGCGGCGCCACCCGCCAGCAGATCCTCAACCTGATGCGCACCAAGCAGCGCGAGGTGCTCAACCAGATCTGGGCCCGCCGCAACGCCGAGGTCCCTGTCAAGACGCCGGCCGAGATGGTGACGCTCGCTTCCATCGTCGAGAAGGAGACCGGCCGCGCCGACGAGCGCCCCCGGGTCGCCGGGGTCTTCGTCAACCGCCTCAACAAGCGGATGAAGCTGCAGTCGGACCCCACCATCGTCTACGGTCTGGTCGGCGGCCGCGGCACCCTCGGGCGCGGCATCCAACGATCCGAGATCGACCGGCCGACGCCCTACAACACCTATGTCATCGAAGGCCTGCCGCCCGGCCCCATCGCCAATCCCGGCCGGGCCGCCCTCGAGGCTGTGGCCAATCCCTCCCGGACCAAGGACCTGTTCTTCGTGGCCGACGGCACCGGCGGCCACGCCTTCGCCGAGACCCTCGAAGGCCACAGCCGCAACGTGGCCCGCTGGCGTCAGGTCGAGCGCAGCCGCCAGTCACCGGCGACCCCCGACGCGGCCCCGGTCGACAAGGCCGAGCCGCCGGTGGAATCGGCCGCCGGCGCCAAGGCCTCTGCCTATGCGCCGGGCGGGGCGAACTTCGCCCTCGGCGCCGGACAGGACACCACGGCGCAGAAGTCCAAGGCCTTCGACGCCTCGGAAGGCACGAAGCTCGACCCCCTGCGCAACAAGACCTTCGACCTCAATTCGGCCAAGTCGGTGCCGGCCCTGCGCCAGCCGTGACCGAACCGGCGCCGCCAGAGGCGACCCTGTCGAGCATGACCGGGTTCGCCCGTGCCGCCGGCACCACCGGCCCCGTGCAATGGGCCTGGGAGGTCCGCAGCGTGAACGGGCGCGGCCTCGACATTCGCCTGCGGGTTCCCACCGGCTACGACGGCGCCGGCGAGACCGCCCGCGTGGCGCTCCAGCGTGCGCTGACCCGCGGGCAATGCCAGGTCACGCTGTCGATCACCCGGCCGGAGGCGCCGCCGCGCGTGCGCATCAACGAGACGCTGCTCGCCTCCCTGGCCGCCTCCGTCGCCCGGGTGCCGCTGCCGCCGGGGATGTCACCGGCCACCCTCGACGGTCTGCTGGGCATCCGTGGCGTGGTCGAAGCCGACGAGGAGCCCGCGGCCGATGCCGAAGCGCTGTCGCGGGACCTGGCGCAGGCCGCATCGCACCTCGTGGCCGATCTCGTGGCGGCGCGGCGGGACGAGGGCCGCCAACTCGGCGCGATCCTCGCAGGACAGATCGCGGCGATGGAGCGCCTGACCCGGGCCGCCGAGGATTGCCCGAGCCGCAGGCCGGAGGCCGTGCGGGCGCGCCTGGCCGTGGCGGTGGCGGCGCTCGCCGGTGCGGGCGGCCTCGACGGCGACCGGCTGCACCAGGAGGCGGTGCTGCTGGCGGCCAAGGCCGACGTGCGCGAGGAACTCGACCGGCTGCAGGCACATCTGGCCAGCGTCAAGGACCTGGTAGTCGGCGGCGGCGGCATCGGCCGAAAGCTCGACTTCCTGGCCCAGGAACTCGGGCGCGAGGCCAATACCCTGTGCGCCAAGGCGGGCGACGTCGCCCTGTCGCGGATCGGACTCGACTTGAAGGCCGTGGTGGAGCAATTCCGCGAGCAGGTTCAGAACGTCGAATAGGTCCCGGGACACATGGCAGGCACAACCATCGGGCGGCGCGGGTTCATCCTGATCCTGTCCTCGCCCTCGGGGGCGGGCAAGACGACCCTGACCCGGGCCGTGGCCGGCGACCCGACCTGGGGCCTCGATCTCTCGATCTCGGTGACGACCCGGCAGCGGCGCCCGTCCGAGATCGACGGCAAGCACTACACCTTCATCGACCGCGAGGCCTTCGACAGCCTGCGCGCCCGCGACGACCTCCTCGAATGGGCGGAGGTCCACGGCAACTTCTACGGCACGCCGCGGCGCCCGGTGGAGCGGGTCCTGGCCGCCGGCCGCGACATGATCTTCGACATCGACTACCAGGGCACGCGGCAGGTGCGGGGCAAGCTCGCCGACGACGTGGTGACCATCTTCATCCTGCCCCCGAGCATGGCCGAGTTGCGCAGCCGTCTGGAGCGCCGGGCCGAGGATTCGCCCGCCACCATCGAGAAGCGCCTCGCCAACGCCCGGCTCGAGATCCAGCGCTGGAACGAGTACGATTACGTGCTCGTCAACGACGACCTCGACGAGGCCTTCCGCTCTCTGCAGGGCATCCTCACGTCCGAGCGCCTGAAGCGATCGCGGCGCACGGGACTGACCGAATTCGTCGAGGGCCTCCTGAACGAGCCGGACGCCGGCTGAGCCCGTCGTCGGAAAAGCGAGCCTCGACGACGGCGTCAGATCACCGTCCCACGGCGCGCTTCCAGGCTCTGCCACACCATGAGGGCCGGCAGGCCCAGCACCACGTCCGGCACGCGCTTGACCAGGGAGAGCGCCAGCGCCGTTCCGGCGTCGAGGCCGAACAGTCCGCCCACAAGGACGAAGCCGCCCTCCTGGATGCCCAGACCGCTGGGGACCGGGAAGGCCATCGCCTTGATCGCCTGGGTGAGCGCCTCGATCACGATCGCATCGGCCAGCCCCGCTCCCTCGACGCCGAGGCAGACGAGGGCGATCCAGATCTCCACCGCCCCGAGGAACCAGGCCGCGACGTGCAGCACGGTCGACCACAGGAGCGGCCGTCGCCGTCCCGCCGCCCAGACCCGGTCGAGGGCATCCTGAACGTCCCCGGCCTGCGCCGGGGCGCCGGGCTTGGTCTCGGTATCGGCACCGCCGCCGTCCCGCGTGAATCGCCGGCCGAGGTCGCCCACGAGGTTCGTGAGGCGCCTCAGGGCTCCTGCGCGCTGGAAGGCGAAGAACGCCGCCAGCACGATCGTCATCGCGATGAGGGCGTGGGACGCCCATTGCGCCAGCAGCGTCGCCTCCTCTCCCGGCACTTGGTGGAGCAGGACCACGCCGACCACCGCGAAGGCCACCAGCGCCCCGGACTGGATCAGGAGATCGACCAGGATCGAGGCCGCGGCGAAGGTGCCGGCCGCGCCCCAGAACGTGAGGAGCCGGCCGCCGACGATGTCGCCCCCCACCGAGGCCACGGGAAGCAGGGTGTTGATACCCTCGCGCACGAACCGCAGGATGACGAAGGCCGCCTGGGGCACCGCGGCGATCCGGTCGAGGAGGCAGGCCCACCCGAGGCCGCACAGGAGCAGGATGACCATCCGCACGAGGACGATGGCGGCGAGGCCCAGTGGCCCGATGCGCGCGAAGGCGGCGCCGATGGCGGTCGTGTCGTTGGTCGCCACGAGCCAGACGGCGAGGCCCAGGCCGATCAGGGTTGCCGCCAGCGGCAGGCGCCTCAGGATCGCCCTGGTCGCGGTGGAGGCCAGCCCCGCCCCGGTGCGGGCATTCGTCATGGGCGTGCGATCCCGGTCGCACGTGGGAAGCGACGGCGCATGTCCTTCACCGGCGGCTCCTCCGACGTCGTGCGACGGCCCGTGAGCCCGGACGGGCTGGACGTCGATTCCATCGTGCAGCGATAGGGACGCTTTGGGGCCAAAAGTCGATGGGCGCACCCGGGCTCGTGGTCCCGGATCGGCCGAGGGGACAGGATGGGCACGCATCGCCCGGTCCCCGAAACGAAAAACCGCGTCCACCGGAATGGACGCGGTTTTCGATGTCGACCCTGCTGCCGAAAGCGGGATCGCTCCGGGTCCGACCCGTCAGTGACGGTAGTGCTGGATCCGCGTGGTTCGAAGTCCGGCCAGGCCGTGCTGGTCGATCGAAAATTGCCAGCTCAGGAACTCTTCGGTCGTCAGCGTGTAGCGTTGGCAGGCTTCCTCGAGGCTGAGGAGCCCGCCACGGACGGCGGCGACGACTTCGGCTTTACGGCGGATGACCCAACGACGGGTCGTGGTCGGAGGCAGATCGGCAATCGTCAACGGGCTTCCATCGGGCCCGATGACGTACTTCACTCTCGGGCGGTGCGGTTCGGTCATGATACGCTCTACAACTCGACTGACCTGTCGAGCCCTGAGGTTAGGCGCGCCCACTTAAAATATCTTGAAACGGATCGATCGCATCTGAACCGACGTTGACCGTGTCATGTGGATAACCCTGCGCCGATGTTCCGGACGCTCGAAACGGGCAGGCGCGAGGCCCCCACGAGCAGCACCGGTTCGGTGCCCGTGAGGTCGATCGCATCGACCTTTCCGGTGAGCTGGGTATCCACCGAAACTTTGGCGCCGGTGGCGTCGACGGCGTCGACCTTGATCGAATAGGTGCCGTTGGCCGAGCTGAAACCCGACGAGGTGCGGCCGTCCCAGGCGAAGGTCTGGGCACCGGCGGTGAGCGCCTTCGTCTGCGTCGCCACCACGTTTCCCTTGGCGTCGCTGATCGTGATGGTGGCCTGCTTGGCCGCACGTGCCGGCGTGAGGCTCCAGTTCGCCGCCCCGTCCTTGAGCTGCGCGGTCCGGCCGTCGGCGGTGACCGTCTGTCCGATAAAGCCGGTGGCCGAGGCCGCGCTCGACGACTTGGCGTTCGACAGGATCGAGTCGAGGCGGTCGTTGGATTTGAGCTGCTGCTCGACGCCGGCATATTGCACCAGCTGCTGCGTGAACTGGTTGGTATCCAGGGGATCGAGCGGGTTCTGGTTCTTCAGCTGGGTCGTGAGCAGCGTGAGGAACTGTTGAAAGTTGCCCGCGATCTCCTGCTTGTCGGCCGCGACCCCGGTCAGGGCTGCGGTGTTGGTACTGGCGAGCGAACTGATGCTGGCGGTCATGATGGCGATCCTTCAGATCCGGATGTCGATGCCGGCGATCCCGCGCAGCATGCGCGGGGCGGCGTAGTCGGGAAGGGGTTGGGCGGCTGCGTCCGCGCCGGCCGGCCGGGTGCGGGCCTCGCCGGGCCGGGACTCCGACCGCGGGTCGCCGGATCCCTGCCCCCCGGGACCGCCGTCGCCGCGCAGGGACAGGTCGATGCCGGAGCCGGCGTCGAGCCCGGCCTGGGACAGGGCCTGCTGCAGGTTGCCCGCGTCACGCTGGAGCAGGGCCAGGGTCTCGGGGCGGTCCACCACCACGCGGGTCGTCACCGTGCCGGTGTCCTTGTCGATGGCGAGCGTCACGTCGATACGCCCGAGGTCGATCGGGTCGAGGCGAATCTGGAACTGGCTCGATCCCGACAGCGAGCGCAGGCCGATCGTCATCGGCACGGCGCCGATCGGAACCGGCGGGCCCTGGTGCGGGGTGGCGGCCGATGGGGTCGAGGCCGGACCGCCCGGGGCTGCGGCGACGCCCGCGGCGGCCACGCCCGCCACCGGTGCACCATACGCCGGCGTGCCCGCGACCTCCTCTCGCGGCGCCGCAGAACCCAGTTCCGCGGCGAACGACGCGGCGGCTGTCGGAACGGCGGAGCTCGCGTCGGCCGGATCGGTGGATGGCACGGCCGGGCCGGCAGCGTCCGACGCTGGGGCGTGGCCCTCGGCCGTCCCGGCGCCTGCGGCGGACCGCCCGGCAGCGATGGGGGCGGGGGCGTCGCCCTGCGAAGCGGCCGGGACTTCGGGTCCGGCGAGGAGGAGGGGAGCGTGCGCGCTCGCGTCGGGCGAAGCCGCCTCGCCGGACGTCGCTTCGTCGTGCTCGCGTTCGGCCTCTCCGTCCGCGGCCGACCAGGCGTCGCCCTGCTCTGGATCCGGCTCCCCGGCCGGCATCCGAACGCCGGACGTCGGCGTTGGAAAGAAGAACGATGGCAGCGCCGGGGTCGTCGGCGGCGCCTCGGCCGAAGCCTCGTCCTTATCCTCGTCCTCGTCGGCGGCGGCGATGTCTTTGCCTTCGCCCGAGACCGTCGAGACGGGGGCCTGGCCGGACGCGGGAGCCCCGGTCGAGCCGGGCACCGGCGGCGGACCGGCACGAGGCGAACTCGCCGAGGCCGCCGCATCGGATCTCGCCGAAGCCGCAGCGGGATCGGTGTCCCGGACGGGCGGCCTCGCGATCGGGCCCGGTCTGCGTTCATGGACCACGAGACCGGGCCCGACCGGCTCGGTGCCGGAGGCGCGGCGCCTCCCGTCGAGCGCCGCTCGTGACGGAACTGCGCCGGCATCGGCCGTCCTGGCCGCCGTCGCGGGGATCTCGGTCGACGCGGGGGGGCGGGCGCGCGCTTCGGCCGCCCGCGATGCCTGCCGGGGGGCCGTCGCGTCGTTCGCAGCGTCGGCCCCGGCGAGGGTGAAGCGTTCGACGACGGTGGCCTGGCCGGCAGCATTCGACCGCGCGGGGGTCCGCGAGGGTTGTGGCGTCCGTGCATCCGTCTCGTTGATCCGCATCGTCATCCGTCTCGCCCGACCTCGGCAAGAGGTATGGCAAGGGCCGAGCCAGATAGACGGCCATTCAAGCCGCTCGAAAACAACGGTTTTTCGGAAACGCCGGCTCGGCGTACGCAGCCGGACCCTGCCGAATCTGCCGCGGATCGGCAGGATCTGCCGACCTCACGGTGCCGACCGGGCCGCCATGACGGATGCGGCGGCGAAACCGCCGCCATCCCTGGAACTTGCGGGGCGGGATCGCTATAGGAAGGGAGCGGGCGAACGGGTCCGTTCCCCTTCCGGGCACCGGCAAGCCGCGACACGATGAATTCCCTCGACCTTCCCAAGGCTCCGCACGAGACGCGGGTCGTCGTCGCCATGTCCGGCGGCGTCGACTCCTCTGTCGTGGCCGGGTTGCTCAAGCGCGAGGGCTACGATGTCGTCGGCGTCACGCTCCAGCTCTACGACCACGGCGCCGCGACCCATCGCAAGGGCGCCTGCTGCGCCGGCCAGGACATCGACGACGCCCGCCGCGTCGCGGAATCCCTCGACATTCCGCATTACGTCCTCGACTACGAGGACAAGTTCCGCGAGGCGGTGATCGATCGCTTCGCCGAGAGCTACCTCGCCGGCGAGACTCCGATCCCTTGCGTCGAGTGCAATCGGTCCGTGAAGTTTCGCGACCTGCTGGGCCTCGCCCGCAGCCTCGACGCGGATGCCCTGGCCACCGGCCATTACGTGGCGAGCCGGCCGATCGCCCCGGGCGCGCCCGAACGGGCGCTGTACCGCGCCCTCGATCCGGCGCGCGACCAGAGCTACTTCCTCTATGCCACCACCCCGGAGCAGCTCGACTTCCTGCGCTTTCCCCTCGGCGAGTTGCCCAAGGACGAGACCCGCCGCCTGGCGCGCGAATTCGGCCTGTCGGTATCGGACAAGGCCGACAGCCAAGACATCTGCTTCGTGCCGCAGGGCCGCTATGCCGACGTGATCGCCAAGCTGCGCCCCGACGCGGCCAGGCCCGGCGACGTGGTCGACCTCGACGGCCGGGTGCTGGGGCGGCACGAGGGCATCATTCATTACACCGTCGGCCAGCGGCGCGGTCTGCGCCTGGCGCTGGGCGAGCCGCTCTACGTGATCCGCCTGGAGCCCGACTCGGCCCGGGTCGTGGTCGGCCCCCGGGCGGCGCTGGCCACCAGCCGCATGCGCCTGACCGACGTGAATTGGCTCGGACCGATGCCGGCCGCCGGCATCACCGACATGCCGGTGGCGGTCCGTGTGCGCTCGACCCGCGAGCCCCGGCCGGCGACCCTGAGCTACAGGCCCGCGACGGGTGAGGCCGATGTCGTGCTCGGGCTGCCCGAGGACGGGGTCTCGCCGGGCCAGGCCTGCGTCCTCTACGCCGACGACGGGCCGCGGGCTCGCGTCTTGGGCGGCGGCACCATCCGGCGGATCGACGCCCTGCAGGCGGGAACCGCCCGCGCCGCCTGAACTCCTTCCCCGACTCCCCAGATACGAGGTCGACATGCTGAGCGAGCCGCAGGCCGGTCCGAGCACCGCGCTGATGCGCAAGGCCTACGCGCGGTGGGCGCCGGTCTACGACGTGGTCTACGACAAGCTGACCGAGCCGGCCGCCCGCGACGCGGTCCAGGCGGCGGTCGCCTGCGGCCCGCGCATCCTCGAGGCCGGCGTCGGGACCGGCTTGTCGCTCGGCTACTACCCGCCCGGCAGCTTCGTGTGCGGGGTCGACCTGTCCGAGGACATGCTCAAGCGGGCGCGCCGCAAGGTCCTGCGTCGCGGGCTCTCGCATGTGCGCGGCCTGCAGGTCATGGACGTGTGCCGCCTCGGTTATGCCGACGGCAGCTTCGATGCGGTCGTGGCGCAGTTCCTGATCACCCTGGTGCCGGACCCGGAGGGGGCGCTCTCGGAGTTCCTGCGCGTGGTGCGGCCTGGCGGCGAGATCGTGCTCGCCAACCACTTCGGCCAGAGCGACGGCCCCATGGCCAAGGTCGAGGAGATCGTGGCGCCGCTCTGCACCAAGATCGGCTGGTCCTCCGACTTCAAGTCGACCCGGATCGAGGCCTGGGCGCGCAGGAACGGCGTCGAGTTCATCGGGGTCGCCCCGACCTTCCCGGGCGGTTTCTTCAAGATCCTGAGGATGCGCAAGCCGGTCTGACCGGGCGCGGCGACCCAGGAGTGCGCATGAGGAGCGGCGGCGACCTGCGCTGGCGTGGAGGGGCCGCCCTGCGCTGGCTGCCCTTCGCACTTCTGGTGGCGGCCTCCGTCGGCGTACTCGTGTCCGGGGCTTCCCGTTTCGTCGACCTCGACCAACTCCTCGCGTCCCGGGCTTGGCTGTCGGCGGCGGTCGCCGAGAACCCGGCCCGCGCGATGGCAACGGCCTGGCTCGTCTACGTGGGTTGCGTCGTCGTCTCGGTGCCGGCCTCCCTGTTCCTGACGATGATCTGCGGCTTCCTGTTCGGCATGACCGCCGGCGCCTGCCTCGCCGTCGCCGCGGCCTCGACGGGGGCGGCCATCGTGTTCTCGATCGGGCGCTGGGCGGCCGCCGACCTCCTCGCCCGCAGGGCCGGGCCCCGGCTCGCGGCCCTCGCCGACGGCTTCCGGCGGGACGCCTTCGGCTACGTCGTCGTGCTGAGGCTCCTGCCGGTCTTCCCGTTCTGGCTCACCAATCTCGCCCCGGCCGCCTTCGGGGTGCGGCTCTCGACCTTCGTTCTCGCGACCGTAGTGGGCCTGACCCCCGGGGCCTTCGTCTATGCGGCGGCGGGAGCGGCCATCGAGGATATCGTGGCCACCCACGAAGCGGCCAGGGCGGCGTGCTTGGCCGCTTCCGGCCTCGATTGCGACGCCACGCTGTCGTTCGGGGCGTTCGCGACGCCGAAAACGGTGGCGGGGCTCGTCGCGCTGGCGGCCCTGGCGCTCGGTTCGGTGGCGCTCAAGCGTTGGTTCGACCGGCGCCAACGGCGACGCGGCGCCTGATCACGACCGCATGGGGGGGCGGGCCATGCGGCGAGAATCCCATCTCGCGGTGAACCTTCGTCAACGTCGTGCGATGATGGTATCCTGACGGTCAGAGCATGACGACCGCGCATGCGGTCGATCGTGTATAAGACTATTTTGCCGGACTTGGCCCCTCGACAAGCTATCGTTATCCCTGTGCCGTCGAATGGGGTCGACGGTCGGTTCGCGACACGATGGCACGAAGCGATAACGACCGGTATGGACATGACTGCAGCCATCGACGTCGCCAAGACAGATCCCTCGCCCGCGCAACCCGACCGTCGGGAAGTCGGCGCCCGTGCGGAGAGGTGGTTCGACTTGTCGGGCCGGCTGTTCGTCGCCGTCTTCGTCTTGGTTTTTACCATCGGACTTCTCGTGGCGATCGCAGTGATCGTCCAGGTTCGTCGTGACTGGCTGTCGGAACGCCTCAATGCGGCGACGATCGCGGCCATCGCCGTCGAGTTCGCGCCCGTCGGGAGTCCACAGGAGGACAGGATCCGGCTGCTGCTCGACACCCTCGGGGCCAGGGCCATCGCCGTCGAGACCGTCGGCGTCCGGCGTCTCATCGGCAGCGTTGCCGAAGCGGACGCCGGCAGCCGCAAGCTCCACATCGGCGTCGAAGGGGTTGCCGCCGCGACGGCCGCGGCCGGAACGCTCGTCTTCGACGGGTCGATGCGGACGCTTTGGGTCGTCGGTCACGGGAGCGCGCGTCACACGTCCGCCGTCGACGACCGTCCGGCCCCGCGCGCCCAGCTTCCTCGCGTCGAGGTCCTGGTCGACGAAACGGAGATGCGGGCTTCGATGATCGACGTGGCGATCCAGCTTGTGGTCGCGGCCCTGCTGTCGGCGCTGGCGATCGCAGGTCTCGTCTCCCTTGTGGTGAGCCGCCGTGTCTCGCGTCCGGTCCGCCGGCTGATGGCCAACGTCGGCGCCTTCGCCAGCGACCCCGAAGGCATCGGCCGCAACATCGTCCCGTCCCGGCGCAAGGACGAGATCGGCCGGGCGGAGATCGCCCTGGCGCAGATGCAGGGGGCCCTGGCGGGCGAATTGCGGGAACGGCGGCGCCTGGCCGGGCTCGGGCTGTCGGTGAGCAAGATCAACCACGAGCTCAGGAACCTGCTGACGACCGCGCAGCTCCTCGGCGACCGCCTCGAAGGAGTCGCCGATCCGGTGGTCCAGCGTGTCGCTCCCCGCCTGATCGCGACCCTCGATCGGGCGATCCGGTTCTGCGAGGCGACGCTGGCCTACGGCCGCGCCACCGAGCCGTTCCCGCAGCGGCGCCATGTCCTGCTCGCCCCGATCCTCAGCGAGATGGAGGATCTGGCCGGGCTGAGCCACGATTCCCGGATCGCGATCCGGACGCGGGCGGAGGCCGGGCTCACGGTCTTCGTCGACCCCGAGCAGTTCTCGCGCGCGCTGATCAACATCGTGCGCAACGCGGTCCAGGCCCTCGATGCGGCGGGAACCCAGGAGGTGTCCCCCCTCGTCACTGTGACCGCGCGCCGCGACGGCGGGCGCGTGGTCATCCTGATCGCCGACAACGGCCCCGGTCTGCCCGAGAGCGCGCGGGCGACCTTGTTCGCGCCCTTCCAGGGGTCGATGCGGGCCGGCGGCAGCGGGCTCGGCCTCGCCATCGCCTCGGAGCTGGTCCATCTCAACGGAGCGACCCTCGGCCTCGACGAAGGTACCACCGGCGCCTGCTTCCGGATCGTCATTCCCGACAGCTATGCCTCGGGCGAGGGTGACGCGAAGGTCGCGTGAGGGTGGTCGAACGATGCCGCGCGCAGGACCGTGTCAGGCGGCCACGCGATGACGTCGCGGCTTGGAGAACGGCCGGCGACGCTGATTGTTAACCAGCCTGAGCGCGCCGAACGGCAGACCGGTCGTCGATGCCTATTCGGCCGCCAGTGCGAGGCCGGGGACGATGATCCCGATGTCGCGCAGGAGTTCGGCGTCGGCGTCGGTTTCGTTGTTGGCGGTGGTCAGGAGCCGCTCGCCGTAGAAGATCGAATTGGCGCCGGCAAGGAAGCACAGGATCTGGGCCTCGCGGGTCAGTTCCTTCCGGCCGGCGCTCAAGCGCACGCGCGCGCGCGGCATCACGATCCGCGCCGTGGCGCACATCCGCACGATGTCGAGGGGATCGACGGGCGGGCGGTCCTCGAGGGGGGTGCCGGGCACGGCGACGAGGGCGTTGATCGGCACGCTCTCGGGATGCGGCGCGTGGTTGGCGAGGACCTGGAGCATCCCGGCCCGGTCGCTGATCGCCTCGCCCATGCCGACGATGCCGCCGCAGCAGACGCCGATGCCGGCCTCGCGCACGTTCTCCAGCGTCGTCAGCCGGTCCTCGTAGGTCCGCGTCGAGATGATGTCGCCGTAGAAGTCCGGGCCGGTGTCGAGGTTGTGGTTGTAGGAGGTGAGGCCGGCCTCGGCCAGGCGCCCCGCCTGCGAGGCCGTGAGCATCCCCAGCGTCACGCAGGCCTCCATGCCCATGGCGCGGACCCCCCGCACCATGGCGAGGACGGCATCGAACTCCGGCCCGTCCTTGGGCTGGCGCCACGCCGCCCCCATGCAGAAGCGGTGGGCGCCCGAAGCCTTGGCGGCGGCGGCCTCGCGCAGCACCGTATCCACCGGCATCAGGCGTTCGCGCACCTGCCCGGCGTCCTTGTGGTGGGCCGATTGCGGACAATAGGCGCAGTCCTCCGGGCAACCGCCCGTCTTGATCGACAGGAGGCTCGCCCGCTGGATGTCGGCGGGATCGTTGTGCGCCCGGTGGACCTCGGCCGCCCGATACACGAGATCGAGCAGCGGCAGGTCGTGGATCGCCTGGATCTCCGCGACGGTCCAGTCGTGCCGGATCGCCGGGGATGCGTGGGACGGGGCGGAGGCGGAGGCGGTCTCGGTCATCCGCCTAAGAGGCCAATCCCGGCCGGAAAATCAAGCCGAGGGCGCAGTCGCCCGAGCCCGACTGCGAGCCGACTCAGTTCGTCGGCTCGCCCGCGGCGACCTTGGCCGTCCAGTCGTCGAAGGCGACCACCGTCTGGCGTTGCCGCCCGAGCCCCGCGATGCCGAGGCTGACCACGTCGCCGCTCTTCAGGTAGCGCGGCGGCTTCCGGGCGAGGCCGACGCCGGGCGGCGTACCGGTGGTGACGACGTCGCCGGGCTCCAGGATCATGAAATGGGACAGGTAGGCGACGATCTGCGCCACCCCGAAGATCATCGTCGCGGTGGAGCCGGTCTGCATGCGCTCGCCGTTGACGTCGAGATGCATCGCGAGGTCGTCGAGGGCCGGCACCTCGTCGAGGGTGACGAGCCAGGGCCCGAGGGGACCGAAGGTCGGGCAGCCCTTACCCTTGGTCCAGGTGCCGCCGCGCTCCATCTGGAATTCGCGCTCCGAGACGTCGTTGCAGATGCAGACGCCGGCCACGTAATCGAGCGCCTCGTTGGCGTGGACGTAGGAGGCCGTCGAGCCGATCACCACGGCGAGTTCCACCTCCCAATCGGTCTTGGCCGAACCCTTGGGAAGGATGAGGTCGTCGTTCGGCCCGCAGATGCAGGACGGTGCCTTGTTGAACACGATCGGCTCGGAGGGGATCGCCGCGCCGGTCTCGGCCGCATGGTCGGCGTAGTTCAGGCCGATCGCGACGAAGTTGCGGGTCCCGCCGACGCAGGGGCCGAGCCGGGTACCGGCGTCGACCGGCGGCAGGCTCGCCGGGTCGATGGCGCGGATGCGCTCGAGGCTACTCCGGGACAGGTGGCGGCCGGCAATATCCCGCACGATCCCCGACAGGTCGCGAATCGTGCCGTCGGCATCGATCAGACCGGGCCTCTCGTCGCCCCTCGCTCCATGGCGGACCAGCTTCATCTTTTTCGCCTCTCGTTAACGGTCGATTAGGGAAATTGGGCCTCTCCGCCCGAGGGCAAGGCCGAAACGCCGACGATGCGACCGAACCTGTTGCACGAACCACACGGGCCCCGCTCAACCGGACATCACCTGCGCGTTTTTGTCCGGCACCTGCATCATCCTGCAGAATGTTTAGATGTGAACCAATTCTCGACTCACGGTTTCGATATCCGAGAAAGATGACTCGCTACGATGAAAAGCGATATCTCATCTCTATAACCGAAACAAATATCGATTTTTTTCAAGACGAACGGAGGGATTGCGAAGTCACGGGAGGCGCGGCAATCATGTTCCCAAGGCGGCGGCGCGGGGGTTTGGCTCGGGCACGCGAACGCCAGACACAAGAGCCAAGGCTGGGGAACGGGTCATGATCGGACATCTTCGGGGACTGGCCATCGCGGGCCTGTCGGCGACGGCCCTCACGGCGGGCTGGGGCGAGGCGCAGGCCGGCGCCTTCGCGATCCGCGAGCAGAGTGCACAAGCGCAGGGGTTGGCCTTCGCGGGCGCGGCCTCGGGCTCGGGCGGCGTCTCCTCCATGTTCTGGAACCCCGCCACGGTGACGATGGCGCCGGGCTTCGTGAAGGAGCAGAACCTCAGCTTCATCAACCTCTCGGCGCGGATCACGCCCCAGGCCGGCACCAGCCCGGCCTTCGCCGGCCTCGGCGGCAGCGGCGACATCGGCCAGGGCGCCATCGTACCGGCCGGCGCGACGTCGTATCAGCTCAACGATCGGATCTGGCTCGGGCTCCAGACCGGGGCGCCGTTCGGCCTCGTGACCAAGCCGCGCAACACCTGGGCCGGCGAAGTCTACGGGCGCTCCAACCGGATCTTCTCCCTCTCCTTCAATCCGGTCATCGGCTACAAGGTCAACGAGTGGTTGTCCGTCGCCGCCGGGCCGAACATCGAGTATTTCCGCCTGACCTTGCGTCAAGCCACCGGCGTGCTCGCGGGACCTCCCTTCAACGTCCCCACCGTCGCCCTGCCCAGCACGTCGCTCAAGGGCGATTCCTGGGGTGTGGGCTTCACGGCCGGCGCGCTGATCACGGCCCCCACCGGCACCACGCTGGGCGTCGGCTACCGCTCGTCGGTGCACCATGAGATCGAGGGTGCCGTCGGCGTGCCGCTGGTGGCCCTCGCCGGCCGGGCCGGTCAGGTCAGGGCCAACTTCAACACCCCCGAGAAGGTCACGGTGGGCCTGACGCAGGCGATCAACCCGGTCACCCGCGTCAGCTTCGGCTTCGAGTGGGACAACTGGTCGAGGGCCGGCGACATCGGCATCGTCCAGCGCAGCTCGGGCCTGACCATCTCGTCGCTGCCGCTCAACTACAAGGACGGCTTCACCTATTCGGTCGGCGCCGAATACGACTGGTCGCCGAACCTGACCGTGCGCGGCGGCGTCGCCTACGAGATCTCGCCGATCGATTTCGAGAACCGCTCCGTGCGGCTTCCCGACAGCGACCGCTTCAACGTCTCGCTGGGTGCGAGCTACCGCTGGAACGAGAAGCTCACCCTGCTGCTGGCCTATTCCCACCTGTTCCTGGTCGGCGACAGCAAGATCCTGGCGGGCGCCGGGCGCGACTACAACGAGCGCCTGCTCACCGGCCAGAGCATCGCGTTCGCCGCCGACACCCGCGGCAGCGCCGACATCGTGTCCGTGGGCTTCCGCTACGTCTTCGGCGAGCCGGTGCGTCCGGTGGCTCCGATCGTCCGCAAGTACTGAGCAAGGCCTGAAATCGGCACCGGCCGCGGAGGAATTCCGCGGCCCGGCGCCGGCGGCAGGCTGCGACGTCACGCCTTCATACGGACGTAGGTGCCTGGTGCGGGTCCGAGCGAGGGAAGGCCGGCCGCACCCGGGACGCGCGCCGGAACGCGGGCGGGCGCCTGATGCTCCAGCCAGGAGAACCAGTAGGGCCACCACGATCCCTTGGTCTCGGTGGCGGCGGCCAGCCAATCCTCGAAACGGCCCTTGGCCGGCCCTCCGGTCCAGAAGCCGTATTTCGGCTTGTCAGGCGGGTTGACGACGCCGGCGATGTGGCCGGACCCGGCCACCACGAGGTCGACCTTGCCGCCGAATTTCGACGAGCCCTCGAACACCGACAGAGCCGGGGCGATGTGGTCCTCGCGGGTGGCGAGGTTGAAGACCGGCACCTTCACCTTCTTCAGGTCGAGGCGGATGTTGCCGATGGTCATCTTGCCCCGCGCGAGGGTGTTCTCCAGGTAGCAGTTGCGCAGGTAGAACGAGTGGTTGGCCGCCGGCATTCGGGTCGCGTCGGCGTTCCAGTAGAGCAGGTCGAAGGGTAGCGGCTTCTTGCCCTTGACGTAGTTGTTGACGACGTAGGACCAGATGAGATCGTTGGGCCGCAGCATGTTGAACGCGGCGGCCATGCCCGACCCCTCGAGGTAGCCGCGTTTCTTCATCTTGGCTTCGATGGCGCTGATCTGCCCCTCGTCGGCGAACACCTTGAGATCGCCGGCGTGGGTGAAATCTACCTGCGTCGTGAGGAAGGTGGCGCTCTTGATGCGCTTGTTGCCGGTGGCCGCCTGCATCGCCAGGGTCACCGCCAGCAGGGTGCCGCCGACGCAGTAGCCGGCCGCGGCGACCTCCGTCTCGCCGGTGGCGACCCCGATGGCGTCGATGGCCGCCTCGATACCCTCGCGCATGTAGCTCTCGAAGTCCTTGCCGGCATGACGCTCGTCCGGATTGACCCAGGAGATGCAGAACACGGTCAGGCCCTGCGAGACCATCCAGCGGATCAGGCTCTTCTGCGGGTTGAGATCGAGGATGTAGAACTTGTTGATCCACGGCGGCACGATCAGGAACGGGCGCTTGAGCACCGTCTCGGTGGTGGGCGCGTACTGGATCAGCTCGATCAGATCATTGCGGAACACCACCTCGCCCGGCGTCACCGCCATGTTGACGCCGACCTCGAAGTTGGAGGGGTCGGTCTGGCGCACCCGCAACTGCCCCTTGCCCGCCTCGATGTCCTCGGCGAGCATCTTCATGCCGCGCACGAGGTTGGCGCCGTTCTCCTCCAGGGTGTGGCGGATGAGCTCGGGATTGGTCATCACGAAGTTCGACGGCGACAGGGCACCCGCGATCTGGCGCAGGTAGAACTGCGCCTTGTGCCGTGTGTGGTCGTCGATGCCGTCGGCTTCGACCACGAGCTCCTCGGCCCAGCGCGAGGTGATCAGGTAGCTCTGCTTGATGAAGTCGAAGACCGGGTTGGCCGACCAGTCGGCGTGCTTGAACCGGGTGTCCTTGGGCTCGGGTTCGGCCACCGGCGGCACCGCCTCGCCCTGGAGCCGATGCCAGGTCGAGCCCCACAGGGCGATGAAGGCCTCGCTCAGCTTGGCCTGCGCCTGCATCGCCTTCTGAGGATCGACCATCCAGCTCTCGGCCACCGTGCCGAGGGTGCGGACCACGTCGTTGACCTCTTCCGGGGGCTCGATCGGCTCGGGAACGGCGAGGGCGCCCGGCTGCGCCACCTTCGGCGCCATGTAGAGGGCGGCGGCGCGTCCGAACTCCTCCATGAACTGACTGGCGTTGCGGGACAGGGCCTCGATATCGGGCCGCGGCGTGGTGCTGTCGATGCTCACGCGTGCGAGTCTCCCTGAGTGTCGGCCTTGTCGCCTGCCACCGTGCCGGGTCCGATGCGGTGGGGCTAGCCTCGTTTCCGCCAAATTAACGCGCGAGTGCGACGGGACGCTACGGGATTCGCACCGCTTTCTCGCGCAGGACCGACATGCTCCGGCTCGCCGTCCCCGCCCTCGTCGTCCTGGCTATGGCGGTCACCGGCTGTTCGGGCGACGTCAGCCCGCTGCGCCAGGCCTACATGGCGCCTGCCGCCAAGCCCGTCGCGGCGCCGGAATTCGTGGCCGGCTCGCGCAAGACCGACGAGACGTTCCTACCGGTGGGCGTCTCGGCACCGGCGCGACCGATCCGCGCCCGCTCCAGCGAAGGCGCCAAGGCGCTGGCGGCCGAACTCGAAGGCGCGCGCGGCGCCAACGAAGCCAAGGGCCGGGCCGCCGAGAGCGCGGCGCGCGCCACCAAGCCCGCCAGCGCGACGCCCTAGACAGGGTCGCGTCGGCAGGCCAACGCTTCACCCTGCTCAGGTCGTTGGTCTGTCGCAGGTTTTCGACGCAAGGCCGGTGACCGCTTTTGCGAAACCCGCCTAGAGATTCCGGGTCGGCGTTTGGGCCGCGTGGTGCTAGACTCCCGTCGATGTCAAAGCGATGACAGATCAGCATGGACGGGCTTGCCCGTTCCGATGGACACCGTGAAGGCCATGACCGACTTCCACCGCATCAAGCGCCTGCCGCCCTACGTGTTCGAGCAGGTGAACCGGATCAAGGCCCAGGCCCGCGCCAACGGCGCCGACATCATCGACCTCGGCATGGGCAACCCGGACCTCGACGCGCCCAAGCACGTCATCGCCAAGCTGGTGGAAACCGCCGGTCGGCCGCGCACCGACCGCTACTCCTCGTCGAAGGGCATCGCCGGCCTGCGCCGGGCGCAGGCGAACTATTACCAGCGCCGCTTCGGGGTCGGCCTGAACCCTGACACGCAGGTGGTGGCCACGCTCGGCTCGAAGGAAGGTTTCGCCAACATGGCGCAGGCGATCACCGCGCCGGGCGACGTGGTGCTGGTGCCCAACCCGAGCTACCCGATCCACGCCTTCGGCTTCCTGATGGCCGGCGGCGTCATCCGCTCCGTCCCGGCCGAGCCGACACCGGCCTTCTTCCCGGCGGTCGAAAAGGCGATGCAGCACTCGATTCCCAAGCCCGTGGCGATCGTGGTCTGCTACCCTTCGAACCCGACGGCCTACGTCGCCTCCCTCGATTTCTACCGGGACCTCGTCGCCTTCGCCAAGCGCCACGAGATCATCATCCTGTCCGACCTCGCCTATGCCGAGGTCTATTTCGAGGGCGAGCCGCCGCCTTCGGTGCTGCAGGTGCCCGGCGCCATGGATTGCACCGTGGAGTTCACCTCGCTCTCGAAGACCTTCTCCATGGCCGGCTGGCGCATGGGCTTTGCGGTCGGCAACGAACGGCTGCTCGCCGCGCTCACCCGCGTGAAATCCTACCTCGACTACGGCGCCTTCACGCCGATCCAGGTGGCGGCCACCGCTGCCCTCAACGGCCCGGAGGATTGCATCGTCGAGATGCGCTCGATCTACAAGAAGCGCCGCGATGCCCTGATCGAGTCCTTCGACAAGACCGGCTGGAAGATCCCGAGCCCATCGGCGTCGATGTTCGCCTGGGTGCCGATCCCCGACAAGTTCAAGGACCTCGGCAGCCTCGAGTTCTCCAAGCTGCTTTTGGAGAAGTCGGATGTGGCGGTGGCTCCCGGCATCGGCTTCGGCGAGCACGGCGACGCCTTCGTGCGCATCGCGCTGGTGGAGAACGAGCAGCGTATCCGGCAGGCGGCGCGCAACATCCGGCGGTTCTTCGAGAACGCCGACCGGACGCTGCACAACGTCGTCCCCATGGCCAAGGCCGGGTGAGCACGCCGACCGCCCGACCCGGGAGCGCATCGTTTTTCGCCCTGCCGACAACCTTGTTGCCGGCAGGCGACACGTCTGCGCAAACGACGATGCCGACCATGCGCGGGTGGCGCACATGCTTGTCATGGGAGGGAGGGCGGATGCAGGGTCCTGCGATGCCGAACGGCGGGTGATCCGAGGATGGTATGCGTCGACTGAACCTGACCGTTTCACTGCTGCTGGCCGCATCGGCGGGCGCGTGTGCGCCCAATCCGATCGTCGCCCGCGATCCCGTCCCGGCTCCGGCACCCGGTGTCGCCTATGTCTGCGACACGCGGCCCCTCGTCCTGAACGCGATGTCGAGCACCTGCGAACCGGTCGAGCGGCAACCGCAGGTCGTTCTTCGCACCAAGGGCTGATGGATTAGCCATGAAAAAAGAGGCCGGACCAACGGTCCGACCTCCTCCTCGACGACGATCGACGTAGTGGTTTAGCGAGCGGGCGTCGGGTTCGAGGGCTTGGGCGCTACGGTCGGGTCGCCGGTGACCATCCCGTTGCTGCCCGGCGCCATACGCGCGCCCGGCGCCACGGCGGTCCCGGTGGTCGAGGGCGCGGCCTCCATGCTGTCGCCCTTTCCGACGACGCCCGACTTCGAACCGGCCGCGTTGGTACCGACGCTGTCATGGGTGGCCGGGCCGCTCTGCGCAAAGGCGGCGCCGGAGAGGCCGACGAGGACGGTGGCGACGGCGAGACTCGTGCTGCGAATCATGATGAGATTTCCAAGTTTGTGATGGGTTGCTGGCCTATCAACGCGGCATTCGCCGTTTCGTTCGGCAGCGATTGCCTCGATTGACGCCAATGCCAGATCCGATCACGCGGCTAGGCCCGACCACTCGGCCGAGCGGGGAATCAGCGCCGTGCGAGGACCGCATGTGATAGGCTTCCCGCAACCGACCGCCATTGAACTCGTCGTCTCGCGGAACGCCGACCACCGCCCAGGATATTGCCGATGACATTGCCGATGACACGCTTTCCGAAGACTGCTTTCTGCGCGTCACGCCCGCACGGACTGCAAGCGTCAGCGTGGACGTTGGGCGCGATGCTGGCCTGTTCGATTCCGTTCGCGGTCGGTTCGGCCGAAGCGCAGCAGGGTCGTGCGCTCGGCGCCTACGGTCCGGTCGTGTTGCGGGTCGACCGCGATACCGGCCAGCCCATCGTCGGACCCGAACGGCAGGATCTGCGTGCCGTGCGCGCGGTCCCCGTCCCCACCGTCATGAACGGAAGCGGGTTCGGCCTGTCGGGCGTCGACTACTACAGCGACGGCCTTCACGAGGGCCCGCTGCGCACCGGCAGGCGGACCAACGACTTCATCCTGGCGCCGGCCCTCCGGCCCGAACGGAGCCGCTGACGCTCCACCGGCTCTGCAGCGCCGTCAGACCGGTGCGGCGACGATAGCCAGGGGCAGCTCGATCCGGACCCTGGTGCCGGACGGGCTCATCGGGCCGATGGTCGTCTCTGCGCCGAGCTGGCGCGAGAGCGTCTGGATGAGCGACTGGCCGAACGTGCTCAGCCGCGTCGCGGTGGGCGAGACGCCGACCCCGTCGTCCTCGATCACCGCGACGATGCAGGTCGCCTCGCGCGCGATGCTCACCGCCAGCGTCCCCGGCGTGCCGGGGGGAAACGCGTGCTTGAGGGCATTGGTGAAGAGCTCGTTGAAGAGCAACGCCAGGGCAGCGGACTTGCCGGCCTGAACGAGCACCGGCATCAGGTCGAGCCGGACGCGGATGTCGGTGCGGCCGGTCGCCCCGACGAGGTCGTCGAGCAGATCGCGGACGTAGTCGGCCACGTCGAACCGGGAGACGTCGCCCGACCGGTGCAGCCGGTGATGGACGGTGCTCAGGGCCTCGACGCGCGAGAGGGTGTCCAGCAGGCTGTCGCGAAGGCGCAGGTCAGAGCGATCGAGACTCTGCAGCAGGATCATCGCGGAGACCATCTGCAGATTGTTCTTCACGCGATGGTCGATCTCGTGGACCAGTGTCGTCGCGGTCTCGAGGGCGGCGGCCAAGGCGAGATTGGCGTGGCGCAGTTCGTCGGTCTGCCGGTGCTGGTCGGTCACGTCGACCTGGGTGGCGAAGAAGTACCGGACCTCGCCGGACTTTCCGCGAACCGGGCTCAGGGACAGGGCATTGTGGAAGGCCGACCCGTCCTTGCGATAGTTGACGAGCTCGACCGTGAGATCCACTCCCGCCGCGATCGCGCGGCGGATGTCGGCGATGGCGGCGGCGTCGCTGTCCGGTCCCTGGAGAAAACGGCAGTTGCGACCCATCACCTCCAGGAGGGAGTAGCCGGTCAGGCGCAGGAAGGCGTCGTTGGCGAAGACGATGGGGTGATCGGGCAGAGTCGGGTCCGTCATCACCATGGCGATGCTCGACGCACGCATGGCCTCCGCGAACGGATGGGTTCGATCCAGATCGATCGACGGCATGGTCATCTCGTGCCGGGCCTCGGCCTCGCTCCGCTCGGCGGCACGCCGCGAAGCGTGCCGAGCCGTTCGCCCGACGATATCGGGCCATCGTGGGTTAAGCCGATTGATCGTCGCCCGATAGTGTCCGACGACATGGTTTACTGCCGACGACCGGTTTACCGCTTGTTTTACACAAAGAAATCGCGTCGGAAGGAAGGCATCGGGCATCGGACCGACCGGAGGAGAAATTCTGAATTCAGGTCTTTCGCTTCGCCGACGACCGATCAGCCCCGGTGCGAGGCCCCGAAGGAGGGGAGGGTGCGAGGGCCGCGGGAGATGCGGACCGCGTCGTGCGCTGCGATCCGGGCGATGCGAGCGGCGGCGGCGTTTACACCCCCGCCGGGCGGCGCTATCACACCGCTCCCCGCCCAACGCTGTGTGAAACACCTGATGCGCGCCGAGATCGAACAACTCTCGGATGCCGCCAAGCAGTCGATCGGACTGCTGAGGAGGCATCTTTGACTGGGATACCGTCGAGAAACGACTGGCGGAGCTGAACGCGGCCTCCGAAAATCCCGACCTCTGGAACGACGCCGAGGCCGCACAGGCGGTGATGCGCGACCGAACCCAGCTCGACGAGGCGGTCAGCGCCATCAAGAAGCTGTCGCAGGACCTCGAAGACGCCGCCACACTCATCGAACTCGGTGAGATGGAGGGTGACCAGGCCACGATCCTGGAAGGCGAGAACGGGGTCCGCGCCGTGGAGGCGGAGGCCGCGCGCCGCCAGATCGAGACGCTGCTTTCGGGCGAGGCCGATGGGCTCGACACCTACGTCGAAGTTCACGCGGGCGCCGGCGGCACCGAGAGCCAGGACTGGGCCAACATGCTCCAGCGCATGTATGCGCGCTGGGCCGAGCGGCGGAAGTACAAGGTCGAGATCGTCGAATGGTCGGACGGTGACGAGGCCGGGATCAAGGGCGCCACGCTCCTGGTCAAGGGCCACAACGCCTACGGCTGGCTCAAGACCGAATCCGGTGTCCACCGCCTCGTGCGGATCTCGCCCTACGATTCGAGCGCGCGCCGCCACACCAGCTTTGCCAGCGTGCGGGTCTACCCACTGATCGACGACCGCATCGTCATCGAGATCAAGGAATCGGACTGCCGCATCGACACCTATCGGTCGTCGGGCGCCGGCGGCCAGCACGTGAACACGACCGATTCGGCCGTGCGCATCACCCACAATCCCACCGGGATCGTGGTGGCGTGCCAGCAGGAACGCTCGCAGCACAAGAACCGCGCCACCGCCTGGAACATGCTGCGCGCGCGCATGTACGAAGCCGAGCTGAAGAAGCGGGAAGAGAAGGCCAACGCGGAGAACGCGGCCAAGACCGACATCGGCTGGGGTCACCAGATCCGCAGCTATGTGCTGCAGCCTTACCAGCTGGTGAAGGACCTGCGCACCGGTACCCAGTCCACCGATCCCGATGCCGTCCTCGACGGGTCGCTCGACCCGTTCATGGAAGCGTCCCTGGCCCAGCGGGTCTATGGCGGGGCGGGCGAGGTCGAGGACATCGACTGATCGATCTCGAGCGCCGTCGGTACGACGGCTTTCAACGACCGGCGTCGGACCAGGACTCGGCAGCGGCTGCCGCGCGCAGGAACCGCTGCGGATCGACCGGCTCGCCGTCGATCCGTGTCTCGTAGTGGAGATGGTTGCCGGTCGATCGTCCGGTGGAGCCGACCCGCCCGACGATCGCACCGGCGGCGACCGTCTGCCCGATGACCACCGCCAGCGACGAGAGATGAGCGTAGCGGGTCGCCAACCCGTTGCCGTGGTCGATCTCGACCATGTTGCCGTAGCCGCCGGCGTAATCCGCCGCCGTCACCCGTCCCGCCGCCGTGGCGCGGGCGGGTTCGCCGTATTCGGCCCTCATGTCGATGCCCGTGTGCATGGCGAGACCGCGAGTGAAGGGGTCGAGGCGCGGGCCGAAGGTGCTGGACGGCGTGAAGGCGCCGGACAAGGGCTGGCGCAAGGGGAGGGCGGCGGTGGCGCGGCGCCACTGCTCCTCCTCGGCCAGGGAGCGCTGCGCGTCCGACAGGGCGATGCCGAACGGGTCGGCGGCCAGCGGCACGAACGGACCTCCGAGCCCGACGCCGGCCTGACGGCCGAACCGCGAGGGATCGAGGCCGAGGCGGGCGACGACGCCCCTCATCCGACGGGCATTGCTGCCGGCCCTCGCGGCGATGCGGTCGAGGGCGCGCGACTGCAGGGCCGCGAGGCGATCGAGGCGCTGCTCGACACTGGCCAGGGCCGGCCCGCTTTCCAGGGCGGAACGCCGGCCCTCGCTGCCGTCGTCCTCGCGCATCCTCAGCTCGAGGGCGTCGGGGGTGGGGAAAGGTTTTGCGGGGTTCCGCGCCGTCGCCCCGGTCGGCGAGGGGGGCGCCGCCTCTACGGGGTCGGCCGGCAGACCCGAGGACTCGCCGGCGAGGTTGGACAGGAGCGACTGGCGCCGCTCCAGGGCGGCCTGGCGGTCGGCGAGGTCGCTGATCCTGCCCTCGACCGTCGTGCGCACGGCGGCACGCTCCATGGCCGCCCGGTCGAGCTGGAGCCTGAGGGCACCGATGCGCTCCTCGTAGGTGTATTGCATCGCGCTCTGCTGCGAGATGAAGCGGGCCAGCGCCTCGTCGTGGAATACGAGGTACCAGGTGACGGCACCCGCCCAGAGCACGGCGGCCGCCAGCGATACGGTCAGCACCCGCAGGCGCCGGCGCTCGTCCCGACCGCGAGCACTGCCGCCGACCTTCGTCGTGTCGGTGCGTTGAAGGAACGAGAACGGACGAGCGGCGAGACGCATCACTGGGGACCTGAGCCACGTGAGCGTCAGTTGAGGCCATTAGGGTTAAGGAACGGCAAAAAGGCCGGTCCGGTCCCGTGGCTCGGGGTCAGGCCAGCGCGCGGGCCGCCTCGAGGACCGCCTCGGCATGGCCGGGTACCTTCACCTTCGGCCAGACCTGGGCGATGCGCCCGTCGCGGTCGATCAGGATCGTGGTCCGCTCCACGCCCATGTAGGTCTTGCCGTACATGCTCTTCTGGACCCAGACGCCGTAGGCCTCCAGCATCGCCTTGCCCTCGTCGGAAGCCAGGGGGAACGTCAGCCCGTACTTCGCCCGGAACTTGTCGTGGCTCTTGACCGAATCCGGGGAGACGCCGACGACGACCGTCTCGGCGGCCGCGAACGCCTCGCCGAGGGCGTTGAAGCCCTGGGCTTCGAGGGTACAACCGCTGGTGTCGTCCTTGGGGTAGAAGTAGAGGATGACCTTGCGGCCTCTGAGCCCGGTGAGGGTGATCGTCTCGCCACCCGCACCGGGAAGTTCGAACGCGGGGGCGGCTTCGCCGACGACGAGGGGCATCATGCCTTCCTTTCGGCCGATTGATGGTGTGGCCATGGACGGGGTGTTACCGGCGCCGACGGACCGGACGACCGGGGCGGGGAGGCCCCGGCCAGGACGCCACGGCCACGGCGGGCCGAACACGACGGACGGATGGATATCTCGGGTCGGCACGCCGATCCAGCGGCGCAAGGATTGATGGTTCAGGAAACCGCCCACGGACCGCGCCGTACGCGTCGGCCCAACCGCCTGCGCCCGTTGCGATGGTGCGCCCTCGTGATGGTTCTGCTCGTCGTCGCGGTGGGCAGCGGCATCGTGCGCCTGGCATCGGGACCGCTGCGCATCGAGGGGCTGTCGGAGCAGGTCACCGCGGCGATCGCGTCGCGGATCGGTCCGGGCTGGCGCGTCGCCCTGCGCGACAGCGCCCTGCAGCTCGACGCCGAGCGATCCCTCGCCCTGGAGGTGAAGGGGCTCGATGTCATCAATCCGGAAGGCGCGCTCGTGATGAGGGCGCCGGCCGCGGTGGTCAGCATCGATACCTGGAGCCTGCTGCGGCTCTCGGTGCAACCGCGCTCGATCGAGTTCCGCGACCTGCAGATGACGGCCCTCGTCCATCGCGACGGGTCGATCGCCTTCGCGGCCGCCTCGCCGGGACATCCCGGCGAGGCGCAGCCGCATACGCTCCCGAGCGTCGACGCGGCGCGCGGCGTCGTCTCGCCGCTCTCGGCCTCCGTCGCCTCGATCTTCGGGATCGTTCTCGATTCCGCCGGGGTGGTCGGCGCCCTCGACCGGGCCCGCATCACCAACGGCAAGCTCACCCTCATCGACGACGACGCCCGCGAGCGGGCGGTGTTCGACCGGGTCAACGCCCTGTTCAGCCGGGATGTCGCCCGCAACGCGCGCATCTTCGAACTGCGGATCGACGGTCCGCACGGGGAATGGCGGCTCGGCGGCAACCTGCAGGAAGCGGCCGGCGACCTCGCAGCGACCGGTGGCGACCCCGACGAGACCGACGCCACCCTCAGAACGACGCGCGGCGCGCGGCGCAGTGGCGTCATCACCCTCGACGACCTGCCGGTCACCGATTTCCTGCTGCTGTCGGGCCAGTCGAAACTGCCCGTGACCACCGACCTGAAGCTCTCGGCCAAGGCCGACGTCGTCCTCGACGGAGGCCGCATCGAGAGCATGCGGGTGGGGCTGCACACCGGCGGCGGCAACCTGCTGATCGAGGAGAAGGACTTCAACCCGGTTACCATCGAGAGCCTGCGCGCAGCCGCCACCTGGGACGAGGCCGCCCGATCGATGCAGATCGAGGAGATCGACTATCGCGGCGCGGGCAACGCCGTGCGCCTCGCCGGCGCCTGGACGGCCGGCCCCGCCGGTGCGGAGACGGATTGGTCACTGGCCTTGTCGGGGCGCGACGCGGTCCTGCGCGGAGCCACGCCAAAGGACCAGCCGGTCGCCGTCGCGAAGCTCGACGCCAGGCTCGTCGGCCGGGCCGGCGGCATCACCATCGACGACCTCACCATGGAGGCCGGCGGCGGCCGCGGCCGGATCACCGGCAGCATCGGCACGGCCGCGGACGACGACGGGCTGACGCTGCACATCACCGCCGGCGGCACGGACGGACGCACGGCCCTGCGCCTGTGGCCCGAGCACGTGGCCCCGCCCGCCCGCAATTACCTCGTGGACAACCTGCGTGGCGGCAAGGTCGAGGCCGTCGACATCGTCGTGGACATGAGCGCTGCGGAGCTCGCCTCGGCCACCCGTGGCGAGCCGATGCCGGACAATGCGGTCAACATCCGCTTCTCCGTGGCCGACGCGGTCCTCGGCGTCTCGCCGGACGCGCCACCCTTGAGCCAGGGCAGGGCCACCGGAACGATCACCGGGCAGAGCACGACCATCAAGGGCGTCACCGCCGAGATCCGCATGGCGGACAACCGCAGCCTGGCCATCTCCGACGGCTCCTTCGTCATCAAGGAGATCACCCCCGACAAGGTGGTGGCGCAGATCGGGCTCAAGCTCGGCGGCGGGGCCGACGGATTGGCGGCCCTCCTGCAGACCAAGATGTTCAAGAGCGTCACGGGTGCGGACATCGAGCCCGCCAACGTCAAGGGCCACGCCGACCTGAGGATCGATTTCCCCCTCGACCTCAAGAACATGCCCGATCTGGCCGACCTGCCGGCGACCATGACCGGAACGCTCACCGACCTCAGCTACGACAAGGCCTTCGGCAAGGACCGCCTCGACGCCGGCCGGTTCACGGTCGCCTACGACCGCAACGGCTTCACGTTGAAAGGGGACGGAAAGGTCGCCGGCGCGCCCCTCACGGTAGACCTGCGCCAGCCCAAGGCCGGCGGCGTGGGCGAGGTTCTGGTCAACCTGTCCCTCGACGAAGCTCTGCGCGCGCGCAAGGGCATGCCGGTGGCGCCCCAGCTCAGCGGTTCGATCCCGACCCGGATCACGGTGCCGATCGGCCGCAGCGGCCCGGCCAAGAGCCATATCCGGGTCGAGGCCGATTTGACGAAGGCGGGGATCGACGTCACCGGCCTCGTCAAATCGGCCGGCAAGGCCGGACGCCTGACCTTCACGATGGTCGATGGCGGCCAGGGCGGCGGCATGGAACTGCGCGACATGGTTCTCGACGCCGCGCCGGGCTCGGCCCGCGGCAACGTGGTGCTCTCGGCCGACGGGGGGCTCGAGCGGGTCGAGCTCTCGTCGCTCAAACTGTCGCCGGGCGACGACATGCGGCTGCAGGCCGAGCGGGCCGGGGCCGGCTACAAGCTCGTCGTCAAGGGCCAGGTCGCCGATGCCAGGCCGTTCCTGAAGAGCCTCGGCGGTCCCGACGGGAAGCCGTCCAAGGACGGCGCCGTCAAGGACGTCGATGCCGACGTCACCCTCGCCATCGTCACCGGCTTCAACGGCGAGGTCCTCACCGGCGCCACCTTCCGCGTGACGACGAAGGGCAAGGACATCCGCAGCGCCCAGTTCGCCGGCAAGTTCCGCGGCACGCCCTTCCAGGCCCAGATCTCCCGCGGCGAGCGCGGCGTGCCGACCCTGGCGGTGGAGGCCGCCGATGCCGGCGCGACCCTGCGCTTCGCCGACATCTACCGGCGGATGTACGGCGGCAGCCTGTCCATGAGCAGCGCCCTGAACGATGGCCCGCAGGCCGGGGTCGTGCGCATCACCAACTTCACCCTGCGCAACGAGCCGGCCCTGTCGAGCATCATCGCGCAGGGGCCGACCACCAGCGAGGTCGTCGATTCGCGCGGGCGCAAGCAGGTCGTCCAGGGCCAGGGCAGCGAGGTCAGCTTCGACCGGCTGCGGGCCAATTTCACGCGCACCGGATCCCGCGTCGACTTCACCGACGCGGCGATCTCGAATGCCGCGATGGGCTTCACCCTGAGCGGCTTCCTCGACACCAGCCGCGAGCGCACCGACGTGAAGGGCACCTTCGTGCCGCTGTACGGGCTCAACAACGTGGTCTCGCAGCTGCCGCTGTTCGGGCAGCTCCTCGGCGGCGGCAACAACGAGGGGCTGTTCGCCCTCAACTTCCGCGTCTCGGGGCGCCTGACGTCGCCGGACGTGAGCGTCAATCCGCTCTCCGCCCTGGCGCCGGGCATCCTGCGCAAGCTCTTCAGCGCGGGCGGCGAGGGGCCCGAGACGACGGGCAACAACGGACAGCGCGGCCGAAGCGACGGCGAACGCTGACCGCCGCGGCCCGGGGATCCTTATCCGTCGAGGCGCTCGTCGCCCAGGAACTCGATGCCGAATCCCGACAGGCCGACGTAGGAGCGCGACGAGGTCGCCAGGTTGCGGATCGAGGCGATGCCGAGATCGCGCAGGATCTGCGCGCCCAGCCCGACCTCTCGCCACTGGCGCACCCGCTGGGCCTCGACGCCTTCGTCGACCACCCGCGAGAGCGGAACGCCGGCGCTGCCGTCGCGCAGGTAGACGAGGACCCCGCGTCCCTCCTTGGCAAAGCGGCGCATCACGGCCTCGATCTGCTTGCCGCCCTCCATGACGTCGGCGACCACGTTGGACCGGTGCAGGCGCACCAACACGTCGTGGCCGTCGCCGATCCGGCCGTGGACGAAAGCGAACTGCTGCACGGTTTCGAAGGGGGTGGTGTAGGCGTAGCCGGTCATCTCGCCGAACTCGGTCTTGACCGGGAAGCTGCCGACGCGCTCCACCAGGGTCTCGCGCGCCTGGCGATAGGCGATGAGGTCGGCCACCGAGACGCGCTTGAGGCCGTGCAGGTCCGAGAACGCCTCGATCTGAGGGCCCTTCATCACCGTGCCGTCGTCGTTGGCGAGTTCGCAGATCACCCCCACGGGGGGCAGGCCGGCGAGCTTGCACAGGTCGACCGCCGCCTCGGTATGGCCGGAGCGCATCAGGACGCCACCCTCCTTGGCGATGAGCGGGAAGACGTGGCCGGGGCGAACGAAGTCGTCCGCGCCCATGTTGCCGTTGGCGAGCGCGCGCACGGTGTTGCAGCGCTGCTCGGCCGAGATGCCGGTGGTGAGCCCGTGCTTGACGTCCACCGTCACCGTGAAGGCGGTGCCCAGAGGCGCGTCGTTGGAGGCGACCATCGGCGAGAGGTGGAGCCGCCGCGCCTCGGCCTGGGTGAGCGGTGCGCAGACGATGCCGCAGGTGTTGCGGACGATGAACGCCATCTTCTCGGGCGTGCACAGGGAAGCCGCGACCACGAGGTCGCCCTCGTTCTCGCGATCGTCGTCGTCGGTGACGACCACGATCTCGCCGCGGGCATAGGCCTCGATGGCCTGCAAGACGTTGGTATGGGGCACGGGGCTACTCGTCGTCGATCCGGTTGCACGCCTCTCCCGTCACGGGACGGAGAGGGATGTGGGGACGGCCGAGACGATGCCTGCCAAACCGAGACAGCACCGACCGCCGATCCGTCCCGCGCACCCGCGCCGGGCCGCCCGGCAGGGTTCGCAGATGGGCTCAGCCGGGTTTCCCGACCTGCCCCCGATGGCGCAGATAGTGATCCGCCAGCACACATGCCATCATCGCCTCGGCCACCGGCACGGCGCGGATGCCGACGCAGGGGTCGTGGCGGCCCTTGGTCACGAGGTCGACGTCTCGGTTGTCGCGGGTGACGCTCATGCGCGGGGTCAGGATCGACGAGGTCGGCTTCACCGCGAAGCGGCAGACGATCGGCTGGCCGGTGGAGATGCCGCCGAGCACGCCGCCGGCGTGGTTGGCGAGGAAGGTCGGCCCGCCGCCGTTGCCCGAGCGCATCTCGTCGGCATTGTCCTCGCCGCGCAGGGCGGCGCTCGCGAAGCCGTCACCGATCTCGACGCCCTTGACGGCGTTGATCGACATCATCGCGGCGGCGAGATCCGCGTCGAGCTTGCCGTAGATCGGCGCGCCGAGGCCGGGGGGAACGCCCTCGGCCACCACCTCGATCACCGCGCCCACCGACGAGCCGTCCTTGCGGATGCCGTCGAGATAGCCCTCGTAGAAGGCGGCCGCCGTGGCGTCGGGGCAGAAGAACGGGTTGCGCGCGACCTCGTCCCAGTCCCACCTGGCGCGGTCGATGGCGTGCGGCCCCATCTGGACCAGGGCGGCCTGGATGATGATCTCGCCGGGCAGCACCCGGCGGGCGATGGCCCCGGCCGCCACCCGCGCGGCGGTCTCGCGCGCCGAGGAACGGCCGCCGCCGCGGTAGTCGCGAAACCCGTACTTGGCGTCGTAGGCGTAATCGGCGTGTCCCGGCCGGTAGCTGTCGCGGATCTCGGAATAATCCTTCGAGCGCTGATCGGTGTTGGCGATCTCCAGGGCGATCGGGGTGCCGGTGGTGAGCTGGACGCCGCCGGTGCGGTCGTCCGCGAACACGCCCGACAGGATGCGGACCTCGTCGGCCTCGCGGCGCTGCGTGGTGAAGCGCGACTGGCCGGGCTTGCGCCGGTCGAGCTCGGCCTGGATGTCGGCGGCGTCGATGGGGATGCCGGGGGGGCAGCCGTCGACGACGCAGCCGAGGGCCACGCCGTGGCTCTCGCCGAAGGTGGTGACGCGAAAGAGATGGCCGAAGGTATTGTGCGACATGTCCCTCCCGCTCTAGCGCGGGTTTCCCCGCAGGGCCAGCACGGGCACGCGACTCAGGGGCGCGACAGCACGCCCCCGGTCATCGCCTCGCGCACGCCGGTCGTGCTCGGGAAGGTGATCGGCAGCCCCTGCATCGAGCGCACGGCCAGGTGCGCGAAGGCCTGGGCCTCGAGGTAGGCCGAGGACCAGCCGATGGCGTCCGCCGTCGTGATCTCGGCGCGCAGGTGGTAGTTCAGGAGCCGCACCAGCTCGCCGTTGCGGGCGCCGCCGCCGGCGACGATCCAGCGGGTGGGGATCTCGGGGGCGTGGTCCAGCGCCCTCGCCACGGCGCGGGCGGTGAAGGCGGTGAGCGTGGCCGCACCGTCCTCGGTGGAGAGCTGCCCGGCGAGCTTGTGCGAGAACCAGTTGCGGTCGAGCGACTTCGGTGGCTTTCGCGCGAAGAACGGATGGATCAGGAGCCAGGCCAGCAGCGGCTCGTCGGGGCGTCCGCGGGCGGCGGTGCGGCCGCCGTCGTCCAGCGGCCGGCCGGTGCGCTCGCGCATCCAGTCGTCGATCAGCGCGTTGCCCGGCCCGGTGTCGAAGGCGACCACGTCGCCGTTCGAGGCGATCAGGGTCGCGTTGGCGACGCCGCCGATGTTGAGGATGCCGAGCGCCCCGCTGAAGCCGGAGGCCTTGGCCAGCGCCTTGTGGAACACCGGCACCAGGGGCGCCCCCTGGCCGCCGGCCAGCACATCGGCGTGGCGCAGGTCGGAGACGACCGGGATGCGCAAGCGCCGGCTGAGCGCGGCACCGTCGCCGATCTGCACGCTCATGCGCTGGTCGGGCCGGTGGACCACGGTCTGGCCGTGGAAGCCGATCACGTCGATGTCGGCGGGCGTCAGGCCGTTGTCGGCGAGGAACGCCTCCACCGCCTCGGCATGGGCGGCGGTGACGAAGGCCTCGGCTTGCGCCAGGCAGCCCGGACGCTCGTCGCGGTCGGTGACGCCCTCCGAGTCGACGAGCGCCCGACGCAGGAGTTCGCGATCCTCGTCCGTATAGGCGCGGTAGCCGGTGGGACCGAGGGGTTCGAGATAGCCGTTGTGGCTGTGGACGACATGCACGTCCTCGCCGTCGGTCTCGATCAGCGCCACGTCGACGCCGTCCAGCGAGGTCCCGCTCATCAGGCCGATCGCCCGCACCATCGCCATCCGCCGTGCCTTTCCCAGTCCGGGCTGCTAAGAGCCCGCTCCACCATTGCGTGACCAGCGGGCTAGCACGCGGGCGTGGGCGTGTCGCGCCACCGCTCCGGGCCCGCCCCAGACGAGACGGCTTGATCCGATGTCCGCCCTGACCTCCGACTTCCTGCGCATCCTCCAGGAGCGCGGCTTCATCCACCAGTGCTCCGACCTCGACGGGCTCGACGGCGCCCTGAAGGCCGGACGGATCACCGCCTACATCGGCTTCGATTGCACCGCCGCCTCGCTCCACGTCGGCTCGCTCGTGCAGATCATGATGCTGCACTGGCTCCAGGCGACAGGCCACAGGCCGATCGTGCTCATGGGCGGCGGCACCACCCGCATCGGCGATCCCACCGGGCGCGACGAGGGCCGCAAGGTGCTCTCGGCCGAGGACATCGAGGCCAACAAGGCCGGCATCGCCCAGGTGTTTTCGAAGTTCCTCACCTTCGGCGACGACGCGGCCCTGATGGTCGACAACGCCGAATGGCTGAGCGGCATCAACTACCTCGACTTCCTGCGCGACGTCGGCCGGCACTTCTCGATCAACCGGATGATGTCGTTCGACAGCGTGCGCCTGCGCCTGGAGCGCGAACAGGAGCTCTCGTTCCTCGAATTCAACTACATGCTGCTGCAGGCCTACGACTACGTCGAGCTCAACCGTCGCTACGACGTGACCCTGCAGATGGGCGGCTCCGACCAGTGGGGCAACATCGTCAACGGCCTCGATCTCGGCCGGCGGATGGGCACCAAGCAGCTGTTCGCCCTGACCACGCCGCTCTTGACCACGTCCTCGGGCGCCAAGATGGGCAAGACCGCCGCCGGCGCCGTCTGGCTCAACGCCGAGATGCTGAGCCCGTACGATTACTGGCAGTTCTGGCGCAACACCGAGGACGCCGACGTCGGCAAGTTCCTGCGCCTCTTCACTCTTCTGCCGATGGCGGAGATCGCCCGGCTCGCCGCGCTCTCGGGCGCCGAGATCAACGAGGCGAAGAAGGTGCTGGCCAGCGAGGCCACCGCGCTGATGCACGGCCGCGAGGCGGCGGACGCCGCCTCCGAGACCGCGCGCAAGACCTTCGTCGAGGGCAGCGTGGCGCAGGACCTGCCGAGCGTCGCGGTGCCCCGCGCCGCCCTGGAGGCGGGGCTCGGCGTCCTCACCGCCTTCGGTCCCGAGCAGGCCGGGCTGGTGCCCTCCAACGGCGAGGCCCGGCGCCAGATCAAGGGCGGGGGCCTGCGCGTCAACGACCTCCAGGTCACCGACGAGAAGGCGGTCCTGACCTTGGCCGACGTGACGGCGGACGGGGTGATCAAGCTCTCGTTCGGGCGCAAGAAGCACGTGCTGCTGCGGGTGGGGTAGGGCGGCTCAGGGTCCCCACGGAAATCAGTGCGTCGATCCACCGAGCTTTGACAGGTCGAATCGCGTCGCGAGACGACGCACTGATTTCCGTGGGAGCCCTTACCGCCCCATCAGCGCGTCCATGTGGGCGGCGACCGAGCGGCCGAGGCCGGTGAGGTCGTAGCCGCCCTCGAGGATCGAGACGACCCGGCCGCCGGCGTGGCGGTCGGCGATCTCCATGAGGCGGCGCGTCGCCCAGCCGAAATCGCTCTCGTCGAGGCGCAGGTGGGCCAGCGGGTCGAGGCGATGGGCGTCGAAGCCCGCCGAGATCACGACGAGGTCCGGCGCGAAGGCGGCCACGCGCGGGAGGATGCGGGCCTCGAAGGCCTCGCGGAACACCGGGCCGTCGTCGCCGGCCGCGAGCGGCACGTTGACGATGGTGTCGTGGTCGCCGCGCTCGGAGGCTTTTCCGGTTCCCGGGTAGAGCGGCATCTCGTGGGTGGAGGCGTAGAGCACCGCCGGGTCGTCCCAGAAGATGTCCTGCGAGCCGTTGCCGTGGTGGACGTCCCAGTCGATCAGAGCGACGCGGGAGGCGCCGAAGGTTTTTCGCGCATGACGGACGGCGACCGCGGCCGTGTTGAACAGGCAGAAGCCCATCGCCTGGGCGCGCTCGGCATGGTGCCCGGGCGGACGCATCGCCACGAAGGCGTTCGCGCATTCCCGCGCCATCACCGCATCGACGGCGTGCACGGCGCCGCCCACCGCCCTCAGAGCCGCCTCGAGGGTGCCCGGCGACATCAGGGTGTCGTTGTCGATCTGGACGAAGCCCTCCCGCGGCGACCGCTCGACGATGGCGCGGACGTAGGCCTCGGGATGGGCGAGGGCGACGACGGCGGGGTCGGCGAGGGGAGCCTGCGCGCGCAGCAGGCTGGCAAAGCGCTCGTTCTCGAGGACACGCTCGATGGCGCGGATGCGGTCGGCGGATTCCGGGTGGCCGGCGGGCATCGCATGGTCGAGGGCCGCGGAATGGCTCACGTACAACGTCGTCACGGCGTCCCCCCGGCGGCTCATCGACCGCTCTGTCACCCTGCCGCAACAACCGAAGCAATTGCGCAACGGTTCGGCCGCTCGACCCTACGCCGAGACGACGCGAGAGGTTAAGATTGTTTTCATCCCGACGAACACGGTCCTCGAACCTGAAGGCGGGCTTTTAGACAGGCACGTCCATGCGCTTTCCCGTTCCGGTCATGATGGCCGTCCTCGCGTCCGCCACCCTCGCGGGCTGCAACAACAGGACCGCGCAGACACCGCCGGTGGTCCAGGTCGCCGCCGCGACCCCCGCGGTCCCGTTGTCGCCCGAAGCCCGCGACAAGGAATGGATGAAGCTCGCCCCGCAGGGCGGCGTCGACCCGAAGATCGCCCGCACGATCGTCGACAACCCGACGAAGGAAGCCCCCGGGACGATCGTGGTCGTCACCAAGGAGCGCAGGCTCTACTACGTGCTGCCGGACGGCAAGGCGGTGCGCTATCCGGTGGCCGTCGGCAACGCCGGCATGGCCTGGGCGGGCACCGCCAACATCGACCGCAAGAGCGAGTGGCCGGACTGGAACCCGCCGCCGGAGATGCTGGCGCGCCGCCCCGAACTGCCCAAGCGCCTGGAGGGCGGCCCGACGAGCCCGATCGGCGCCCGCGCGCTCTATCTCGCGGAAGGCAAGAAGGACACGCTGTTCCGCATCCACGGCACCAACGAGCCCGAGAAGATCGGGCAGGCCGTGTCCTCCGGCTGCATCCGCATGCTCAACGAGGACGTGGTCGATCTATACGATCGCATCCCGATCGGCACCAAGGTGGTGGTGCGCTGAAGACGGGACGGTCCTATTCGGCTTCCGAGGGCCAGTCTTTACCGTTCGTTAAGCATGTTTTGGTCAGGTGCTGACAGAACGCGAGGACACAGCGATGTCGGAAGCCGCCCGTCAGTACCCCAGCCAAGAAGCCCCCGCCCGGCAGGCGCCCGGCCCCCTGCGGGACTGGCTGACGGCCATGAAGGCGGCCACGGCTCTTCCCGCCGAAGCGGCGGCCGAACCGGCCCCGCAGCAGGCGGCCTCGTCGTGGTCGCCCCGGGTCGTCACGCCCCCGCCCCCCGCGCAGCCGGCATCCGAGGCCCGGCCGACCGCCTCTCCCGACGTCGAGGGCGACGTCGCCGACCTCATGGCCGAGAACATGATGCTCAAGGCCAAGCTGCGCATCGAGGAAGACCGCTACAAGGACCTTCAGTCCATCCTCGCCCAGGAGCTGCGCGACCTGCGCGCGCACATCGACAGCGAGATGGACGAGCTCAACGAGATCCGCGCCGAGCGCGACCTGTGGATGGCGCGGGCCGAGACCCTGGCCCAGCCGCTGTTCCAGAAGCGCTGAGGCGGTGCCGGCCGCGGGGTAGGACGCGGCCACCGGGCGTCACCACCGATACGACGAAGGGCCGCCCGAACGCTCGGGCGGCCCTTCCATTGCCGAACCACTCGTGTCCGGCCGAACGTGGCTCCATTGCTCTGGCGAGATCAGTCGATCAGGCCGGAGGCGACGGTCCAGGTCCGGTGAGCCGGGGAGAGCGGCTGATGACAATGAGACACTGGATCACCTCCTTTCGTTCGTTGCGATGACGGGAAGGTAGGCGGCGAATGCGGCGTTGAAAAGCCCTGCGGCGGGCCTGCGCGGTCTCGCCGCTGGCCCGGCGATGCAGGTGGCTCCCCCGGCCGCGGCGGCGTAAGACGTCGGCATCGTCATCGTCGACCGACGGACCAGCCCAAGGCGCCATGCTGTCGAACACCACACGGCCGGACCCCGGCGACGGCGGGATCGCCCCCGAACCGGATACCGCCCTCGATCCCGATGCCATGCGCCGGCCCTTGAGCGACGCGTGGTACTGCGTCGGTCGCTCGGACGCCGTCTCGGGCACCCGTCTGAAGGCGGTCGACCTCGACGGAGAGCAACTCGTCCTCGGGCGCGACGCCGCCGGGCAGCCCTTCGCCCTGCGCGACCGCTGCCCCCACCGCGGCATGGCCCTGTCGAAGGGTCGCTTCGACGGCGAGGGGCTGACCTGCCCGTTCCACGGGTGGCGCTTTGGCCTCGACGGCCGCTGCCGCGACGTGCCGACCCTGTCCTCCTCCGACCAGGCGGACTTCTCGAAGATCGCGGTCCAGCGTTTCCCCGTCCGCGAGAGCGCCGGGTTCCTCTGGGTCGATCCCTATCTCGGTCCGGCCGGCGGCGACGTTCCCGCCCCGCCGGAACTCGGTTTCGAGGCCGCGGGCATGGCCGTGGTCGAGCTCGTGGTCGAGGCCTCCTTCGACCTCACCACGCTCAGCCTGGTCGATCCGGGCCATGTCGCCTTCGTTCACGACTCCTGGTGGTTCAGGCCCTCGAAGACCCTGCGGGAGAAGGTGAAGACCTTCACGCCGACGCCGCACGGTTTCACCATGACGAGCCACGGCACCACCACGAGTTCGCCCGTCTACAAGCTCCTGGGCGGGGCGCCCCAGGTCGAGATCGAGTTCCGCCTGCCGGGCGTGAGGCTGGAGCGGATCGAGGCCGGAGCGAAGCGCGTGGCCAACTACACCTTCGCCACGCCGCTCGGCCGCAACCGCACGATGCTGACGAACGCGCTGTACTGGAACATGCCGGCCCTCAGTCTCCTGAAGCCCGTCGCCGGCGTGCTGATGCGCCAGTTCCTGACCCAGGACCAGCAGGTGCTCCAGCATGCCCAGGCCGGACTCGACCGCAAGCCGACCATGGTCCTGTTCGGGCAGGGCGACCTGCCCTCGCAATGGTACTTCCGGCTGAAGCGCGAGGCCCTGACCGCGCAGGCGGAGGGAAGGGCCTTCCGCAACCCGTTGGCCCGGCAGGAACTGCGCTGGCGCTCGTGAAGGGGCCGGCATGCGGCTGAAACCTTTCGCCCCGCCGTTGCGTAGGCGGGGTGTCCGGGTTCGAGCCGAGGGGCCAGTCGCTTGCCGCAGCACTATGTCGTCCGGCGCTCCCGCCTCGGGCGGTTCAACTTTACCCTGCTGGCCAACCACGGCCGCATCACCGGCGTCGTGACGGTTCCCACCGAGAACCGGTCCAAGGCCGAGGTCGAGCAGGCGGCGCACGACAAGATCCGCGCCCTGGCCGCCGAACTCGCCGCAGCGACCTCGGCGCCGACCTGAGCGGCCGCACGCGACCGCGCCTTGACGACGGACCGGCCGTGGCCATCTCGTTTCTGATGAAACGGCGAAGCCTGATCGCGACCATGAGTGCGGCCACGATGATGACCCTCGGGGGTGTCGGCTATGCCGCGCACCGCCGCGGGCGCAACCCCTATTACAGGGGGCCGCAGAGCGACCACTTCGACGGCCTGCGCTTCCACTCCCCGCAGCAGCCCGCCGACAAGGAGTTGGGCGACCTGTTGCGCTGGCAGCTCTCCCGTGCCGGAGAGGCGTGGCCGCGCCAGTTCCCCAGCCCCTACGCGCCCGACAAGCCGCCCGAGCGTTCGAAGGCCCTGCGGGTGACCCTGATCGGGCACGCGAGCTACCTGTTCCAGGTGGCGGGCCGCAACATCCTGGTGGACCCGGTCTATGCCAAGCGCGCGAGCCCACTGCGCTACGCCGGTCCCAAGCGCGTCAACCCGCCCGGGATCGCCTTCGCCGATCTGCCGCCGATCGACGTGGTTCTGATCACCCACAACCACTACGACCACCTCGACGGCCCCACCGTCGCCCGCCTGTGGCAGGAGCACCAGCCCGTAGTCGTGGCGCCGCTGGGCAACGACGTCATCCTGAAGAGCTACGACGACACGATGGCGGTGATCGTGCGGGACTGGCACGAGGCGGTCGACCTGGGCGGCGGCGTCACCGCGCATCTGACCCCCGCCAACCACTGGTCGGCCCGGGGCGTCAACGACCGGCGCATGGCGCTGTGGTGCTCCTACGTCCTGACCGGTCCGGACGGCGTGATCTATCACTCCGGCGACACCGGTTTCGGCGACGGCGCGATCTTCCGGGATGCGCGGGCGCGCTTCGGAGCACCGCGCCTCGCGACCCTCCCGATCGGCGCCTACGAGCCACGCTGGTTCATGGAGAGCCAACACATGAACCCGGCCGATGCGGTCGACGCCGCCGTCTTGCTCGGCGCGCATGAGGCCCTCGGGCACCACTGGGGCACGTTCCGTCTCACGGACGAAGGGATCGAGCGGCCGGCGGAGGCCCTGGCCGTCGCGTCCTCGGAGCGCGGCGGAACCGTCCCGTTCGTAGCGATGCGGCCGGGCCAGGTCTGGCGGGCGTGACGCAAGTCTGGCAGGCGTGACGCAGGTCTGGCGGGCGTGATGCAGGTCTGGTCGACGTAGCGTATTCGGCCCGTCGACGGCCGGATCGCCGCCACGAGGACTGTCGAGGCGACAGTCCTCGTCTCGGATCGCCAACCGCGTGAATGGTTAATTAGGACTTCGTCTGCAGGTTATCCCGCAGGGAGGGCCGTCCTCCGCGCGGACCGTCCGATGCCGTTCTCCCGAAGCCTTACCGCCAAGATCATCCTCCTCGCGGCGGTCGCGATGACGGCCCTGTCGGGATTGCTGTGGCTGGCGACGGCCGGGGAGGTGGCCGACCAGCTCGACCTGCGCCAGCGCCAGGAAGGCGAGCGCCACCTGCGCACCCTGGCGCTGGTGTTCGATTCGCGGGTCGACGGCAGCCGGCTCAAGCTCGACGGGGACAGGATCGCCTCGGTCTCGGCTCCGAGCCTCGCCGCCCTGTCCGACATGGCCATCGTCGACATGGCGGTCGCCTACGCCGGCGGGACGGCCACGGTGTTCACCTACGACAAGGAGCGCGACGCCTTCGTGCGCCGCATCACCACGGTCAAGAAGGAGAACGGAGAGCGCGCGGTCGGGACGGCGCTGGCCTCCGACCATCCCGCCCAGGTCAAACTGAGGGCCGGCACCGATTATCGCGGCCGTGCCACCCTGTTCGGGCGCGAGTTCTTCACCGTCTACCAGCCGACCTTCGACGGCGGCGGCCAGGTCAACGGCGTCCTGTTCGTGGGTCTGCCCCTCGACCCCTACACCGCGCTCTATCGCTCGACCATGACCACCATGGCCCTGGCGGCGTTCGGCATCACGCTGGTCGGCTGTCTCCTGGTCGGCTTCGTCGCCATGCGGCTGCTGCGCCCGCTGTCCGCCATCGCCCGTCGCACCGGGACGCTCGCACACGGCGACATCGACAGCCCGATCGGCTTCGAGACGCGCCGCGACGAGGTCGGGTCGATCGCCCGTGCCCTCGACGGCCTCCTCGACACGAGCCGGCAGGCCCGCATGCTGGAGGCCGACCAGCGTGCCGCCTCCAGCGACGACCGGAGTCGTCGCGCGCGCCTCGACGGCGAGATCGAGCGGTTCCGCAGGACCGCCTCCGATGCGGTCCGAAGCTTCGGCGACCGCATGAGCGCGATGCGCGGGCGCGCCACTGACATGGCCTCGCTGTCCAACGAAGCCTGCCGCGCCGCCGAGGGCGCCGCCGCCGGCTCCCGGGAAACGTCCGCGCACGTCCAGACCGTGGCGAGCGCCTCCGAGCAGCTGTCGGCCTCCATCGGCGAGATCGGCGCGCGCATCGCGCACGCCAAGCGCGAGGTCGAGGGGGCTTTCGAGGAGGCCGCCGCCACCAACCGCCAGATCGGCGATCTGTCCGCCACCACGCAGCGGATCGGCGACGTCGTCGGCCTGATCCGCGCCATCGCCGAGCAGACCAACCTGCTCGCCCTCAACGCCACCATCGAGGCGGCGCGCGCCGGAGACGCCGGACGCGGCTTCGCGGTGGTGGCCTCCGAGGTGAAGCAGCTCGCCAGCCAGACCGCCAAGGCCACCGACGAGATCGCCAGCCAGATCGCCTCGGTGCAGATGTCGACGGGCACCGCCGTCGACGCCATCGGGCGGGTGACCGGCCGCATGGCGACGATCAGCGCCACCACCGCCGACCTCGCCGATGCGGTCACGGCCCAGGGTGCGGCCACCGGCGAGATCTCGCGCAACGCCGGCGAGACGGCCGGCACCGCGGTCGCTATCGCCCGCGACCTCGATACCGTCACCGGCGTCTCCCAGCGCACAGCCGCCATGGCCATGAGCGTGCAGGAGACGGCGACCTCGGTGGAGACGGTGGCCGCGGGGCTGGAAGCGGAGATCGACCGCTTCCTGCGCGCCGTCGCCGCCTGACGCCGCCCCGCAAGCGGGAGGGCGTTCCGCGCCTCGGGTTCCTAGAAGTAGGACCGCAGCGGCCCGCGACGGCGCACGTCGAGGGTGGCGCAGTGGAACGAGCCGCCGAACGGCCCGTACGACAGGAACGGCGCCGGGATCGGGTCGAAGCCCCAGTCCTTCAGGGCCTTGATCAGCGTCGGCTGGCTGGCGTCGACGACGATCTTCTTCTCGTCGATGGCCAGCACGTTGATCGAGGTCCAAGGCGAGCACATCGAGATCTTGCTCATGAAGCCCTCGACCGGGTCGGGCCGCGGAGCGATCAGCACGTCCCACTTCTTCAGGACCGCCGGCAGCTTCTCGACGTCGATGTAGTCGGGGTTCACCAGCACCTTGCCCGGCGCCAGCGGCATGAACGACGAATCGATGTGCATCGGCTGCGGGCAGCGGCTCTCGATCTCGTGGATGCGGAACCCCGGGCCGAGGTGGCGGCGCAGCCACTCGATGCCCATCAGGTTAGTGACGTTGGAGCGGGTCACGAAGAGGTCGCGCCCGCAGCGCACGAAATCGGCGGCGTCGAAGACCGGTTCGAACTCGTTGACCGTGAACTGCATCGGTTCGCCGGCCGCCAGGTTCGGCACGCGGTAATCGTAGTTGTAGAGCTTGTCGGACAGTTCGGGCCGCGGCGCCGAGGTCCAGCGGGCACCGGCGCGGAAGTATTCCTTGAACAGCGACCGGTAGGCGTCACCCTCGAAGTAGCGCGAGCGCCAGCACATCGGCGACTCGATGATCTCGTCGCCGATGACCAGGTAGGGGTCGCGCGGACAGGCGACGCAGAAGCCGCGGGAGGACCAGCGCGGAGCGTTGTACTTCTTCGAGAAGTCGATCGAATCGGGCCGGCGAACCTTCACGCCTTCGCCCGCCAGGATCGAGATGAAGTTGTCGAGCTCCTGCTGGGCGAGCTTCTTCATGAACTTCGGGTAGCGGAAGCCGGCCGCGAACCGGTAGAACGGCTGCGCCGCCCGCGGCAGGTTGAAGATCACCGTCAGGTGGTGGGAGGGGATCGTCGCGCCGTCGAGGCTGCCGACGATGACCTCCTCCAGCGGGTCCCACTCGTTCCAGGCCATCACCGGGCTGTGCGGCACCGGCGTTCCGGTCCGATCGGTGGACGCGTAGGCGCCGATGCGCGCGTCGTCGCGCACGGAATCGTCCGCCGTGATGTGGGAATCGCGGTCCATGTCTCTGATCATCCCCTAAGCGTCCGGCGCGGCGGTTTGTCCTTCGAGTCCCGGGCTGCCTGAACCATGGGTTTCGGGCAGCCGGACCTGTGCCGCTTTGATCCGCACTGTGTCCCCGGGGTGATAGACAACGCCGCGCAAAGCTGCAACTTGCCTCGATGCTCATCGGTCCCGGCGGTCACTAGTCGAGCGGTATCGCAGCGTTACCACGACCTCTCATCTTCGCCGCCGGTCGAAAGGGGATCATGAAGCGACTGACGACACTGGCTTTGATCGTCGGCCTCTGCACGGTCGTCGGCCTATTCCTGTCTTCCGGCCCGGAAGACGTGGCGGCCGCGGTGGCGAGCGCAGGCTGGGGTGCGCTGATCGTCGTCCTCGCACGGGTGTTCGCCGTCGGCTGGGCGGGACTCGGCTGGTTCGTGATCTTCCCCAAGGCCGATCGGCCGAGCCTGTGGGACTGCGTGGTCCTCCGCTTCGTGCGCGAGGGCATCAACACCCTGCTGCCGGTGGCCCAGGTCGGTGGCGACCTCGTCGGCGCCCGCCTGCTGACCCGGCGCGGCCTGGGCGGCGGGCTGGCCGGTGCCAGCATGTTCGTCGACCTGATGACCCAGGCGGTGACGCAGTTCCTGTTCACCATCGCGGGGCTGGCCGCCCTGATCTGGATCGCCGGCGACGGCCCGGTGGTGCGGACCGTCGCCAGCGGCCTCGTCCTGGCCGCCCCGGCACTCGCCATCTTCTTCGTGATCCAGCGCCGCGGCGGGCATCTCCTCGTCCAGCGCCTGCTCAACCGTTTCGCCGCCGGCCGCGACTGGCGGGCCCTGGGGGCCGTCGACGTGCTCTACGAGGGCCTGCGCCGCCTCTACGGCGCACCCATGCGGGTGGGAGCCGGCATGGGCGTCCATCTCGTCGGCTGGCTGATCGGCACGGTCGAGGTCTACGTCGCCCTCCATTTCATGGGCTATCCGGTCACCATCCTCGAAGCCATCGTGATCGAGAGCCTGGCCCAGGCGGTCCGCGGCGCGGCCTTCGCGATCCCCGGCGCCCTCGGCGCCCAGGAGGGCGGACTCATCGCCCTGTGCGCGATCTTCGACATTCCGGCCGAGGTCGCCCTGGCCCTCTCCCTCGTCAAGCGCCTGGCCGACCTGCTCGTCGGCGTGCCCGGATTGTTCGCCTGGCATGCCCTCGAGGGCCGTCCCGGGAACGACCCCGAGCGGGGAGGGGCCGTCGCCGATTCCCATCGCGGCGACCGCCAGACGGCCCCCTACGAGGCTGCGAACGAGCCAGGCCAGGCGCCGTCGTCGCCATCGGCGCAAGCCGACGGTGGGAGACTCGCAGAGAAGGGAAGCCTTGCCGAGACAGGAAGGCTCAGAAAGTGCGCCTGAGGGACGTTCTGGCAGGGGTGGCGTTGGCGGCGGCCCTCTCCCTCTCCGGTCTCACGACCGTCGCGGCCGCCGACGATCCCGCGGTTGCGACGGTGACCGCCGTCTATGCCAGCTTCGAGACCGCCCTGAAGGGCGGTGGCGGCATCAAGGACCGTCTCGCCGCCATCGAGAAGACGATGGCCGAGACCTTCGACTTTCCGGCGATGGTACGGGTCGCGGTCGGCCCGAAGTGGAAGAGCTTCACCCCCGAGCAGCAGGGGGCGCTGACCGAAGCCTTCGCGCAGTACTTTTCGACGACCTACGCCAATCGCCTCGCGCAGGCCCAGGGCGGCAAGTTCACGATCAAACCGGCCAGCGAGCCGCGCGGGACCGGCCGCTCCGTCGAGACCGAGGTCGCCAACGGCGACGGCGACACCTCGCAGATCGACTTCCTCGTGGGCGCCGGCAACCGGGTCCAGGATGTGTATCTCAACGGCAACGTCAGCGAACTCGCTGCCATGCGGGCGAGCTTCGGCGACAGTTTGAAGGCCGGGGGGGCTAACGAACTCCTCAAATTCCTACGAGAACGGACGACGGGAATGCTCGCCGCCAAACCGGCGCCTTGAATTCCGGCGATCGACGATCTCGTGCCGCCCGTCGGCACTCCTCACGCGCCCCGTGACCCGAGCGAATTTCCATGGACCTGACCTGGCTGTCTTCGCTGTGCCTGCTGCTGGCGTTGGCCGGTTGCGTCTACGGCCTCGGCGCGGCGCATCTGGCCGGCCGCTTCGCCCGTCGGGCGCCGGCCACCCTGCCGGACCCGGCGCCGCGACCGTCGGTGACGCTGCTCAAGCCGCTCTGCGGGATCGAGCCCAACCTCTACGAGAACCTCGAGACCTTCTGCCGTCAGGGCTACGCCGGCCCGGTCCAGGTGGTCTTCGGCGTACAGAGTGCCGCCGACCCGGCGATCGGGGTGGTGCGTCGGCTGGCCGATGCCTATCCGGCGGTCCGGCTCGACCTCGTGATCGATGCGCGCCAGCACGGCGCCAACCGCAAGGTCTCCAACCTCATCAACATGGCGAGCCACATCGCCCACGACGTGGTCGTTCTGGCCGACAGCGACATGGTGGTGCGGCCGGACTACCTCGACCGCATCGTCGCCGAACTCTCCGTCGAGGGCGTCGACGGGGTCACCTGCCTCTACCACGGCGTCCCGGCCAACCGGAGCGTGTGGGCCCATCTTTCGGCGCTGGCCATCGACGTGCAGTTCCTGCCCAACGTGGTGATGGGCACGGCACTCGGCCTCGCCCGCCCGTGCTTCGGCTCGACCATCGCCTTCACCCGGGCCGCCCTCACGCGGATCGGCGGCTTCGAGACGTTCCAGGACGATCTCGCCGACGATTACGCCATCGGCGAGGCCCTGCGCGCGGACGGCGGCGTGGTCTCGATCCCGACCTTCACGGTCGGCCACACCTGCGTCGACACCGATCTGGCCGGCCTGTGGCGGCACGAGCTGCGCTGGAACCGGACCATCCGCAACGTCGATCCGCTCGGCTATGCCGGGTCCATCGTCACCCATGCCTTTCCCCTCGCCCTGATCGGCGCCCTGATCCCCGGTGCCGGGCAGCATGCCCTGGCCGTGGCCGCCCTGGCGCTCGCCTGCCGCATCGTCCTGTGCGTGCGCCTCGAACGCGCCTTCGGCCTGCCCGCGCACCCGTATTGGCTGTTGCCGATTCGCGACATCCTCTCCTTCGCGAACTTCGCCTGGAGCTTCGTCTCGGGTGCGGTGACATGGAAAGGTCACGATTATCGGGTGGTTGCGGACGGCACCCTGATCCCGGAACGAAGCCTCGGCCGCGACGCTGGCGCGACGCCGCTCTGACGCCCGCCGCTCACTCGACACCCGCCCATCCCGTACTCTCGCTGAGGCCTTGAACCCCATGCGCACGCTCTTCCTCCAGGCCCCCACCTTCGACGGTTTCGACGGCGGCGCCGGTTCCCGCTACCAGGCCAAGCGCGAGATCAAATCGTTCTGGTACCCGACCTGGCTGGCCCAGCCCGCCGCCCTGGTGCCGAACTCGAAGCTGATCGACGCGCCACCGCACAACATCAAGCTCCACGAGATCGTTGCCCAGGCCAACGACTTCGACCTCGTGGTGCTCCACACCTCGGTTCCGTCCTTCAAATCGGACGTGAAGACCATCGAGGCGCTGAAGGCGGCCAATCCGAAGCTCATCGCCGGCCTCATCGGCGCCAAGGTCGCCGTGGATGCCGCCGGCGCCATGGCCCAGGCGCCCTGCGTCGACTTCTGCGCGCGCAACGAGTTCGACTTCACGGTCAAGGAAGTCGCCGACGGCACGCCGATGTCGGAGATCAAGGGCCTGTCCTACCGGGACGCCGACGGTGTCGTGATCCACAACGTGGACCGCGAGATCATGACCGACATGGACCAGCTGCCGTTCGTCACCAGTGTCTACAAGCGCGACCTGGAGATGGAGAAGTACTTCATCGGGTATCTCAAGCACCCCTACATCTCGTTCTACTCCGGCCGTGGCTGCAAGAGCCGCTGCACCTTCTGCCTCTGGCCGCAGACGGTCGGCGGCCACACCTACCGCACCCGCTCGGTCGCGCACGTGATCGAGGAGATCAAGTACTGCCTGAAGGAGTTCCCCCAGACCAAGGAGTTCTTCTTCGACGACGACACCTTCACCGACAACCTGCCGCGTGCCGAGGAGATCGCCCGCGAGCTCGGCAAGCTCGGCGTGACCTGGTCGTGCAACGCCAAGGCCAACGTGCCGCGCGAGACGCTGAAGGTGCTCAAGGAGAACGGCCTGCGCCTGCTTCTGGTCGGCTACGAATCCGGCAACCAGCAGATCCTGAACAACATCAAGAAGGGCATGCGCGTCGAGGTCGCCGAGAAGTTCACGAAGGACTGCCACGACCTCGGCATCGCCATCCACGGCACCTTCATCGTCGGCCTGCCCGGCGAGACCCGCGAGACGATCCAGGAGACGATCGCCTTCGCCAAGCGCATCAACCCGCACACGATCCAGGCCTCGCTGGCCGCGCCCTACCCGGGCACCTTCCTCTACAAGCAGGCGGTGGAGAACGGCTGGCTCGACGTCGCGAACGCCGAGCTCGTCGACGAGAACGGCGTCCAGATCGCGCCGCTTCACTACCCGCACCTGTCGCATGCCGAGATCTTCGCGGCGGTGGAGGAATTCTACCGGAAGTTCTATTTCCGCGCCCCCAAGATCGCCTCGATCGTCTCCGAAATGGTCCGCTCGCCCGACATGATGAAGCGCCGCCTGCGCGAAGGCGTCGAGTTCTACCGCTTCCTCAAGGAGCGCCAGGGTACCGCCAAGGCCGCCTGAGCGACCGAACCTCTCCATTCCAACGGCGGCCGGGCTGAAAAGCCCGGCCGTTCTGCATTCGAAAGGGGTCCGGGGCCGAGGCCCCGGCAGGTGCGGGGCGGAGCCCTGACCTAGACCTGTCGCAGGGCTTCGCCCTGCACCCACGAGAGGGCTCGCCCTCTCGACACCCCGGAGTCGAAGTGTGAGACACCTCGTCGTCACGGCCGACGATTTCGGCTTGAGCCTTCAAGTCAACGAAGCCGTGGAGCAGGCCCATCGCGAGGGGATCCTCACGGCGGCGAGCCTGATGGTGTCGGCACCGGCCGCCACCGATGCGGTGGCGCGGGCGCGGCGCATGCCGTCGCTGCGCGTCGGACTGCATCTGGTCATGGTCGAGGCCTGGCCGACGCTACCGGCGTCGGACCTGCCCGACCTCGTCGGTGCGGACGGACTCATCCGCCGGGACATGGGCCGGCTCGGCCTCGATCTGGCCCTCAAGCCGAGCGCCCGCCGCCAGCTCTCGGCGGAGATCGCGGCGCAGTTCGAGGCCTACCGGGCCACCGGCCTGCCGCTCGATCACGTCAATGCCCACAAGCATTTCCATGTGCATCCCCTGATCGCCGGCCGGGTGCTCGCCATCGGCCACGGATACGGGATGCGCGCCATCCGCGTCCCGCGCGAGCCGCGGGCGATCCTGCGCGCCGCCGAACCCGGATGCGAGCCGAAGCCGGCCCTCGACATCGCGCCCTGGGCCGCGCTGCTGGCGGTGCGGGCCCGCCAGGCCGGCCTGCTGATCCCGGACCGCACCCTCGGCCTCGCCTGGTCCGGCGCGATGACTCCGGCCAGGGTCGCCGGCCTGCTGCGACACCTGCCGGACGGGCTGACCGAGCTCTACACCCACCCCGCCACCGGCGCGGGCTTTCCCGGCGAGGCACCGGGCTATGCCTACGCCGCCGAGCGCGACGCGCTGGTCGCCCCGGACGCGATCACGGCGATCGAACGATCCGGCGCGGTCACGGGCGGCTTTTCGGATTTTTCCTGATCCGACCCCGACCGTCGCGCTGGACGAGCCTTCGCGACGGTCGGGATCCGTGTCTCTCGCGGACGGCAGGCAGGTAAGGGCTATTTCACCGCCATCGGCTCGGACCGCGCCGGCTTGCGGCCGGGGACAGCGTCGTCACCTTCCGGGCGCTTCGGGTCGGGCTGCTTCGGCGGCGGGCCGAGGAAGGCCGGGACCACGAAGAAGGCCGCCACCAGGGTGAAGAACAGCGACAGGGCCAGCAGCTTGCCCATGCTCGCCGTCCCCGGGTGGCTCGACAGCACCAGCGAGCCGAAGGCGGTCCCCGTGGTGAGTGCGGAGAAGAAGATCGCCCGCGTCAGGCTCGAGGCCAGCATGTCGACCACGCCGGCCCGCCAGGCGATGACGTAGTAGATGTGGAAGGCCACGCCCACCGCCAGCATCAACGGCATCGCGATGATGTTGGCGAAGTTGAGCGGCATGCCGACGATGTGGAGGGCCATCAGCGTCCACAGCGTCGCCAGCACCAGGGGGCCCAGCGTCATCGCCACGTCCCAGGGTTTGCGCAGGGCCACCGACAGGATGATGAAGATGAGGACGAGTGCGGTGAGCGCCGCCTGCACGAAGGCGCCGAGGATCGTGTAGCTCGACGAGGTCGTGGCCACCGGCGCACCGGTGGCGTGGGGCGCGACGCTCTGCACCTCCTTGGCGAAGCGGCGCAGCACGACGTTGTCGTTGGCGTCGCCGCTCGGATGGACCTCGATGCGCGAGCGGCCGTCGCTGGTGATCCACTCCGCCTTGAGCTGCGGCGGCAGGGTGGCGATGGACAGGACCTGCGGGTTGAGGAGGCCGCCGAGGCGGGTCAGCAGGGTCTTCAGGTCGGTCGTGATCGCGACGTTGGCCGCTTCGCGCATGGCGGCGGAGCCGGCGGCGAGCTTCTCGAGGGTGGCCGCGAGCTGGCCGGCCGCCTTGGCGCCCCCGGACGGGCCGGTGGCGATGCCCTTTAGCGCGGTGGCCCCTTCCTTGAGGGCCTTGACCGTATCGGCATCCGTGGGCGGCGGCGGCTTGCGGGCCGGGTTGAGGATGGGGCCGAGCAGCTGGGCCGCCTCGATGACGATCGCGCGCTTCTGCTCCTGGTCCGGCGGGACGAAGGTCTGGATGTCGATAACGCGGGCCACCGAGGGGAGGGCGCGCAGTTTCGCCGCCAACTCGGGCACGGCCTCGACGGAGGGGGCGATGACGTCGATGAGGTTGGGGCTGGTCTCGGGATCCTTGATCAGATCGAGATAGGTGGCAATCGATTCGACCTTGGGGCTGCGCAGGTGCATCGGGTTCGAATCGAACGGCAGCTTGAACAGCAGCGGGATGCCGGCCACCGTGATCAGGCCGACCACGATCAGCACCGCCTTGCGATGTTCGATGATCCAATGGTCGACGCCCGCCATCCAGGCGGTCTCGACGGCACGCTTCTCGATGCGCGGCTTCATGACGGCGATGAGGGCCGGGAGCAGCGTCAGGGAGAACAGATACGCCACCACCATGCCGACGCCGGCGATGAGGCCGAGCTCGGACACGCCGCGAAAGGCGGTGGGCAGGAAGGCGAAGAAGCCTGCGATCAACGAGATCGCGGCGAGGGTCAGCGACCAGCCGACGCCTCGGGCCGCCGCCCGGATGGCGGAGGGGATGTCGGGCTGCTCGAACCGGTCGGCCCGGTAGCGCACGGCGAACTGGATCCCGAAATCGATGCCGAGGCCCACGAACAGCGCCGCGAACGCCACCGAGATCGGGTTGAGCTCGCCGACCATCACGAGGCCGAGGGCCGCGGTGACGATGAGGCCCGAGAAGGTGGTGATCATCACGGCGACCACGAGGGCGCCGGACCGGAGCGCCAGCCACAGGAACAGCAGGATGGCGCCCACCGTCACGAGGTTGTTGAGCAGCGCGTCGTCGGCCAGGGTCGCGAACTCGTCGTCGGAGACGGCGACGGGGCCGGTCAGGCGCAGGCGCAGGCCGTGCGCATCGTCGATCTTGAGGTCCTGGGCGATGCTGCGGATCAGCACGGTCGCCTCCGCCCCCGGCTGCAGGGCATTGAAGTCGAGGACCGGCTGGATCATCACGAACTTGCGCAGCTCGGTGCTCTGGGTCTTGCCGTTGGAGAGCAGGAGCTGCCACGAAAGGCGCGCCGGCTTGCCGGCCATCACCGTCTGCAGCGTCTCGTCGATCCGGGTCATCGGACCCTCGAGGTCTTCGATCTTGGCGTCGCCGCTCTTGATGCCCCGCGCGCCGAGGCCGAGGACGCGCATCAGGCCGCGCAGGGTCGGGTCGGCCGCGAGGGGCCCGAGCAGGCCCTGCTGCTGGATCAGCTGTTCGGTGGTCTTGGTGAGCTCTTCCTGCGACATGAGAAGGAAGCCGTTGCGGTCGTAGAACGGGCCGCCATCGGGCCGGTAGACGGTCTCGATCCGGTCCTTGTTGCCGGCCAGGGCCTTGGCCAGAGCGGCGGCCGCCTCCTCTGCGGTCTCCGGGGTGCTGCCGTCGATGACGGCGACCAGCGTGCCGGTGCGCTGCGGGAACGCCTTCTCGAAGTTGATCTCGTCCTGGCGCCAGGGAACGTCCTTGTCGATCAACCGCTCGACATCGGTGTTGATGCGGAACAGATGAGCGGCGAGACCGACGCTCGCCACCGTGAGGACGGCGATCAGACCGATGACGAGCCAGCGACGCTGGACGGAGAACGCAACGAGCCGTTCGATCACGAGTACCCTGCCTGCCTATCGGGGCCGTCCTGGACGCGCGGCCGCATCGGAACGCCCGGCTGCATGAGAAGGATGCAGTCCGGACATGAGCGTTCCTGAGGGCGCCGGACTAGCACCTGTCGCTCCGATCCCCGAATCCGGTAAGGCCATGGGCCGAACCCGACGGTGGATCGAGAGCGCGTTCGTGTCGCGAGTGCATCGCGACGGAGTCGGGGCTGAGTACGTCGCTGGGACGCGAATTGCAACGAAACGTCAACCACGAGCATGGGCGACGCCGCTGCGCCACATCCACGCTTTCGCGCTCGCCCGACGAAAACGAGCCCCGGACATCCCATGAAGACGGCGCGGACCTGGCATGGCGCTGCCGCATGCCGATCCGGCGGCGCACGCTGCCTGCGAGGCGTCGGCGGTGGGCGACCCGCTCGTGAAAGCGTCGATCCGGGTCTCGGGCTGCACCGCCGCGGCGACATGGCCCGAACGGACCATCCTCGACGAACGCATTCTGTGACACGCTTGCGCCACGATCGAAAACAACACACTGCCGGCTCGTGTCCCCGACCGGTTCCGGCCTAGTCCGCTGGAAATCGACAATTTTTCACGCTAAGCAGCCCGTTGAAAAACGGGGCCAGAACAGCAAAGGAGCCGCGCCTTGGGCATTCCCCTTCGGTACGTCGCGAAGATTGGCGGCTACATCCTCAAGCAGCACCTCACCGGTCGCAAGCGCTATCCGCTCGTGATGATGATGGAGCCGCTGTTTCGCTGCAATCTCGCCTGCGCCGGCTGCGGGAAGATCGACTATCCGGACGAGATCCTGAACAAGCGCCTGCCCGTCGCCGACGCGCTCGAATCCGTGCGCGAGTGCGGCGCTCCCGTGGTGGTGATCGCCGGCGGCGAGCCGCTGCTGCACAAGGATCTGCCGCAGATCGTCGAGGGCATCATCGCGCAGAAGAAGTTCGCGATCGTCTGCACCAACGCGCTGCTGCTCGAGAAGAAGATCAAGGAGTACAAGCCGAGCCCGTACTTCACCTGGTCGATCCACCTCGATGGCGACAAGGAGATGCACGACGGCTCCGTGTGCCAGCGCGGCGTCTACGACAAGGCCGTGGCCGCCATCGCCAAGGCGAAGGAGATGGGCTTCCGCGTCACCATCAACTGCACCTTCTTCAACAACTCGTCGCCCGACAAGATCGCCGACTTCTTCGACAGCGTGACGAAGATGGGCATCGACGGCATCACCGTCTCGCCCGGCTACGCCTACGAGCGGGCCCCCGACCAGCAGCACTTCCTCAACCGCAAGGCGACCAAGGACCTCTTCCGCGGCGTCTTCCGCCACGGCAAGGAGAAGGGCCGCGAGAAGTGGACCTTCCAGCAGTCGGGCCTGTTCCTCGACTTCCTGGCCGGCAACCAGACCTACCATTGCACGCCCTGGGGCAACCCGACCCGCACCGTGTTCGGCTGGCAGAAGCCCTGCTACCTGCTCGGCGAAGGCTACGCGGCCACCTTCAAGGAGCTGATGGAGGAGACCGACTGGGATTCCTACGGCACCGGCAACTACGAGAAGTGCGCCGACTGCATGGTCCACTCGGGCTACGAGGCCTCCTCCGTGGTCGATTCGGTGAAGAAGCCGTGGAAGCCGCTGATCCACGCGATCCGTGGCATCAAGACCGAGGGTGCGATGGCTCCCGAGGTCAGCCTCGAGAACCAGCGGCCGGCCGAGTTCGTGTTCTCCCGCAACGTCGCCGAGAAACTCTCCGAGATCAAAGCCTCGGGCGTCGACACCAAGCGCGAGGCGCGCAACCGCACCGCCGCCTGAGTCGATCCGATCCGACGGGACGGGACCTCGCTCCCGTCCCGTCGGATCGACCGTCGATGGACGTCATACAAAATTCGTCCGATTGCTCCGCGATGCGGATTTTGCCTTCGCTCAGGGTCCGTGCGGGCTTCGTGATACGGCTCCCGCTCGATCCAGGCGGGAGCCGTATCACGCGTCGTTTTGATCCCGGGTATCCTCCGGGAAACGTCCGCCGGCACCGAACGCTGTCGCGACCCGGTCCCCGGCCAAGAGGTCCGGGCGTCGCTCCCGAGTGATCCGCAAGGCGTTCTGCGATCGCCACTCGGCGATGGCGGCGTGATTTCCGCCCAAGAGGATGTCCGGGATGGTCCGGCTTTCCCACTCGCGCGGCCGGGTGTAATGCGGATATTCGAGCCGCCCCGACTCGAAGCTCTCCTCCACCCCCGACGCGACCTTGCCCATGACGCCCGGCAGCAGGCGAACGCAGGCATCGAGCAGCACCAAGGCGGCGATCTCGCCGCCCGAGAGCACGTAGTCGCCGATCGAGACCTCCTCGAGTCCGCGCCCTTCGATCACCCGCTCGTCGACCCCTTCGAACCGGCCACAGACGATGACCGCACCGGCGCCTTCGCTCAAGGCCCGAACCCGCGCCTGCGTCAGCGGCCGGCCCCGTGGGCTCATCAGCAGCCGCGGGCGCGTATCCGCGGCCACACTGTCGATGGCCGCGCCCAGCACGTCGCAGCGCAGCACCATCCCGGCGCCGCCCCCCGCGGGCGTATCGTCGACCGCCCGATGGCGGCCGAGGCCGTGCTCGCGGATCTGGCGAGCCTCCAACGCCCAGATCCCCCGCGCCAGCGCCTCCCCCGAGAGGGAAAGCCCGAGGGGTCCGGGAAACATCTCCGGATAGAGGGTGAGAACGGTCGCATGCCAGGGACGTGTCGTCATGACGCCTGATGGCGTGATGACCCTCGTGGGGTCAATTCCCCGCCCGGCCTCGCCTCGCCGCACAGGCCACGTCACCAACGAAACGGTCGGAGCAACGGTGATGCCGGACCCGGTGGGGGATTGAGGCGTCGCCGGCGGCGGTCCGCGACGCGCCCGAGCGGGCGCGGACCGGCTTGCGAGCCGCGGCGTCGGCGGTCGCGCGATCCTGACCCGGCCTCGAAGGAACCTACGCCAGCCGGAGGCGGCCAGTCCCTGGCGCCGCAGGCGCACACCCTTTTCCCTCGCCTGCGCCGGGTACTGGCCCCACTCCCACGACGGCCGGCTCGGGTCTCGCCCCCCGTGGACTCGGTGTGCGGAGACGCGCTTCTGATCTTGAGGAGTCCGTCGACCAAAGGTTGGGGCCGGGAGCCCGGACACCAGCACGCCCCACGCAGAACCGCGTCGTCGATCGCAGGCCGAGCGCACACGCGTCAGAGCGCGGCGCTGCGGCGTTCGTCGAGATCGCCCGTCACCGTGGTCATGAAACTTCCGACCGAGCGCGCGAGATCCGCCGCGACCGCCTTCAGCGTCTCGGAAGCGGCGAGCGCCGTGTCGGCATGGTGACGGGTCTCCTGCGTGGCGCGTTGAACGTTCTCCGCACCCGCATGCACTTCGGAACTGCCCCGTGCCACCTGAGCCACCGTGCGGGAGATTTCCTGCGTCGCGGCTTGCTGCTGATCGACCGAATCGGCGATGGCGTTCGTCAACACGTGCACCTCGTGGGTGGCCTTCGCGAACGCCTCGACGGCGGAGACCGTGCGAGCGCTCGAAGCCTGGATGGCACCGACTTGGCCGAAGATCTCGTCGGCCGCCCTCATGGTCTGGGCCGCGAGCGCCTTGACCTCGGTCGCCACCACCGCGAAGCCCTTGCCGGCGGCGCCGGCGCGGGCCGCCTCGATGGTCGCGTTCAGAGCCAGGAGATTGGTCTGGTCCGCAACCGACTTGATCAGGTCCGTCACCGCGCCGATCTGTCCCGCCACCTCGGCGAGTTGACCCACCTCGCCGCTGGTGGTCCGAGCCATCTCTGTCATGCGCGCGATGAACTGTCGCGTCCGGTCCGTCTGTCCGGCGATATCGGAGATGGAGGCGCTCAGCTCCTCGGCCCCGGCCGAGACGGAGAGCACGTTCTGCGCGGTGGTCGAGGCGATCGATGCGGATTGGCTGGCCTGTTCGCTCGACCGTGCAGCGACGTCGCTCAGAGCGACGGCGGTGTTGCGCATACCGGAGGTCTCGCGCTCGACCTGACGTCCGATGTCCGACAGCGTAGCGCGGAAACCTGCGACCAGGTCGCCGAGCTGACGTCCTTGGCTCGCCTGCAGCGCGTGCTCGCGGAGGGCGGCCTGCTCGAACCGGCTTTGAGCGGCAGCGCTCTCGGAGGCCTGTAACGTCGCGGCGTCCGCCGCATCGAGCGCCCGGGAAAGCTGCCGCGCCGCCAGGACCAGGGCGCCGGCCTCAGCGATGACGACGACGGCGTGGAGCAGCACCCGCAGATAGTCCGCCCCGTTCGGGAACACCGCCGCCGGGTAGGCCACGTTCAAGGCGAGGTGATGGACGGCCACGACCGCCGCAGCGACGAGGATGGAGGACCAGCAGCCCCACCCTGCAACGATCGCGAGGGCGGCGAAGAAGACCATGTGCGTGTCGATCTGCCAGGGCGTGTCCGCCGTCGTCAGCACCAGCAGACCGACCATCGCCATGAGTGCGGCCGAGGTGAGATGGCGTGTGGCCAATGCCGGGCCGAGGCTCCGCGCGCAGGCGGCCGATCCGGCGACGAGGAGGCCGCCCAGGACCGTGGGCGCCACGATCGCCGTGCCGAGGGACCAAGCGAGGGCCATGACGACAAGCCACAGAGCGGCGAGGACGCCGAGCATGATGGGCGTGAAGGCTTGGCGTAGACGGTTGAGACTGTCGCCGTTCATGGCTGGGAAGGGCCTGTGAGCATAGGGGTTGGCCGGGTGCCCGGCAGGCAAGCGCCGAGCGGACCGGCGGCGAGGACAAGAAGGGTGCCGGACCGACGCAGGTTGGCCGCCAAATCCGGCGTGTCGCCGGCGAGCACGGCCACGTGGCCGCCGGGCGACAGCCACAGGAGACGCGCACCCGATGCGGCTACCGCGTGGGGCATCGGAGCATCGGGGAAAAGTGTGAGCGCCACGACCGGCTCGCCGGGTCGTGGGGCCAGCGCGAGGGCGGCAGGGATCAGGCCGCAGGCCATCACCAGCCCGCAGGTGGTCGCCATAGCCCATAGGCGAGGTCGTTCACGCGCGGGAGCGCCTGTCGCTAGTGCCCGCACTGCCTGCCCCCGCTCGACTGCCCCTGTACCAAGAGAGCAGGACAGCTTCATTACGCATAACGAATAACGTTTGCTTAAAGCCTTGTTTTTATCAGAACCCGAGACAGCATCGAGAGAGGCTTCCTTCCGAAAAGCTACCTCTTTGTCAAACGGGATGATCTGCCCGCACGCGGTGGTATGGATCCAGGGTGTCGTCGCTCAATATAATCGGCCAGATTCAAACCCCACCGCTGACAGTCTCGGGGAGGCAGACGGCGGCGATATCGTGTGCGGCCGAGCGGCCGGAGCGGGTGGCGATACGACGGACATCATGGAATTGGGATTGTCCCGCCGTTTGATGGCGATCGATCATGCCTTCGAGCGAGGTGTTCGTCCGATGCCCGAGGCCGGTCCCGCATACCCGGCCGCAGAGGGTCGATCCGGTCCGCGCCGGCCGCGACGCCTCCGGCTCCCGACCTCGTCGACCGCATTGTGTGGCGATCGCCCCGAACCGGCTCCGGGTGGCCGACGTCACCGACGTTCCCATGGCTGCCGGCTTGCCTCTCCCTCACCGTCGTGCCCGACGCCTTCAGCCGCCGGATTGTGGGTTGGGCGATGGCCAATCACCTGCGTCCTGATGGGTTTCGATCACTCGGCCGGGGGCCTCGGCACACGTCACTGGCCTTCGGCAGGCGATGCCAGGAAGCGGGCGGGCGCCCCACGATGGGTCCTGTCGGCGACGCCTGCGATACCGCGATGGCCGAGAGCGTGTTCGCTTCGCGGCCGTTCCGGTCTCGACCCTCGATTGCGAGTTGCCCGCCCGCCGTCGCTGCCGCTCGCAGGCCGAGGCACGGAGGGCCCGCTTCGGCGACAGCGAAGGCTTCTACGATCCGCTGCGCCGGCCACGGCGCTCGGATACCGCTCGCCCGTCGTCTACGAGCCGGAGACGCTGCCGGACCGGTGATCCGAGCCCAGCCCCCTGACCGTCACCAGAAACCGGCTGATCCCAGCGCCGGAAGGTCTGCCGGCTCGGCTCGATAGAGACAGGCCCAGCGTTCGTCGAAAGCGGCAACGCGTTCGTGAGCCTCACGATCGCTCAGGCGGCGTGGTCCGACCCTCTACGCCGCCTAGCGTTTCTCCTGCTCCGTGAGGGCGACGGCGTGCAGGCGCTTCGCTTCGATGCGATCTCTGGTGCCGAGGCTGACCTCTTCCTCGCGCCTGCCCACGAGCGCGCGCAGGTCGAGCTGCACGGCAAGGCGCAGGTCGTGGCGGGCAGCCTAGCGATGCTTCCAGGAACGCGTCGTCATCAATGCAGTCGCACCACCCGCGTTTAACAGCCGGGCAGTCCAAGTCACCGGTTTTGTAATTCGTCGTGGCCGCTCAATACTGGGGAGAGCGATGGTGCCCAGGGACGGAATCGAACCGCCGACACTGCGATTTTCAGTCGCATGCTCTACCAACTGAGCTACCTGGGCAGAGGCGAAACCGCTCGGCGGCTCGACCTGAAGCGGGCGTATAAGGAGTGATGATCGTCCTGTCCAGCCTTGTCCGCGGCGAGGCGTACTGGTGCGTCGCGATTTCGTGCGGCTGCGGTTTCGAACCTGCCCGTCGAGGCGCAGGGTCGGGGTTCGACCGGGACGCATCGGGCTGCCGGGCCGGGGAGGATGCGGCCGGGGTCGTTGCCGGCAAATCAGGAAGCGTCCGCGTGCGACCCGGCCGGGAAGGCCCGCGCCGGAGAAGGGCAGCGACTGCGATAGCGTTTGGCACGACAAATGCTCCGTCGCGTGTCGGCGTCGGGAGTGACGTGCGCCGCAGAGTTTGCATCAAGCTTCGCATCGCTAACGCACGAGAGATTCGAAATGACCAAATATAAACTGGAGTATATATGGCTCGATGGATACACTCCGGTGCCAAACCTCCGCGGCAAGACGCAGATCAAAGATTTCGATAGCTTTCCGACCCTCGAGCAGCTCCCGCTCTGGGGCTTCGACGGCAGCTCGACCATGCAGGCCGAGGGCGGCAGTTCGGACTGCATGCTGAAGCCCGTCCGCCATTTCCCCGACAGCACCCGCAAGAACGGCGTGCTCGTGATGTGCGAAGTCATGATGCCGGACGGCAAGACCCCGCATCCTTCGAACAAGCGCGCCACCATCCTCGACGACGAGAGTGCTTGGTTCGGGTTCGAGCAGGAGTATTTCTTCTACAAGGACGGCCGTCCGCTCGGCTTCCCGACGTCCGGCTACCCGGCACCGCAGGGCCCCTATTATTGCGGCGTCGGCTACAAGGAGGCCGGCCCGATCGCCCGTAAGATCGTCGAGGAACATCTCGACCTCTGCCTGGATGCCGGCATTAACCACGAGGGCATCAACGCCGAGGTGGCCAAGGGCCAGTGGGAGTTCCAGATCTTCGGCAAGGGCTCCAAGAAGGCCGCCGACGAAATGTGGGTCGCCCGTTACCTGCTGCAGCGCCTCTGCGAGAAATACGAGATCGACATCGAGTACCACTGCAAGCCGCTCGGTGACACCGATTGGAACGGCTCGGGCATGCACGCCAACTTCTCGACGGCGTACCTGCGCGAGACCGGCGGCAAGGCCTATTTCGAGGCGCTGATGGCGGCCTTCGACAAGAACCTCGACGACCATATCGCCGTGTACGGGCCGGACAACCACCTGCGTCTGACCGGCAAGCACGAGACGGCGCCGTGGAACAAGTTCAGCTACGGCGTGGCCGACCGCGGCGCGTCGATCCGCGTGCCCCACAGCTTCGTCAACAACGAGTACAAGGGCTACTTGGAAGACCGCCGGCCCAACAGCCAGGGGGACCCCTACCAGATCGCCTCGCAGATCCTGAAGACTATCGCCTCGGTCCCGACCGGAGCGGAGGCCTCGGTGTCCGCGGCGGCCTGACCGCGAAGAGCATCCCCCCTGGCGATATGGCTCGCCGGGGGCCGGGTGCGGGGCCGTGCCACGCACGACTTAAGGGTGGACTGCCGGTCGGCAGGACCACCCTTTACTGAATGGCCAGGGCTTGGATCGTCGGACGACGGGATCGTCGGGGTCGAACCGGCGCGGTGGCATCGTCGGTCTGTCGATGAGCTTCGCGATCGATGGTCTACCGCGTTACGAAACCACCGGGACCATTCCGTTTGATATGCCTCGAGGGCGTCCACCCCGTAAGGACCCGCCCTGGGATTGAGCATTTTCCCAAGCGAAACGCCTCATAATCGGGCATTTTGCCACGTTCCTGTCGGGTAGCCGGTCGATCGGCTCGTCTGCGCTGCGCATGAGGCATCACCGGCCGTCAGGACACGATCGATCAGGCGGGTAGCGTCGAGGGACGCGCCAAGCCGCGGCGCCGGGGTCAGCCGGCGAAGATCGACCATCCGAGACGCTTCGTCAGCATCTCCAGCGCGATCCGCCCGAGATGGGAATTGCCGGCGGCGTCGAGGCCCGGCGACCAGACCGCGATCGAGGCCTTGCCCGGCGCGACTGCCAGGATGCCGCCGCCGACCCCGCTCTTGCCGGGGAGGCCGACCCGGTAGGCGAACTCGCCCGATCCGTCGTAGTGGCCGCAGGTCATCATCACAGCGTTGATCCGCCGTGCCCGCTCCGGCTGGACCACGGAGAACCCCGTGGAGGGGTTGCGCCCGGAGTGTGCCAGGAAACGGCCGGCCATCGCGAGTTGGCGGCACGACATCGCGATGGCGCAATGATGAAAGTAGACGCCCAGGGTGAAGTCGACGGGATTGTCGACCACGCCGAACGATTTCATGTAGTAGGCCAGCGCCATGTTGCGGAAACCGGTCCGCAGCTCCGAGGCTGCCACCGCTTCGTCGATGGTGATGGTCGGGTCCTGCGCCAGGAACTGCATGAACCGCAGGATCTCGCCCAGCGCCTCGCGCGGCTGATGCCCGGACAGGATTACGTCGGTGACCGCGATGGCGCCGGCATTGATAAAGGGATTGCGCGGAATGCCGCGCTCCCGCTCCAGCTGGACGATGGAGTTGAACGGGCTGCCGGAGGGCTCGCGCCCGACCCGGCGCCACAGGCGATCCCCCACCATGCCCAGCGCCAGGGTCAGGGTGAACACCTTCGAGATGCTCTGGATCGAGAACGGCGTGTCGCTGTCGCCACCGGCCGCCACATGACCGTCGGCATCGATCACCACCATCCCGAAGGCGCGCGGATCGACGCGCGCGAGTTCTGGAATGTAGGTCGCGACCTCGCCCCGGTCGGACCGGTCGCGCAACTCGTCGGCGATGTCCCTGACCACGTCGTCGAGAGAGGGCACGGCGCGATTCATCGTCACTCGGGGCTCGGGAGCGGAAGGGCGACAGCCCTGTCAGGGACGGTCGCGCAGGCGGACGCCTGCGTTGCCGCTCCTGCAATTGTCGTTCTCGTGTGGGCGGAAGGCGACCGAATCCGACCTGGGCGGTGCATGGGCGAAGGCCGGCCTCGCTGGCGGCTGCGGATGGCAGCGTGACCCGCCGCCCTTCTTCGCCGGCCGCCCTTCGGGCGGCCCGTCACATGCCGGTGGCGCCGGTGCGCTCGTAGGGGCGTGGGCTGGCGCCTGCGGCCTTGCGCAGGGACGCCACGGTCTCGGTCGACGCCTCGTAGGTGAGTTCGCGCAGGCGGGCCGGCGTCGGTGCGGGCATGCGCACCAGCACGGTGGTCCCCATGCCCTCCTCGGAGCGGATGCGGAGGCGGCCGCCGTGCAACTCGACCATGGAGCGTGCGATGGCCAGCCCCAGGCCGGAGCCCTTGTAGCAGCGCGTGAGGTTTGCCTCGACCTGCTGGAACGGCACGCCGAGCTTCGAGAGCGCGGCCTTCGGAATGCCGATGCCGGTATCGGAGATGAAGATGTTGATGCAGTCGCCCGCGGGCTTGGCCTTGACGACGACGCGCCCGTTGCTGGGCGTGAACTTCACCGCGTTCTGGATCAGGTTCACGAGGATCTGCTGCAGGGCCCGTTCGTCGGCCAGGACGGCGAGATTGGGCCTGACACAGATGTCGAGGGCGAGGGACTTCGCCTTGGCGGCCTCCGTCACCAGCTTCACGGCGCCGTTCACGGCCGCGACCACCGCGACATCGCGCACCGCCAGCTTCACGCGGTGCGATTCGATACGCGACATGTTGAGGATGTCGTCGATGACCGACAGCAGGTAGTCGCCGCTCGAGCGGATGTCGCGGCAGTATTCGGCATACCGCGGCGAACCGAGCTTGCCGTAGATCTCGCTCTCCATCAGCTCGGCGAAGCCGATGATCGCGTTGAGCGGCGTGCGCAGCTCGTGGCTCATGTTGGCCAGGAACTCGGACTTGGCCTGGTTGGCCCCCTCGGCCTGGGCCTTCTGGTCGAGGTAGCGTTCGGCGAGGTCGGCGAGCTGCTGGGTCTGGAGCTCCAGGGTCCGGCGCGACCGCTTGAGGTCGCGCACCGTCGCCATCAGCTCGCGCTCGGATGCCACGAGCTGCTCCTGGTGCAGCTTGAGGGTGGTGATGTCGGTGCCCACCGAGACATAGCCGCCGTCCTTGGTCCGCCGCTCGCTGATCTGGAGCCAGCGACCGTCGGTGAGCTCGGCCTCGAAGGTCCGTGCGGTGGCGCCGGCCGATTCGATGTCCCGCAGTTCCCGCCGTACCGGCGGCAGCGCGACCTGGCCCATGATCTCGTGGTAGCGCCGGCCGGGGGTGGCGTCCTCGAGGCTGAGGGCATGGAGGTCGCGAAACTTCGAGTTGCACAGGACCAGCTTGTTGCCGGTGTCCCACAGGACGAAGGCCTCGGAGATCGCCTCGACCGCGTCGCGCAGGCGCATGTCGGCGGTGGCGTTGGATTCCGCCAGTTGGCGCTGCTCGCTGACGTCGACGGCGATGCCCACGAGGTGGCGCCCGCCGTCGGCCGTGTCGGGGACGATCTCGGCGCGCGTGCGCAGCCAGATCCAGGTCCCGTTGGCGCCGCGCACCCTGAACTCGTGGTCGACGGTGGACTGGCTCGCCGCGAGCTGGCGGGCGAGGCTGTAGAGGTCGCCGTCGTCGGGATGGACCAGGGCGTTGACGTCCCCGAACGACAGGAATTCCCGCTCGCGGGTGTAGCCGAGCAGGGCGTACATCGAGTCCGACCAGTAGATGCGGCCGCGCGGGATGTCCCAGTCCCACAGGCCGCAGCGGCCGCGCCCGAGGGCGGTGTCGAGGCGCTTCTTGATCTGCTCGCAGATGCGGTCGCTGGCATGGGCGCGGCGCGTCTGCAGGGCGTAGGCGAAGCCGATGCCGACGATCACGAGGGCGGCCGCGCCGAGCAGCGTCGCCTGCGTCCGCATGCGGTCGCTCCAGGCGGCGGTGACGTCGACCACCGGCTGCAGCACGGCGACCTGGCCGCGGCCCGCCGGCAGGCTCCTGAGGGAGGCGATCACGCTCTCGCCGCCGGGCAGGGTCAGCGTCATCACGCCGGCCCGCTCGCCGAGCATGCTGAGAGGATGGGTCTCGCCGAGATGGGCGCTCAGGGTGCCCTGCGCCTCGCTCGTGCCGGGATGGCTGGCGACGATCCGGTCCTTGTCGTCCGCGACCAGGATCCGGCGGCCGGCCGGGAGGAGAGAGGCCGGAAGGAGGCGGCGCAGGCGGCCCTTCACGTCGGCCTGCAACGCGAGGCCCGGGTTGCCGATGTCGGACAGGCCCGCGGCGGCGAGGTGGGCGAAGGCTTCGATCTCGGTCTCGGCCACGCGCAAGGCATCGTCGCGCTGGCTCTGGAGGTGCAGCACGGCCACGGCCGCCATGCTGATGAGAAAGGTCGCCAGCACCGCCGGGACCGCGTAGCGCAACCAGGTCTCCATCCGCACGAAGCGGGCGTGGATGGCCTTGTCCGGCCGATGGATGCCCAGGATGGTGTCCGCGCGCGCAGAAGCGGCGAGGGAAGCGGCTTCCGCCTCCGACATTCTCAGACCTCGCAAACCCGGTGGGTCGTCTCCAGCGCGATGTCGGCCCGCGCTTCGAATCGCTTCAAATAGACATTTCCACAGCCGATTTGTCCACGGCTTTCATGGTTCGTTTTCCTCGATCGCAGATACCCGGCGGATGCGTCACAACGCCGTTTGGCGTTATTTTTCAGTGACTTGAATGGCCGGAAAGACTGCGCACCAGGATATCGCCGAGGTCGCGCGACAGGGACTGCATGCAATTGAGATCGGCCAGAGTCGCTTTTGCAACGCTCCGCCGTTCGGGCTCGAGCATCCGCCACGATCCGAAGGCGGTGAGCAGGCGCGCGGCCAGTTGCGGATTGGCGGCATCGACGGTCAGGGCCGTGCGCGCCACCAGCGCGAAGCCGCGGCCGTCGGGGCGGTTGAACTGGGTCGGGTTGGCGACGCCGAAGCTGCCGATCAGGGCGCGGACCCGGTTGGGATTGGTCGTCGCGAAGGCCGGATGGCCCTGCAGCGCCGCGATCCGGTCGAGGGTCTCCGGTTCGGGGATGGTCGCCTGGATCGCGAACCACTTGTCGAGGACGAGGGGATCGTCCCGGTAGCGATCCTCGAAGGCGGCCAGGGCGTCCTCGCGCGCCGCACCCGGGATCAGGGCGAGGGTGGACAGGCCGCCCAACCGGTCCGTCATCGTGGTGGCGAGCCGGATCTGTTCCCCGGCGAGGTCGGCGCCGAGCACCGGATCTCCCGCCGCGATCAGATCGAGGGCGGCATTGCGAAGCGCGCGCCGGCCGGCGGCGGCCGCTTCCGCGCTAAAGGCGGTGCCGGGCGGGTCGGCGAGGGTGGTGCGCAGTGCGACGAGACGCCCCGCGAGATGCCGCCCCAACCGTTCGCGCAGGGCGCGCCGGGCGCCGTGGATCGCGTCGGGGTCGATGTCCGCGCCGATCTCGTTGGCGACGTCGCCCTCGCTCGGCAGGCCGAGGACGAGGGCGGCGAAGGCGGGATCGCCAAGGGCGTCCGTGTCGAGGAACCCGCCGATGGCCTCCACGAAGGCCGCCGCATCGGCTTCGGCCGCATCGCCGCGGCTGGCGGCAACCATGAGGTGGAGCGCCATCGCCTGAGTGGCCTGCCAGCGGTTGAACGGATCGGCGTCGTGGCGCAGCAGCGTCAGGTTCTGCGCCGTGGTCAGGGGCGGCACCAGCTTGACCGGCGCCGAGAAGCCCCGCAGCAGGGACGGCACCGGCGCCTCGGCGACATCCGTGAAGGTGAGGCTGTCGGTCGCCGCCTCCAGGACGAAAACCCCATCGACGACGCGGTCGCAGCGCGGTCCGGCCAGGGGGCCGTCGGCGCCGACGAGGCCGAGGCGGATCGGAATCACCAGGGCCTCGCCCTCCGAACCCGGCAGGCTCTGGGTGAAGGCGAGGCGGTAGCTACGTGCTGCCGGGTCGTAGTGCTCCTGCACCGTCACCCGCGGCGTGCCCGGCCGCTCGTACCAGCGCGCGAAAGCCGACAGGTCGCGTCCCGTCACGGCCGCGAAGGCATCGAGGAAATCCTCGACGGTGGCCGCCCTGCCGTCGTTGTCGGAGAAGTAGCGGTCCATGCCCGCGCGAAAGGCCTTCGCGCCGATGAGGGTGCGCAGCATCCGCACGATCTCGGCTCCCTTCTCGTAGACGGTGGCCGTGTAGAAGTTGTTGATCTCGGCGTAAGCCTGCGGCCGGACCGGATGGGCGAGCGGCCCGGCGTCCTCGGGAAACTGGCGGGCTCGCAAGGTCTTGACCTCGCCGATGCGGTGGACGGCCCGCGAGCGCATGTCGGACGAGAATTCCTGGTCGCGAAACACCGTCAGCCCTTCCTTGAGGCAGAGCTGGAACCAGTCGCGGCAGGTGACCCGGTTGCCGGACCAGTTGTGGAAGTATTCGTGAGCGATGATCGCTTCGATGTTGGCGTAGTCCGCGTCGGTGGCGGTGTCGGGGCTGGCGAGGACGTATTTGTCGTTGAAGATGTTGAGGCCCTTGTTCTCCATGGCGCCCATGTTGAAGTCGGAGACCGCCACGACGTTGAACACGTCGAGATCGTAGGCGCGGCCGAACGCCTCCTCGTCCCACCGCATCGATCGCGCGACCGCGTCGAGGGCATAGGCCGCCCGCTCCGCCTTGCCGGGCTCGACGTAGACCGCGAGCGTGACCGCGCGGCCCTCCATCGTGGTGAAGGCCCGATCGAGCCGGTCGAGGCGCCCGCCCACGAGGGCGAAGAGATAGGCGGGCTTCGGGTGGGGATCGTGCCAGACGGCATGATGGCGACCGGGGCCCGCCTCGCCGGCCTTCACCAGGTTGCCGTTGCCGAGCAGCACCGGCGCCTCGTCGCGGTCCGCCTCGATCCGGGTGGTGCAGACCGACAGGACATCCGGCCTGTCGAGGAGGTAGGTGATCCGGCGGAAGCCGTCGGCCTCGCATTGGGTGCAATAGACCCCGTTCGACCGGTAGAGCCCCATGAGCCGGGTATTGGCGGACGGGTCGATCCGGGTCTCGATCTCCAGGGTGAAGGGCGCCCGGGGCGGATCGGCGATGGTCAGGCCGGTGGCATCGACGGAAAAGGATCCCGCGTCGAGCACCCTGCCGTCGAGGGCGATGCGGACGAGGACGAGGTCCTCGCCGTCGAGCACCAACGGTGAGCCGATGCGGCCGGCCGGGTTGGGACGCAGGCCGAGGCGGGAGACCACCCGGGTCGCGGTGGGATGCAGCACGACGTCGAGGTCGACCCGGTCGATGAGGTGGTCGCTCGGCCGGTAGTCCTCCAGGCGGACCAGGGTCGGCATGTCGGTGCGCATCACGGATCAGTCTTCCTGCGGTGGCGACCGGAGCGGCCGTGTTCGGGTCTGCGGGCACCGTCCGGCGTTGCGGCGGTTTCCCCGAGCCCGGTCGAGATCTCCGTCTTCTCGCATGAGGTCGCCGACCATTCACAGCGCCGCGACCCGTATCCCGTGGGCGCCGCCGGCCCGCCGCCGCGACGGCGAGCGGCGTCCGTTTCCTCCGGATCGATCACGACACGGGTCGGATCGGAACCCTTGCAGAACACTTAAAGAACGGCTAGCCTGTTCGTGATTTGTTTCTGCGATGTCGTGTCGCGGTTGGTGTCGCGAGAGTGTGGGTCGTCGGATGTTGACGCGCAAGCAATTGGATCTGCTGCAGTTCATACAGCAGAGGATGCAGGAGAGCAGTGTTCCTCCCTCCTTCGACGAGATGAAGGACGCGCTCGACCTCAAGTCGAAATCCGGCATCCACCGTCTCATCACCGCCCTCGAAGAGCGGGGCTTCCTGCGGCGCCTGCCCAATCGCGCCCGGGCGATCGAGGTGATCCGGATGCCCGAGAGCCTCGGCGGCACCATGCCGGCCCGGTCCGAGGCACCGGTCGAGGCACGGCGTTTCACGCCGAGCGTGGTCGAGGGCGGCAAGGGTCGGGACCAGTCGGGACAGAGCCATGTGCCGGTCGCGCGGCCGACCATGGCCAAGCCGCCGATGGCGCGTGTCACCGACGAGGCGGGGCGGCCGGTGATGGTGCCGGTGATGGGGCGGATCGCTGCGGGAACACCGATCTCGGCGATCCAGGAGCAGAGCCACACCATCGCGATGTCGCCGGACTTCCTGTCGGGCGGCGAGCATTACGCCCTCGAAGTGCGCGGTGACTCGATGGTGGAGGCCGGCATCCTCGACGGCGACCTTGTGGTCATCCGCAAGCAGGAGACCGCCAACACCGGCGACATCATCGTCGCGCTGATCGACGACGAGGAAGCGACCCTGAAGCGCCTGCGCCGCCGCGGTTCGTCCATCGCCCTGGAGGCGGCCAACCCCGCCTACGAAACCCGGGTGCTCGGCCCCGACCGCGTTCGCATCCAGGGTCGCCTGGTCAGTCTCGTGCGGCGCTACTGAAGCCGCTCCGCCGGCGACGACGAAGGGGTGTCGGGTACCGTTTCGTCGTCGGTGGCTTCCGGTGCCGTCACCGGGTCCGGCGTGGGTGCCGGGCTTGGCGCCACCGTGGACGGGCGCCAGGGTTTGGTGACGCCGGGCGCACGCGCGGTCGTCAGTGTCGGTGCCCCGTCCGTCAGGCGGATCGCAGTGGCGCCGTGGTCCCGCAAAAAGCGTCTGTCGACGATGACGGCGGCGGCACAAGCAGTCGGCGCTTCGAGACGCGAGATCAGGATATCCGCCCGGACGCAGTCCTCGCGAAAGCCGCGGCGGTCCTTGAGCAGCGCGATGCGGCGGCCGTCCTGCGCCTCCATCGTGCAGCCGAGCCGGTCGCAGCGCGCCGGGGATGCGGCGATGACGTCCGTGGCCTGGCGCGAATCGCCTTCCGCCTTCAGCCATTGCTCCATGACGAAGGCCGGCGGTCGCCCGAGCGCGGCCAGGCGGCCCGACCGGTCGCGAACGGCGGCTCCCGCGCCCTCCCGGTCGACGTAGATGTCGTTGCGCATCGGGATCGCCGCCAGGGCGACCCCGATGGCGGCCGGCAGCAGTCCGAGCCAGCGCAGGCTTGAGACGGGCAGGGCGAGGACGATCAGGGCGGCGGCCAGACAGGCCAGGGCACCGGCTCCGAAGGAGGGCACCATGACGCTGGCGTGGCCGAAGCCGCTGATCCAGGCGGAGATCGCGAGCATGCCCTGCACGGCGAGCCCCATCAGCCACCACACCGGCTGGTCGAGGGCGAAGGGGTAGGCGAGGATCCCGAGCACCGCCGCGGGCATCACCGCCAGCGAGACCAGCGGCAGGGTCAGGGCGTTGCCGACGAGGCCGAACGGCTGCACCGCCTGGAAATGGTAGGTGGAGAAGGGTGCGGTGGCAATCTGCGCCACCAGGGTCGTCGCGAGGGTTCCGACGACCGCCGCGGCGACGGTGGCCATCGCGCGGGCGACGCGGCCGTCGGCCTCGCGGCGCAGGCCGCTTCCGTCGAGATATCCGGCGCAGGCGATGAGGCCTGCGACGGCTCCGAACGACATCTGGAAGCTCGGGCCGAGCAGCCCCTCCGGCTCGCGGGCGAGCGCGATCAGGGCCGCCAGCGCCAGGTTGCGCATGCTCAAAGCGGGGCGGTCGACCAGGATCGCGCCAAGCATCACCAGGGTCATGATCCAGGCGCGCTCGGCCGCGATGTCCCAGCCGGAGAAAACGCAATAGGCGGTGACGCCGACCATCGCGAAGGCGGCGGCGATCTTCTTGATCGGTGCCCGCAGGGCGAGGAAAGGCACCGCCGCCAGGATCGCGCGCACCAGCCAGAACACCACCCCGGCCGCCAGCACCATGTGGAGGCCCGAGATCGAGACCACGTGATAGATCCCGGCGTCCCGCAGCACGTCGTTGGTCTGCTGGTCGATGAGGCCGCGCTTGCCCGTGACCAGGGCGGCGGCGACCGCACCGGCCTGTCCGCCGATGGCGTCGGTGATCCGCCGGGTGAGGGCGTTGCGGGCGTCGTCCACCGCCGCGGCCGCCCGCAACCGGACCGGCACCGGCCCGGGGGGCGGCTTGACCTCGATCTTGCCGACGAGGGAGCCCACCGCGCCGAGGCCGCGGAAGAAGGCGTCGCGGCCGAAGTCGTACCCGCCCGGACGCGCCGCCTCGGGCGGCGGCAGCAGGCGTGCATTGGCGGCGATGAAATCGCCCGGCTTGAGGGGGCGGGGTGCCTTGTAGGAGGCGCGCACCCGGGTCGGCCGGGCCTCGGCGGCGAGGGTGCCGAAGCTCTCGACCCGGATGATCAGGCGCGCACCCTCCTCGCGCTCGTCGAGGGATTCGATGAACCCGGTGAGCGGCGCGATCGTGGTGCGGGCAAGGATCGGGCTCGCCACCGTGGCGACGCGCCAGGCCCCGGCCACGAAGCCGAGGAGCGCGGCCACGAGCCCGAGGAGGAGCGCCCGCAATACCGGCCGGGCGGCGCAGACGGGGACGAGGGCCGCGAGGAGGGCCGCCGATCCCAGGGGCGCCGCCAACACGGGCTCGCCGACGGTGGCGGAGAAATACACGAGGATGCCGGCGCCGAAGGCCACCGCGAGCCAGGGAAACAGCCGCCGCCGTTCGGCCTCCAGCGAAACGCCCGCGACGAACCAATGCCGCAATGCGGGGAGCCAGGCGGCGAGACGGCGGGGCGACAGGGCGGCGATCCGCCCGGCCGTCCGCGCCCCAGCCTCGCCCCGCGCCATGCCGACGGTCTCCCGATCTCGCCTTCGCCGGACCCCGCCGCCCCGGATGGCGTCCGCGGGCACGCCATGGCCCGGCCCGTTCCTTAACGTCCCCGCCCGCCCATGCTACAGGGCCGCAGCCCGGCGGGTCGACCCGCTCGATCCTCCTCTCCCCACACAAGTCAGACCGCCCGATGTCGTCAGCCGTCGTCACCCGTTTCGCGCCTTCGCCCACCGGCTACCTGCACATCGGCGGAGCCCGGACGGCGTTGTTCAACTGGCTCTACGCGCGCCGCTTCGGCGGTCGCATGCTGCTGCGGATCGAGGACACCGATCGCGAACGCTCGACGCAAGGGGCGATCGAGGCCATCCTCGACGGCCTGCATTGGCTCGGCCTCGATTGGGACGGCGACGTCGTCTACCAATACGCCCGCGCCGACCGGCACCGCGAGATGGCCGAGAGCCTGCTCGCCTCGGGCCACGCCTATCGCTGCTACGCCACGCCCGAGGAACTCACCGCCATGCGCGAGGCGGCCCGGGCGGAGGGGCGGCCGATGCGCTACGACGGGCGCTGGCGCGATCGCGATCCCTCCGAGGCGCCGGCCGGCGTCAAGCCGGTGATCCGCCTGCGCGCCCCTTCGGAGGGCGAGACCGTGGTGGAGGACGGCGTGCAGGGCCGCGTTGTCTGGCAGAACCGCGACCTCGACGACCTCGTCCTGCTGCGCTCGGACGGCAATCCCACCTACATGCTGGCGGTGGTGGTGGACGACCACGACATGGGCGTCACCCAGGTGATCCGCGGCGACGACCACCTGACCAATGCCGCCCGGCAGAGCCAGATCTATCAGGCGTTCGGCTGGCCGGTGCCGGCGATGGCGCATATCCCCCTCATCCACGGGGCCGACGGCGCCAAGCTCTCGAAGCGCCACGGCGCGCTCGGCGTCGATGCCTACCGCGACCTCGGCTACCTGCCCTCGGCCCTGCGCAACTACCTCGTGCGTCTCGGCTGGAGCCACGGCGACCAGGAGATCTTCTCGACGCAAGAGATGACGGAGGCGTTCGATCTCGGCGCGATCGGCCGCTCGCCGGCCCGGTTCGATTTCGCCAAGCTCGAAAACCTCAACGGCATCTACATCCGCGGCGCCGAGGATTCGGCGCTGGTGGAGGCGATCGACCGCATCCTGCCCGCCCTCGGGCCGTCGCGGGGCATCGCCTCGCCGATGCCGGCGCCGCTGAAGGCCGCGCTCACGGCGGCGATGCCCGGCCTCAAGGAGCGCGCCAAGACCCTCGTCGAGCTTCTCGACAGCGCCTACTACCTCACGGCCGCCCGCCCCCTCGTGCTCGACGACAAGGCCGCAGCCCTCCTCACCCCGGAGGCCAGGGCGCGCCTGGCCGCGGTCCTCCCGGTCCTCGAGGCCGTCGCGGAGTGGACCGCCGCCGCGACCGAGGCGGTGGTGCGCCAGTTCGCCGAGGCGAACGGGCTCAAGCTCGGGCAGGTCGCACAGCCGTTGCGGGCGGCGCTCACCGGCCGAACGACCTCGCCGCCGCTGTTCGACGTCATGGCCGTGCTCGGGCGCGAGGACAGCCTCGGCCGCCTGCGCGACCGGATCTAGGCCGCCTGACCCGTCACGGTTGCGGCCCGGATTTCGCTTGATGCGACGGGGGATCGACGGTCGCGAGTTGAAGGCCGGGGGCCGATCCGCTAACCCGGTTACGGTGTTCGCAACTGCAGCATAAGGGTGCAGGCGGAACCTGGATGCCGGTGGTCGCTTCGTCGTCAGGCGGGCCGGCTTCACACCATCAAGCCTCGGTCCGCCCGCTGCCAGGAAAGGGTCCACGTCTCCATGAGCGCATCCAGCACGATTACCGTGGGCGACAACCAGATCGAGCTTCCGATCAAGACCGGGACCATCGGTCCCGACGTCATCGACATCGGCAAGCTCCACGCCAAGACCGGCGTCTTCACCTTCGATCCCGGCTTCACGTCGACGGCGTCGTGCGAATCCAAGATCACCTACATCGACGGCGACGCGGGCATCCTGCTCTACCGCGGCTATCCCATCGAGCAGATCGCCGAGCAGGGCGACTTCCTCGAGACCTGCTACCTGATGCTGTTCGGCGAATTGCCGACCCCGGCCCAGAAGGCCGATTTCGACTACCGGGTCACGCGCCACACCATGGTGCACGACCAGATGAACCGCTTCTTCCAGGGCTTCCGCCGCGATGCCCACCCGATGGCGATCATGGTCGCCTCGGTCGGCGCGCTCTCGGCGTTCTATCACGACTCCACCGACATCTCAGACGACAAGCAGCGCATGATCGCGTCCCTGCGCATGATCGCCAAGATGCCGACGCTCGCGGCGATGGCCTATAAATACTCCATCGGCCAGCCGTTCGTGTATCCGAAGAACGATCTCGACTATACGTCGAACTTCCTGCGGATGTGCTTTGCGGTTCCGTGCGAGGATTTCGTCGTCAACCCGATCTTCGCGCGCGCCCTCGACCGGATCTTCGTACTGCACGCCGACCATGAGCAGAACGCCTCGACCTCGACGGTGCGGCTCGCCGGTTCCTCGGGTGCCAATCCGTTCGCCTGTATCGCTGCCGGCATCGCCTGCCTGTGGGGGCCCGCACACGGCGGCGCCAACGAGGCCGCGCTGAAGATGCTCGAGGAGATCGGCACGCCCGACAACGTCGCCAAATACGTCGCCAAGGCCAAGGACAAGAACGACCCCTTCCGCCTGATGGGCTTCGGCCACCGCGTCTACAAGAACTACGATCCGCGCGCGCGCATCATGCAGAAGACCACCCACGAGGTGCTCGGCCAGCTCGGCATCAAGGACGACCCGCTCCTCGAAGTCGCGGTGCAACTCGAACAGATCGCCCTCAAGGACGAGTACTTCATCGAGAAGAAGCTCTACCCGAACATCGATTTCTACTCGGGCATCACCCTGAAGGCGATGGGCTTCCCGACCTCGATGTTCACCGTGCTGTTCGCACTCGCCCGGACCGTGGGCTGGATCGCGCAATGGGCCGAGATGATCGAGGACCCCTCCCAGAAGATCGGCCGGCCGCGCCAGCTCTACATCGGCCCGGACAAGCGCGAATACGTCCCCATCGACCAGCGCGGCTGAAGCGGGGCTGCCACGTCCCGCCGGCGCCGGACCCGCGAACCGGCGCCGATCAGGCCTTGGGCGACACCGCCGCTCCGGGTCTCACGGGCCGTGCCCGGTGCGGCAGGCTCAAGCAGTCCGCATACGACGCCTGCGCCACCGCCACGAAGGGGCCGTTGCGGTAGTAGAGGTCGTAGTGGCCGTAGGTGATGGCCTCGCCCGACGAGACCAGCACGCGGCCGCCGGCGCTCGTCAGGACATGGTCCCCGGCGGCGGTGTCCCATTCCATGGTCGGGCCGCAGCGGACGTAGATGTCGGCCTCGCCCGACGCGATCAGGCAGAATTTCAGGGCGGAAGCGGCCTGGAGCCGCCGACCGACCGGGAGGCTCGCCAGACACGCCTCCGTCTCGATATCGCCGTGGCGGCGACTGACGAGGGCGACGAGCCCGTCGTCGGGTTGCCGCCTGACCCCGACCGCCGAGGGTGCGCCGGGGCGGCCGCAGACGATCGGCGCCTCGAAGGCCTCGACCCCGGCGCCCCAGACCCGGCCGAGCCCCGGAGCGGCCAGGGCCGCGGCCACCGGCCGGTCGCCTTGGACGAGGCCGATGTTGACCGTGTACTCGCGGTTGCCGGCGAGGAAATCGCTGGTGCCGTCCAGGGGATCGACGAGGAAGAACAGGTCGGCGGGGGGGCGGTCGTGGCTGCTCTCTTCGGCGACCACCGGGATGCCCGGCCAATGACGGGCGAGGGCGGCGACGATCAGCGCCTCGGACTCAATGTCGGCCGAACTCGCGGGCGACCCGTCCGGCTTGATCACGTGCGGGCAGTCGCCACCGTGGTAGGCGCGCAGGATTTCGCCGGCTTCGCAGGCGATCTCGGTGAGGGTGGTCGCGATGCGCGCGCGATCCTGCGCCAGAAGGGTCATCCTCCAGACATGGTATGCGACGGCCCTCTTGTCGAGCCGGGCCGGGTCGGCCGTCCTGCCGCTTTTCAAAGCATCGGAGCGCGGTTATCGGTGCGTTAAGACAGTCCCGCACACATCCATCGTCCTATCGCAGCCCGACCTCTGCGCGGAGAGCGCCATGACCGCCGTCACCCTCGATGCCCTCGACCTCTCGGCGCTGCTGTGCTCGCGCATCTGCCACGACGTCATCAGCCCGGTCGGTGCGATCGTGAACGGCCTCGAGGTGCTGGAGGACGAGAGCGACGCCTCCATGCGCGAGTTCGCCCTCGACCTGATCCGCAAGAGCGCGCGCCAGGCCTCAGCCCGGCTGCAGTTCACCCGCATCGCCTTCGGGGCGGCCGGCTCGGCCGGGGCCTCGATCGACCTGGCCGACGCCGAGAAGGTGTCGCGCGGCATGTTCGGCGACGAGAAGACCCAGCTCACCTGGAGCGCGCCGCAGGCCCTCTACCCGAAGAACAAGGTCAAGCTGCTCCTCAACCTCGTGGTCATCGCCACAAGCGCGATTCCGCGCGGCGGGGTGATCGACGTGCAGGTGACGGGCGACGGCGAGGCGCCGACCCTGGTGCTGCGCGCCAAGGGCTCGCACGCCCGTATCCCGCCACACGTGGAATCGCTGATCGCCGGCGCGCCCGAGCACGGCGTCGATGCCCACGGCATCCTCGCCTATTACGCCGGCCTGGTGGCTAGGGCGGCGGCGATGGACGTGCGCTTCTCCATCGACGGCGACACCGTCACCATTCGCTCCGAGCCGAGCGCGACGGCCGCGGAGGAAGCTCCCATCGTCGGCGTCCCCCTCGACCTCGGACCGCCGGACACCGCCCTGGCCTGAGCCCATCGCGGGGTCCGTCAGAGGCGGGCGAGATCTCGTCCCGGTGACGGCGCCACCGTCATCCCGGCGGTTTCACGTGAAACAATTCCTACCAGGCGTGCCCGGCCGGCAGCGGCGGCAGGCCGAGGTGGCGGGCGACGGTGGCGCCGATATCGGCCAGGGTCTCGCGTCGCCCGATCGGGCCGGGGGGCACGTCCGGGCCGAAGGCCAGGATCGGGACCTGCTCGCGGGTGTGCTCTGTGCCCGCCCAGGTCGGGTCGTTGCCGTGGTCGGCGGTGACGATGCACAGGTCGCCGGCGCCCAGCACGTCCAGGATCTCGGGGACCCGCGCATCGAAGGCCTCTAGTGCCGCGGCATAGCCCGGCACGTCGCGCCGGTGGCCGTAGTCGGTGTCGAAATCGACGAGGTTGAGGAAGACGAGGCCGCCCTCGGTCAGGGCGTCGAAGGCGTCCAGTGCCGCGTCGAGACCGGCCTCGTTGCCGGCGGTCTTGACCTCGCGGCCGGTGCCGCGATGGGCGAAGATGTCGCCGATCTTGCCGATGCTGACCACGCCGCGCCCGGCTGCGGTGAGACGGTCGAGGAGAGTCTCCTCGGGGGGCGGCGTCGCGTAGTCCTTGCGGTTGGCCGTGCGGCGGAAGCCGGCCTCCGGCGTGCCGGTGAAGGGCCGGGCGATGACCCGCCCGATCCGGTAGGGGTCGCAGAGGTCGCGGGCCAGGCGGCAGAGACCGTGCAGCCGCTCCAGTCCGAAACTCTCCTCGTGGGCGGCGATCTGGAAGACGCTGTCGGCGGAGGTGTAGCAGATCGGCCGGCCGGTGCGGACGTGTTCGGCCCCGAAGCTGTCGATGGCCGCGATCCCCGAGGCATGGCAGTCGCCGAGGATGCCCGGCAGCCGGCCGGCGGCGACGAGGGCGCGGGTCAACTCGGGCGGGAAGGCCGGTCTCGCGTCCGGGAAGTAGCCCCAAGGCTTCTGCATCGGCAGGCCGGCGATCTCCCAATGGCCCGAGGGGGTGTCCTTGCCGGCGGCGATCTCGACGGCATGGCCGTAGGCGCCGGTAATGGGGCCTTCCGGCGCCAGCCCCGGCGGGATCGCCCCGGTGGCGCCCTGAGCGGCGAGGCCGAGGCCGAGCGAGGCCAGGTGCGGCAGGCGCAAAGGGCCCGTGCGCAGGCCCGGCCGGTCGCCCCGTCCGCCCGCGCAGGCCTCGGCGATATGGCCCAGCGTGTCGGAACCGGCGTCGCCGTAGGCGGCGGCGTCGGGTGCGCCGCCGATGCCGACGGAATCGAGGACGATGAGGAAGGCGCGGGCCATGACGGTCTCGTCCTGTCAGGCCGGAACCGGGTCGTCGACGGTCTCTGTCTCGAGGTCGAAGGCGGCGGCGAACAGGGCCCGGGTGTAGGCGGTCTGCGGATCGGCGAAGATCGCCTCGGCGCTCCCCTCCTCGACCACGCGCCCGTTCTGCATGACGAGGACGTAGTTGGCGAGCGCGCGGACCACCTTGAGGTCGTGGCTGATGAACAGGTAGGCGAGCTTGCGCTCGCGCTGGAGGTCGCGCAGCAGCGTGACGATCTGCGCCTGCACCGAGCGGTCGAGGGCGGAGGTCGGCTCGTCGAGCACGACGAAGCGGGGCTTGAGCACGATCGCCCGAGCGATGGCGATGCGCTGGCGCTGGCCGCCGGAGAATTCGTGCGGGTACCGGTCCATGGTCGCCGGATCGAGCCCGACCTCGGTCAGCGCCTGGGCGACGATGGCGGTGCGCTCGGTCCGCGAGCGCGCCTGCCCCTGCACCACCAGCCCCTCGCTGATGATGTCGGCCACGGTCATGCGCGGCGACAGCGAGCCGTAGGGGTCCTGGAAGACCACCTGCATGTCCTTGCGCAGGGGCCGCATCGCGGACACGCTCAGATCCTCGATCGCTCGACCGAGGAAGACGATCGGCCCCTCGCTGGCGGTGAGCCGCAGCAGCGCCAGGCCGAGCGTGGTCTTGCCCGAGCCCGATTCCCCCACCACGCCCACCGTCTCGCCCTCGCGCACGGCGATGGAGACGCCGTCAACGGCCCTGACGTATCCGGTGGTCCGCCGCAGCAGGCCCTGGCGGATCGGAAACCACACCTTCATCGGCCCGGCCGCCAGGACGACGGGCGCAGCCGTGGGCACCGGGTTGGCCCGGCCCGTCGGCTCGGAGGCGATCAGGCGGCGGGTGTAGGCGTGCTGCGGGTCCGCGAAGATGCCGGCCACCGGGCCGGCCTCGACGATGCGCCCGGCCAGCATGACGCAGACGTCGTCGGCGATGCGTTTCACGATGCCCAGGTCGTGGGTGATGAACAGCATCGCCATGCCGAGCCGCTTCTGGAGGTCGGCGAGCAGGGTGAGGATCTGGGCCTGGACCGTGACGTCGAGGGCGGTCGTCGGCTCGTCGGCCACCAGGAGGTCGGGCTCGCAGGCGAGCGCCATGGCGATCATCACACGCTGGCGCTGGCCGCCCGACAGTTCGTGCGGATAGGCCCCGAGCCGGCTCTCCGCATCGCGCAGGCCCACGAGGGCGAGGAGGTCGAGGATGCGCGCCCGCGCCGCCTTGCCGGAGAGACCGCGATGCACCTCCAGCACCTCGCCGATCTGGCGCTGGATGGTGTGGAGCGGGTTCAGCGAGGTCATCGGCTCCTGGAACACCATCGTGATGTCGGCGCCGCGGACCTTGCGCAGGTCGCGCTCGGGCAGGGTCAGGAGGTCGCGGCCCTTGAACAGGATGCGCCCCGAGGGGTGGACCGCGCTGCCGTCGAGCAGCCGCAGGATCGACAGCGCCGTGACCGACTTGCCCGACCCCGATTCCCCCACCAGCGCCAGGGTCTCGCCGGCGCGGATCGTGAAACCGATCCGGTCGACCGCCAGGGTCTCGCGCTCGCGCGAGCGGAAGGCGACCGACAGGTCCTGGACGGAAAGCAGGGGGTCGGTCATCGGCACCGGCGGTGGAGGGAACGGGAAGGCGAGGGCTTATAGCGCGCCCGCGCTCGCTCCGCGATGCGTGCCCTCGCGATTGATCGCCACCCCGATCGCGCTACAACGCGGCGTGATCAGACCCTTCGCCCTCCCCAGCGCACCCGCCGCGGTGTTGGCCGCCCTCGTCCTGGGATTCGGGTCGAGCCAGGGCGCCCGTGCCGAGGCCGGCGGCGAGACCGTGGAACAGGCGCTGTGCCGGCTGATCGAGGGTGCGGCCCGGAGCCATGCCCTGCCGGTCCCGTTCCTCACCCGGCTGATCTGGCGGGAGAGCAGCTTTCGCGTCACCGCGGTCAGCCCCGTCGGCGCGCAGGGGGTGGCGCAGTTCATGCCGGGCACGGCGCGCGAGCGCGGCCTGACCGATCCGTTCGACCCGGAACAGGCGATCCCGCACGCGGCCCATCTCCTGGCCGACCTGAACCGGCGGTTCGGCAACCTCGGCCTGGCGGCGGCGGCCTACAACGGCGGGCCGGGGCGGGTCTCGGCCTGGCTCGCCGGCACCGGCGGCCTGCCGGCCGAGACCCGCGGCTACGTGCTGGCGATCACCGGCGCCCCCGCCGAGGATTGGCGCGGCGCGGCCGCGTCGACGCCGGCAGACCCCTCCGAGGCGAAGGACGCGACCGCTCCGAATGCCGGCACCGTGACACCAGGCAAGACCGTGACACCGGACAAGACCTGCCTGCAGGTCACCGCCGACCTGCGCATCGCCCGGCGCGGCGACCGCTTCGCCCTGGGCGGCACCGAAGGCCCGGCCGCCCCCTGGGGCATCCAGCTCGCCGGCAATTTTTCCAAATCCCTGGCCCTGGCGAGTTTCTCGCGGGCGCGGTCCCGCTACGCCGGGGTGATCGGCGAGGTCCGCCCGATGATCATCGGCACCCGCCTGCGCAACCGCGGCACCCGCGCCTTCTACCGCATCCGCATCCCCGCCGAGAGCCGGGCCGCGGCCGATGCCCTTTGCACCCGGATCAGAGGCGTGGGCGGCGCCTGCCTCGTCCTGCGGACGTGACCGGTCCGAGAAAACGTATGGACCTCTCGCCACGCCATCGAGACTCCCGCTCGAAACCATGGCGCTCTTTTCGCCCAGCCGCTCGGGTCAAGCCCGCGCTCCGGGCGCGAGGCGGGCATCGCCCGGGATCCGGCGTGCCGCAGGCGGACATTCGACGAGACCGCCTGCGTTTGCGCCTGTGGCTCACTCTGTGTAAACGCAGGCGTTCATAATCATGACCTACGGGCGAGCCACAATGGGACTGTCACTATCGACGTCGCATCGAACCTTCTTGGCGGCATGGTTCGGCTGTCTAGCCATCGTATCCACATCGCGGGCGGAAGCCACGGATTATGGAATCAACTTTAGTTTCTTGAACGTCGTGGCTGAAAACGTCGCTCTCTGCTCGACCAGCAAAAATGCGACCATCAAGGACGCCGCGTTTCTGCCGAAGTACGACCAGCCTGAAATCCGCGCGCAAGTTCAAGCTCAGCTCGAAACGATGCGCAAATCCGGGTTTTCGACGGTGAGAACGATCGTTTTCTTCGGACCACAAGCGAAGTTCCAAAAGAACTGGTTCGATGTCGTCAACGGCGCCGCCGCCGGGGCCGCGATCGCGAATTACGCCACGGATGTGAAGCGCGCCGGCTTCAAGAGCCTGACGATTGCACTCGGTCCGCAGGGCACGATCCATCCCGCCTGTCGTCGAACGGCGTGGGGGGATTGTTACGACCAGTCCCTGTTGCCGACCGTCGTCAAGTTCGTCGAGGACTCGCAACGCCAGATCAAAATCGACGACACGTTCTAGGTCAATTTCGACCTCTTCAACGAGGGCTGCACGCCGGCCGATTTCTCGCCTGAACTCAAAGACGTGTACGCGAATTTCACCGCCAGCCTCGTCAAGCAGGCTCGTCCCGACATACCCTCGACCGTGTCTTGCCCCGTCAATCGTTTCACGAAGAGTGTGAAAAGCATCGACAGCGTCTTTTCCGCAGGCGGCAAGAAGCCGGCATTCTACGATGTCCACATCTACGATCGCGGCAAACCGTTCGACGCGGCGACGCTCGACAGCATCGCGGCGGAAGTCAAGCAACGTCGCGCCCAACTCGTCGTGGGCGAATTGAGCTTCGGAAGCCGGCAGTTCACCGACATGATGGTGGGTGAATTCTCGAAGGCAGGCGTGGCTCCGTCCAGTCTGGTCTTCTGGCCGCTCCGCGGTGGTGCCTAGATCTGCCAAGTCGACGTGGCGCCTCCGTATGCTCTGAAGGACGCGATGGGGAAGCAAGACCAGCCGCACTGATCGTCAAGACAAGACCGGCATGGAGCAGGCACGAAATGCAAACACCGATTTCAAATCCGTATACGCTCGATGTCACGTTTCGGTCGTTCGGTGAATGGCAGACCTGGCTCGCCGAAAACAAGTTCGCCGGTGATGCCTCGCACGCCAGAGCGATCGGCCAGCGGGTCTTGGCGAACGGTTTCGTCGAGCCGTTGACCAACAGGAAGGTGCTGTCACACGAAATCGAGGGCAGCATCGAAAACTTGAGGGAAAACCTTGTCTTCGACGGGGTCAACTCGAGACAACGCGCGGTGATGTATTGCCTCGACGAGCAGCTTCGCACGCGCTCGATCATGGTGAAGATCTACTCACCGGAAGCCGTGACGAAACTCGCGCTGCGTCTCAGAGGACGCTATCCGATGTTCTACGGGTCGGAGTTCACGACGAACGAGCAGACCCGCAAGACGATGTTTCCGATACCGCAGGAAGACCTCACCGGCCTGTCGTTCCCGTCGGCGACGTTCGACTTCGTCATGACCAACGAAGTGCTGGAACACGTCCCCAGCCTGGATGAGGCGCTCGGCGAAATGGCGCGCGTGCTCGTCCCCGGGGGCATGCACATCGGCACCCACCCGTTCCTCTTCATGCGGGAGGAGGGTGAACGCAAGGCAAAGCTGCTGGCCGACGGCGAGATCGAGCACATCACCAAGCCGGAGTATCACGGCGACCCGTTCAATTCTGGCGGCTCGCTCGTCTTCGAACTGCCCGGGTGGGATATTTTGGAGCGCGTCAAGAAAGCCGGCTTCAAGGACGCGTATTTCCGCTTCATGGCCTCCGAGCAATACGCCTATCTATCGGACAACACCGGAATTTTTGTTTTGTACTGCGTCAATTGACCGGCGCATGTTTCCGGCTTCGTCCTTTCCTCGATAGAAACGTTGAGATGTTCGGCATGGGGGTGGTCAATGGGTAGTCCGATTTTCATCGTTTCCTACAACAGACCTCAATATCTGAGGCAGACACTCAAGGGTTTGCGAGCGTCCGTCGACCTTTCGTCCGATCCGGGACGGGATGTGTGGTTGTTTCAGGATGCGGCCTACAGCAGCTACTACGATGTCGTTAAGACCGACCCCAAGTTGATCGACGAGTGCGTGGAAATCTTTCACCGCATCTTTCCGCAGGGAAAGATGCGTCGTTCATCGAGCAATCTCGGTATCGCGCTGAACATCGATGCCGCGGAGCAATGCGCCTTCGTGGAGCACGACAACGAGGCGGCGATCTTCTTCGAGGACGACCTCGTTCCAAGCCCACGATACATCGAGATCCTCGATCGCCTCATCGAGCAGGCGCTCGGCGACGAGCGCATCGGCATGGTCTCCGCCTACGGATCCAATGTCGTCGTGACGGTGGAGGCGCAGGAGCGGTCGAAAACCGCCCTGGGCAGAATGCACCACAACTGGGGGTTTGGCCTGACGCGACGGCATTGGAGGGAGCGAAACGAACTCGTGCGTCCCTATATCGATGCCATCAGTCTCGTCGATTACTCGGATCGCCCGTATCTTCCGATCTACAAGTTGTGGCTTTCGCGCGGTTACGGACCGCTGCCGTCGAATCAAGATCTTTTCAAGAATGTCGCCACGAACGAGCTCGGTCGGGTTCGAATTTCGACGGCAACCGTCAACGCGAAATATATCGGCGAAGAGGGTGAGCACTATACACCAGATCTCTATAACTCGATAGGCTTCGATAAAACCGAAATATTCGACTATAAAAACGATACTGTCGAACTCGATCACCTTTCTGCCGAAAAGTATGAAAAGTTTCTCGAGATCGACCGCAATGCGCTGACCTCTCGCAAAATGCCGCCTCTGACCTTGATCCAGAGTGGGCTTCATCTCGATTTGGATTGGGCCAAGCTGCCCTGTGCCGAAAAAAGCGGTGTCAAAGTCTTTTTTCCCGTCGGGGCAATGCCTGGCATGTGGATGAAGTCGAAGGTCAGTATTCCGTTTGAAGGCAAAGGCATCACCCGAATCGAGATCGTGGCCGACATTCCCAAAGGGGAGATCTCGAGTTTCAATCAGGTCTCGACCTCGTTCCCAGGCGGTATGACGATCCCGCACGACCTCACGATCAACGAAGCTCAAACGATGATCACGATCACGATGACGGTACCCGAGCCTCCGTCAGAACGGTTCGCCGTCGACATCACGACCCTGCCGACGTTGTCTCCGTTCATGAAGGGCACGGGTGCCGACCGCCGTCAGTTGGTCTGGAAATTGAGGACGATGACGGTCGAGGCCGGGTCCGGCACGGCCACGTTCGCGAACAAGGACCTGGCCGACTTGTTGAGTGAAACCGAGGCGGCGATCGGTTGATCCATCCGTGTCGATCGGCGAGGAGTGTCGCATCGTGACAGCAGGTTCCGCCGATCCGAAATCCCAAACCGTGGGGAATGCAACTGTGGAAAACGACGCTCACGCCGGTACCGTTCAAGAGAAGATCGTGACGTCGCTGTTTTCGATTTTCATGGGGCGTGCCCCCGGCCCAAACGAGATGACTGCGATCACACGGCTGATCGTCGATCTCGATTCTCTCCCCGCCGTCCTCGAGCGTTTCGCGAACACCGACGAGTTCAAGAATCGCAAGTCGCCTGCCGCGCAGCAGAAAAGTACCGTGCCCATCTTCGCTCCGGCCGGGCACTTCTATTCGCCGGTCGTCGACCCGACGACGTTGACGTCGACGATCACCCCGTCACGCCAGCGTCGCGAGCCTGAAACGCTCGTCGGGCTCGATCTCGACATCGCCAAGATGACGCAATTCTGGCGGGACGACCTTCTGCCGTATGCCAAAGACATTCCGTTCGCCGACGAACCGGACGGTCACCATCGCTATCACTACAAGAACCCGGCGTTCTCCTACGGCGATGGGACGGTTCTCTACGCGCTCCTTCGGCGCTTCAAGCCGAAACGGGTCATCGAGGTCGGATCCGGCTATTCCTCGGCCTGCTTGCTCGACGCCTCCTCGGGACCGGGTGGGTTTCCGTGCGAGATCACGTTCATCGAGCCGCATCCGACCCTTCTCAAATCGTTGATCCGCGAGGACGATATCCAGCGCGTGACCATTCTCGAACAGGGGATCCAGTCAGTCCCGCTCAGCTGTTTCGAGACTCTCGAAGAGGGTGATTTTCTCTTCATCGACAGCACGCACGTCTTGAAGACCGGTTCCGATGTCGCGTTCGAATTGGCAGAGGTGCTTCCTCTGATCAAGCCGGGCGTCTTCATCCATTTTCACGACATCTTCTACCCGTTCGAATACAGCCACAGCTGGGCGGTTGCCGAGAATCGGTCGTGGAATGAGATCTATGGTCTGCGCGCGTTTCTGGCCTTCAACAAAGAATTCGAAGTCGTCTTCTTCAACGATATGTTTCTTCAGCTTCGCGTCGACGTCATCAAGGCGGATTGCCCGAGCTTCCTGAAGAACTCCGGCGGCTCGATCTGGCTGCGCCGCCGCGGCGTGTCGGATGGGACGAGGTGATGGGGACCAAGGAGTTCCGGCTCTCGGGCCCCATCGCGGAGGACCTGGGCGGCGGCGGCGAGCGGTTCGTGCCGCGAGGTAGCGTCGACGACACGGCGTTGGAACATCTGCACCGCTACCTCGCCTGCAGCGACCTGGTGCGGGGGAAGCGGGTTCTCGACGTGGCGTGCGGCGAGGGCTACGGCACCGCCCTGCTGGCCCAATCCGGCGCCTCCGAGATCTTTGGGGTCGATGTCTCTCCCCAGGTCGTCGACCATGCCGTCCGGACCCACGGTCAATGGGCGACGTTCTCGGTGGGCGATGCGCTGAACCTGCCGGTCGGCGACGGCAGTGTCGACGTGGTCGTCTCGTTCGAGACGATCGAGCATCTCCGCGACCAGCGGCTTTTCGTCAGCGAGGTCGATCGCGTCCTGGCGCGGGACGGGATCTTCATTTGCTCCACGCCGAACCGGGACGTGTATTCCTACGCCAGAGGCGGTGTACCCAACCCGTTTCATATCGAGGAAATGAACCTCGATCAGTTTCGAGCGATGCTGGCGAAGCATTTTCCGACGATCGCGTTCTTCGGCCAGGAGATCATCTACGGGTCCGCGATCTGGAGTTTGGAAGACGGCGCCTCCTCCGAGGCCGTCTCGTTTCTCTCCAACCCCTCTCTGTCGCGCGTCCGCAAGCAGGCCGGGCGTCCGCCGACCTATCACATCGCAGTCGCGGCGAAATCCGCTGAGAGGGCGGTCATCCCGCCGTCGACCCTGAGCGTCGACGTCTTGACGAATCCCGTCTCCGCTCTGCTCGGCGGCATCGCCGAGAGGGACAGTGAAATCCTGCGCCTGCGGACCGAACTCGCCAGACGCCCGCCCGCGCCGATGGGCGATGGCGTGTCGCCATAGGGTTCGGGTCGGCCGATCGAGGATGGCCGGGCACCGTGGGAGCCCCCTCCCGGTGCGACCGACACCGGTCGACCGGACGACGGCGATTGCTTGGGTCGCGCGGCGGGTTTGATTTGTCGCGGCGCCGGGCGGATGCTAGCAGCGGGCGATGACCACTCGACCACCCTCACGCGGCGGCGCCGGGCGCAAAGGTGCCGGCGGCAAGGATGCCAGCGGCAAGGATGCCAGCGGCAGGGGCGCGGGCCCCGGCCGTGCCGCCAAGCCGTTCCGCCCGGGCAAGCCCGGACGTTCCGAGGCGTTCCGACGTCCCGACCGCGAGCGCACGGGCCCGCGCACCAGCGCCCTCGATGCCGCACAGCGCGCCGCCCAGGTCCGGGGCGACGAATCGGCCAAGCGTGCGCCTTGGCGTCCCGGCGATGCGCCCGATCCCGGCCCCGAGGCGGAGGCGCGCCCCGTCCGGGCGCCCCGCACCCGTGCGCCTCGCGCCGAGGCGACCGAGATCACCGACGCTCCGCGGCCGCGCCGTGCCGCTGCCACGGCGCAGGAGCCCGCCCCTGAGGGGCCGACCCGGCGCGAGCAGCGCGCCGCCGCCTCCGCCACCCTCGCCTCGGGGGTGCAGACCCTCGTGGTGGAGGAGGACGAGGCCGAGATGCGGATCGACCGCTTCCTCACCACGCGGTTCCCGCAGCTGCCCTTCACCCGCGTCCAGAGCATCGTGCGCAAGGGCGAACTGCGGGTCGACGGCAAGCGCGCCAAGCCCAACGACCGCCTCGCGCCGGGCATGAGCGTGCGCGTCCCGCCGCTCAAGCTCGATCCGGTGGCGGACCGCCCGCGCAGCCTCGCGCGGGACGCGAACGACGCCGACTTCATCCGCTCGCTGATCCTCTACGAGGATGCGGAGATGATGATCCTGAACAAGCCCTTCGGCCTCGCGGTCCAGGGCGGTTCGGGCACCGTGCGCCACGTCGACGGCCTGCTCGAGGCCCTGACCGGCAAGGACGGCCAGAAGCCGCGCCTCGTCCACCGCCTCGACAAGGATACCGCCGGCTGCCTCATCGTCGCCAAGACGCGGCTGGCCGCGGCGACGCTGGCCAAGAGCTTCCGCTCCCGCTCGGCCCGCAAGGTCTATTGGGCGCTCACCGCCGGCGTGCCGCGCGTCCACCAGGGCCGGATCTCGACCTACCTGGCCAAGGAGGAGCCGACCGACGCCGACGCGCGCATGCGGGTCGCCAGCCACGGCGACGAAGGGGCGGCCCATGCACTGACCTATTACGCCATGGTCGACAACGCCGCCCAGAAGCTCTCCTGGCTGTCCCTGAAGCCGGTGACCGGCCGGACCCACCAGTTGCGCGCGCATGCGGCGCACATCGGCCACCCCATCGTCGGCGACCCGAAGTACTTCAGCATCGAGAACTGGGAATTGCCCGGCGGCATCCAGAACCGGCTGCACCTGCTCGCCCGCCGCATCGTGATCCCGCATCCGCGCACGGGAAAGCCGGTGGACGTGACCGCGCCCCTGCCGCCGCACATGGCGCAGAGCTGGAACCTGCTCGGGTTCGATGCGTCGCGCTACGACCCCATCGTCGAGGCACCCGAAGCCTGACCGGCGGGCCCGATGCCGCAGGGTGCCGGGAACATGCTTGGCAATCGCCGTGCATACCGTATCCTCGCGGCCGGCGGGTCGCAGACGTGGTCCCGCTTCGGCGGCCCTGTGGCGGAGTACCGATGCATCGACCGACGATCCCCCCCCGCGCGCGCCTCACGGGTGCGGCCCTTGCCGGCGGCATGCTGGTCGGTGCGCTGATGTTCGGGCAGGCCTCGGCGCAGACCCCGCCCGCCCAGCCTCCCGCCGTGACGCCGCCCGCGACCGTGCAGCGACCGGCCCAAGCCGCGCCGCCGGCGGCCGCGACGGCGCCCGTCCAGCGGCCCCTCCCCGGCGCGCGGCCGGAAAAGCGGCGGCGCAACTCCTACGCCAGCTGCAACCGGCAATCGCACAACCGCGGCCTGCGCGGCGGCGCCCGGCGGCGCTTCCTGGTGCGGTGCAAGCTCGGCTACGAGCGGCCGAGGGCCAATCCCGCCTCGCCGGCCGCACCGGCCCGGCAGCCGTGATGCGCGTCGCGGTCGATCGGCCCGACGCACCGTGAGGCTCGTGGTCTTCGATGTCGATGGAACCCTCGTCGACAGCCAGCATCTCATCGTTGCGGCTCAAGGCGTGGCCTTCGCCGAGCACGGGCTCGCGTGCCCCGAGCGGCGCGAGGCGCTCTCGGTGGTCGGCCTGTCGCTGCCGCAGGCGTTCCGCCGTCTCGTGGGCGAGGATGGGCCGATCGAGGGGTTGTCGGAGAGCTACAAGCGCGCCTTCAACGCGCTGCGGCTCGACCCGGACTACGAGGAGCCGCTGTTTCCCGGCATGGGCGACCTTCTCGCCAAGCTGCATGCGCGCAACGACCTGCGCCTGGGCATCGCCACCGGCAAGTCGCGCCGCGGCGTCGAGCATCTCATCGCCGCCAACGGCTGGGAGGGCTGGTTCGCCACCACCCAGACCGCCGACGACGCCCCCTCCAAACCCGACCCGGCCATGTTGCGCCAGGCGATGGACGAAGCCGGGGCGGTGCCTTCGGCCACGATGATGATCGGCGACACCACCTACGACATGGCGATGGCGGTGAGCGCCGGCGCCGCCGCGATCGGCGTCGCCTGGGGCTATCACAGCCCCGGCGCGTTGTTCGGGGCGGGCGCGGTGACGGTGGTGGACCATGCCGGAGCCCTCGCCGACCTGTTCAGCGGCCCCCTGCCGCCCGCCTGAGGCACCTCGTCCTCCGTCGAAAATCCGGTTCCCCCAGATCTGGTCCTTCATGAACGACGACACCCTGTCCGACTGGCTCGGCGAGCCCGATCCGTCCGCCGCCCGCGATCCGCTGAAGGCGGTGCGCGAAGGGGGGCGTCCGGCCCTGCCCAAGCGCTTCTACGAACAGGCCGGATTCGCCGATGCCGGGGGCGGCTTTCGCCTCACCCTCGATGGGCGCTCCGCCAACACGCCCGCCAAGAACCCGCTGACGTTGCCGACACGCGCCCTGGCCGAAGCGGTGGCGGCGGAATGGCAGACGCAGGTCGCGGTGATCGACCCCGCACGGATGCCCCTTACCCGTCTCGCCAACACCGCCATCGACGGGGTCGCCCCCCGCCGCGAGGCGGTGGTGGCGGATCTGGCGTCTTATGCCGTGACCGACCTCGTCGCCTACCGGGCCGGCGAGCCCGAGCGCCTCGTGGCGATGCAGGCCGCCGCCTGGGACCCGGTGCTCGACTGGGCATACGAGGCGCTCGGCGCCCGCTTCATCCTGAGCGAGGGCGTGCGCCACGTCGACCAGCCCGAGCGGTCGATCCGCATTCTGGAGGAGGCGATCGCGGCGACCGAAGGACCGTTCCGACTCGCCGCCCTCCACAACATGACGACCCTCACCGGTTCGCTCCTGATCGCGCTCGCCGTCCTGCGCGGCCGCCTGAGCCCGGAGGAGGCGTGGGAGGCCGCCCATGTGGACGAGACCTACCAGGCGGCGGTCTGGGGGCCGGATGAGGAGGCGCAGGCTCGGATGACGATGCGCAAGGCGGAGTTCGAGGCGGCCGCCCTGACCGCGCAATACGCCGGCTGAGGGAGCCCGCAGCCCGTTTTCCACCGGAGCGACCCGTGCTAAGGCCGACCCAGGACCTTACCGCCAAGCCTGTACCGGCAAAGCCTGTACCGGCGCGAGTGAGGTCGTGACCGTTCCAGTGCTCGAGGCCAGACCACCATGAAGGACATTCTCGACCGGCTCGAGGAGCGGCGCGCCGAGGCACGCCTCGGCGGCGGCGAAAACCGCGTCGCGGCCCAGCACAAGCGCGGCAAGCTGACGGCGCGCGAGCGCATCGAACTCCTGCTCGACCACGGGTCGTTCGAGGAATTCGACATGTTCGTGCAGCACCGCTCCACCGATTTCGGGATGGAGAAGCAGAAGATCCCCGGCGACGGCGTCGTCACCGGCTGGGGCACCGTCAACGGCCGCACCGTCTTCCTGTTCTCGAAGGACTTCACGGTGTTCGGCGGCTCCCTATCCGAGACGCACGCGGCCAAGATCATCAAGGTCCAGGACATGGCGCTGAAGATGCGCGCCCCGATCATCGGCATCTTCGATGCCGGCGGCGCGCGCATCCAGGAAGGTGTGGCGGCGCTGGGCGGCTACGGCGAGGTGTTCAAGCGCAACGTCGCGGCCTCGGGCGTGATCCCGCAGATCTCGGTGATCATGGGGCCGTGCGCGGGCGGCGACGTCTATTCGCCGGCCATGACCGACTTCATCTTCATGGTGCGCGACACCAGCTACATGTTCGTGACCGGCCCCGACGTGGTGAAGACCGTCACCAACGAGGTCGTCACGGCGGAGGAGCTCGGCGGCGCCAAGGTCCATACGACGAAGTCGTCCATCGCCGACGGTTCGTTCGAGAACGACGTCGAGGCGATCCTGCAGATCCGCCGCCTCCTCGATTTCCTGCCGGCCAACAACGTCGACGGCGTGCCGGAGATCGAGAGCTTCGACGACCCCTTGCGCCTCGACAAGGGCCTCGACACCCTGATTCCCGACAACCCCAACACCCCCTACGACATGGGCGAGCTGATCCGGCGCGTCGCCGACGAGGGCGACTTCTTCGAGATCCAGGCGACCTACGCCCGCAACATCATCACCGGCTTCGGCCGCATCGAGGGCCGCACCGTCGGCTTCGTGGCCAACCAGCCGATGGTGCTGGCGGGCGTGCTCGATTCGGACGCATCGCGAAAAGCCGCCCGCTTCGTGCGCTTCTGCGACGCCTTCTCGATCCCGATCGTGACTTTCGTGGACGTGCCGGGCTTCCTGCCGGGCACCGCCCAGGAATACGGCGGCCTGATCAAGCACGGCGCCAAGCTGTTGTTCGCCTACAGCCAGGCCACCGTGCCGCTCGTCACCATCATCACCCGCAAGGCCTTCGGGGGCGCCTACGACGTGATGGCCTCCAAGCACGTCGGCGCCGACCTCAACTACGCCTGGCCGACCGCGCAGATTGCGGTGATGGGCGCCAAGGGCGCCGTCGAGATCATCTTCCGCAGCGAAATCGGCGACAGCGACAAGATCGCGGCACGCACCTCCGAATACGAGGATCGTTTCCTGTCGCCGTTCGTGGCGGCCGAGCGCGGCTACATCGACGAGGTGATCATGCCCCATTCGACCCGCAAGCGCATTGCCCGGGCGCTGGGCATGCTGCGCACCAAGGCGATGGAGCAGCCCTGGAAGAAGCACGACAACATCCCGCTCTGATGCCAGAGCCGGTGCGCCGGCGTTTCGCGGCATCGCTTTTCCATGCCGAGGAATCGCCGCGGCATGTCATGATCGCGCCCTCGAACCACCGGAGGACACCGTCATGGCGCAGGAAAACAAGCGCGGCAGCCGCGAGGCCAAGAAGCCCAAGAAGGTCGTGACCAAGACGAACGCCGCAGCGCCCTCCACCAAGGACATGGTCAGCTCGGCGGTGAAGGCGGCCAAGAAGTAGGTCGCTACTCCACGCGATTGCCCTCGACGACGTTGCCGGTGGCATGGTCGTCGTCGTCGAGGCTGCTGCCGAACGGATATCCGGCATCGGCGTCGCAGTTCATGGTCCAGCCCCAGCCGCCGCGCGAGCCGACCTTGACGGGCTCGGAGCGCCACAGGCCGGTCTGGCGGAAGCTGTTGCCGGTGATGAGGTTGTCCGACGGCGTCTGGTGGCGGACCGTGCCGCCCTCGCCGCAGTTGCGGTAGAGGTGGATGCCGCCGCGAGACCCGAGCACGAAGCGGTTGCCGGTGATGGTGTTGCGGGCCGAACCGTCGACCGCCACCATTTCACGGCCCGCCGAGACCGCGAAAGTGTTGTTCGTGATGGTGTTGCCGCCGCTCTCGGCGTCGAGATACAGCGCCACCGCCGAGGAGGTGCCGTCCAGCGTCGAGCCCGACAGGGTCACGCCGGTGACGCCGGGCGCCAGATAGAGCGGGATTGCCCCGAGCGCGGTGAGGCGGGAATCGAGGATGCGGATCCGGCTCGGCGCCGCTCCCTGCGCCCGTTCGGTATGCCCTGGCCGGCGAGAGGATTGCCGCACAGCATCGCCCTGGCCGTTGAGCCCCATGCCCCAGATCCGGACGTTGCCGAGGATCGTACAGTCGCGCAGGGTCACGTCCACCGGCCGCTCCCAGTGCGGCGAGCCGGGGGTCGGCTGGCGCGAGCGGATCTCCACGGCGAAATCGCTGAACGCCGGCGGGGGATCGGTCCGGCCGAGGGTCGCCCCGGCGCAATCGAGGGTCACGCCCGAGGCCGCACTCCCTTCGAGGAGGATCTTGCGCGCGATCCGGTCCCCGGGACGCAGGCGGATCGAGCAGGTGAGGGAAACCGTGTCGTCGTCCGGACCCGGCGGCGCCAGGAGCCGGGCCCTGGCCTCGGCGCCGCAGGGAGGCGAGGCCGTCGCCGGTGCGGTGAGCGAAACGGACACGACCAGGGCGGCCAGGAACGGGACTGCGATCATCGCCTGCACCTGCCCCCGTAATGCGGCGGAAGACCGGCTTTCGCCGCCAGCGGGCGATGGACGACGCCGTCGGCCACGGCTGGTCTCATGACATTTCCGGTTGATCACGTCGTGATGCGGACATGGGCTTCGCTCAGGCGCCGCGCGGGCTCGGTGATACCGTTCCCGCTCGATCCAAGCGGAAACCGTATCGCCGGGAGATCGTCACCCCCTCGGCCCGGTCGATCACGACGCGGTGTTCAGTCGGCGATGGCGATGATAGGGCTCGACCCGGACGGCTCGATGACATCGGCCGGAGGCCGACCAACCGTCGATAAGGACCGCAGTCGGAGTGTCCGATAAGCTCCCCATTGCTGCCATCGCGCTGCCGCGCCTGCGATTCTCCCGCGATCCGAGGATCGTCGGCACGGAACACGACCCGCTGTTCGAGGCCGTCTGCCAGGTCGCGAGATCCCTGTTCGACCTCCCCGTCGCCGCGGTCTCGCTGGTCGCGGCCGACCGGGTCCGGTTTGGGACGGTCTGCGGCCCGTCCCTCGACGGGGCTGGCAAGGACGACCCGTTTTCCCGTCATGCCATCGCGTCGGACGACGTCTTCGTGGTCGAGGATGCGAGCCGCGATCCGCGCTTCTCGCGGCTGAAGCTCGTCGCCGGGCCACCGGGCATTCGCTTCTACGCCGGCGCCGCGCTGACCCTGGAGTCCGGGCTGCGGGTCGGAACGCTCTGCGTCCTGGACGTGACGGCACGCACGTTCCGCGCCGATCGACGCCGCCGCCTCCGGGATCTGGCCGCGGTCGTCTCGGCGCACCTGCAAATCCATTCCCTGGGTCCGCATCCCGATCGGAGCGCAAAGGCGCGGGATGCCGGAGAACCGCATGGCCGGACATCCGACGCCGAGGCCGACGATGTCCTTCCGGTGGCGCGACGGTTCGGGGAAGTCGGGCACATCCGTCTCGAATGGCCGACCGGCGACCGGGCCTGGTCGGCCGAGGCGCGCCGGATCTACGGGTTCGGTCCCGACGAGGCCGCGCCGGGCCTCGACCAGATGCTCCTGCGCCATCATCCCGACGACCGCGAGCGGGCGCGCGCCATCGTCGCCGCGGCGAGTGCCGCGAGAAGGGGCTTCCATTACGAGGCGCGGATCGTCGGGCCCTCCGGCGACATCCGATCCGTTGTGGTCGGAGCCACCTGCGAAACGGCCGTCGACCGGCCCGACGCCTTCGTCATCGTCACCGAGGACGTGACCGACCCGCCCGACTGCGAGGCGAGACGCGCGGTACGCGAAAGCCAGGCCCGGCTCATCGTCGAAGGCCTGACCGTCTGTGCGATCTCCCTGCTCGACCCCAATGGAATCGTGATCGACTGGCACGCCGGCGGCGAGCGCATCTTCGGCTACAAGCCGGAGGAGATCGTCGGCCGTCATCTGTCGCACCTGCGTCCCGACGACGACCGGGCCGACGCCTCGGCGAAGGCCATCGTCGCGGCGGCACGGGCGAGGGGCCGGGCGGAAGTCGAAGGCTGGCGCCAGCACAAGGACGGCACGCGCTTCTGGGCGAGCGACCTCCTCGAGCCGCTGCGCGACGGCGCGGGCCGCCTCGTCGGGTTCGTTTGTCTCAGTCGCGACGTCACGAGCCGGAGACAGAGGGCCGAGGCACTGCGGATCAGCGAGGCGCGCTATCGCCAGATGGCCGACAGCGCCAGCGACATGATCGTGCGGCTCGATCGCGAGGGCCGACGCACCTACGTCTCGCCCGCCTCCCGAGCCCTCATCGACTACGCCCCGGAAGAACTGATCGGCCTGAGCCCGCGCGACGGCATCCATCCCGACGACGTGCCGGCGTTCGATCGGATGATCGCGGGCCTCGTCTCCGGCGAGCGCGACCGGGCGGTGGCCGTGAGCCGGCTGCGCCACCGGGACGGGCGCTGGATCTGGGTCGAGGCCTCGCTGCAGATCCAGCGGGACGCCCGGGGCAGGCCGGACGGCTTCATCACTGCGGTCCGCGACACCTCGCAGCGTCGCCGGGCCGAGGAGGCCCTGCGCGAAAGCGAGGCCCGCTACCGCATCCTGGCCGACACCCTGCCGCAGATGGTCTGGATCATGGACCGCGACAGCCGCGACACGGTCTATGCCAACCGCCGCTTCGAGACCTACCACGGTCGGATCGGGACCACCTTCGTGGATCGGCTGGCCTGCTACCATCCCGACGACCGCGCGCCGATCGAGCGGGCCTGGAACGACGGGACGATCGCCGCGGACGGTCGTTGGGAGGCCGACGTGCGCCTGGCCGGGGAGGACGGCGCTCATCGCTGGCACCGGCTGGTGATCGTTCCGATCAGGCGCGACGGCGAGGTTGTGAACTGGCTGGGGACCGCCCTCGACATCCACGACGCGGTGACCGACCGCGACGCCCTGCGCCAATCGGCCGACCTGTTGCGGATCGCGCAGACGGCGGCCGGCGCAGGCACCTGGGACGTGGTGTTCGCCGATGGCGCTATCGCCGCGGTCATCCTGTCCCACGAGAGCGCGGCCATGCACGGGCTCGAGGGCGACGGGCCGGCGACGATGACCGCCGACACCTGGAGCGGGCTCGTCCACCCCCACGATGCCGACCTCGTGTGGGCCGCGGTGAGGCGCGCCGTGGAGACCGGCGAGAGCTACTCGGCCGAATTCCGCGTGCTGCTGCCCGATGGCGGCATCCGTTGGCTCCACGGGATCGGGAGCGCGTATGTCGATGCGCAGGGCCATCCCCTGCGCATGGTCGGACTGAACTTCGACGTCGACCGGCGCAAGCACGCCGAGGCGGTGCTGATCGAGGCCGGCCATGCCGCCGAAGCGGCCCGCATCGAGGCGGAGGCGGCGAATGCCGCGAAGTCCGATTTCCTGGCGGCCATGAGCCACGAGATCCGGACCCCGCTCAACAGCATCATCGGCTACACCGAGATGCTGCTGGACGAGCCCGGGCAGGGCGCGCCGGACCGGATCAAGCTCGGCCGCATCCTCGGTTCGGGCCGCGCGCTGCTCACCATCGTCAACGACGTCCTCGATTTCTCGAAGATCGAGGCCGGCCGCGTCGAGCTCGAACCGGAGGCGTTCTCGCTGTCCGCGCTCGTGGCCGACACCATGGCGATGATCAGCGGCCTCGTGGCCGACAAACCCCTCGCGTTGCGGACCGACATCGACCCGGACCTGCCACGGACACTGGTGGGAGACCAGAACCGCCTGCGCCAGGTGCTGTTGAACCTCCTCAACAACGCGGTGAAGTTCACTCACGCAGGCGAGGTGGCACTCACCCTGCGCGGGGAGAGACGCAAGGCGGGCACGCTGCACCTGCGCTGCGAGGTCGGCGACACCGGCATCGGGGTTCCGCAGGACAGGCGCGACCGGCTGTTCCTGCGCTTCAGCCAGGTCGACGGCTCGATCTCGCGCCGCTTCGGAGGAACCGGACTCGGGCTCGCCATCAGCAGGAGCCTCGTCGAACTGATGGGCGGGCGGATCGGGATGGAGAGCCGGCCCGGGGGGGCTCGACCTTCTGGTTCACGGTGGACCTCGCGATCGGCGCTTCGGTACCGGCGGCGGCCGATGTCGCGCCCCATCCGGCCGCAGCGCACCGCCCCGCCAGGATCCTGCTGGTGGAGGACGTGATGACGAACCAGGAGATCGCCATGGCGGTCCTGGCCGGTGCCGGGCACGAGGTCGACGTCGCCTGCGACGGCGCCGAGGCGGTCCATGCGGCCCAGCGCACCCTCTACGACGTCATCCTGATGGACGTGCAGATGCCGGTCATGGACGGCTTGGAGGCCACCGCCCGCATCCGCGCGATGGGTGGGCGCCGAGCGACCATCCCGATCCTGGCGCTGACCGCCAACGTGCTGCCCGATCAGGTGGCGGCGTTCAAGGCGGCGGGCATGGTCGACCACGTCGGCAAGCCGTTCCGAAGGGCGGAACTGCTCGCGGCCGTGGCCCGGTGGACCGCGTCCGAACAGGGCACGGCGGCCGGCCCCGCCGCGGTCGACCGCGCGACCTTCGACGAACTCAGGGACCTGCTCGGGGGCGAGAAGCTCGCCCGGATGCTGTGCGATCTCGACGGCGTCCTCAGGACCGGCTTCCTGCTCGAACCGGCCACGCACCAAACCTTCGCCGACCCGGAGCGCGACCTGGCGGGGATCGCGCACAGGCTCATCTCCTCGGCGGGCATGCTGGGGTTCACGCCCCTGTCGGAGACCTGCCGGGCCTTCGAGCGCGCCAGCCGGGCCGGCACCCTGACACAGGGCGACATCGAGGAGGCGGCAGAGGCGAGCCGCCTGGCGCTGGCCGCGATGGCCGGCCTGCACCGCGACCTCGGCACCCCCGTCGCGGCGCAACCGGTGCGACAGGCGTCCTGACCACCACCGGCGACGGGCGCTCATCACGGCGCCCGTGGGGGGCATCGTTTCCGATCTCGCACCGGCGACGGGCGACGCCTACGTCGTCGCGGCGATCTGCCCGGAGAAGGGCAGGGGGCCGGTCTCGTCATACCCCGCTGCGACGCCTCGGCGATCAACGCGCACCGCGCCGAGATCGGCCGCAGCGTCGATCCCACCGCCCACGCCGTGCTCATCCTCGACGGAGCCGGCCGGCACAGCGCTCACGGCCTCGCCGTGCCCAGCAAAGTACGACCGAGCAAGGGGAATGCGCGCGGTCGAACCGACACGGGCCGCCCCGCAAAGGGCGTTGGACTGCACCGACGAAGGGTTTTACCCCAGAATTGAGTGTAAAATTGCAACGTTTTATTAACGGAACGGTTTTTGCTGCACCGCCGTTGTGAGCGGGTGTCGGCACGGCGCGGGCACGAAACGATGTCGTCCGTGGCTTCCGGTCCTGGGTAATGCGATGTCGTCGAGATCGGGATGGCATCGCGCGCTTTGGTAAAAGCGCAGCCTTACAACATGAACGCCGAATATTATGAGGTCGATGCGATTTTCAGACCGGGATCGCCTCTGGCAATATAAGTCAATATCGATCAATTATGCTCACTTCGTATAAATATAACCGGTTTGATTTTATCGAACACTTGTATTACCGTTAACGATCTGCACGACGTCGAGCGATTCGAAATCGCCATATCATCGGCAGAGCGCGAGGAAACACTACCGACGCGCGTGGCCCCGAACGACTTCAATCCTTGAAGCATCGGGACTGTCGCACCCCCGCCGGACTTCCGTTTCTTCTTGCAAGGGCCCTCCCCATGACCCCGAAATCCTCCACCTCCGCTTCGGCGGGGTCTTTTGTTGCGCCGCACAACGGGCACAACCGAAATCATACGCGGATGGTCCGCATCTCCGCCTATTCCGTCGCGACGGTGCTGGCGTTGCTGATGACGACGGCGACCTTGCCGCCGCTGTTGGCCGACCAGTCCGACCGGGCGGTGATCAACGCGCCGATCAGCCTCCTCACCGCGCCCATCGCCGGCGAGATGACCGAGATCGCCCCCGGCATCGGGCAACGGCTGGCGCCCGGCGAAACCGTGGCGCGCATCCACAACGCCCGCATCGACCGCACCACCCTGATCACCCTGGACGGCAAGGTCTCCGAACTGCGCGGCTCCCTTCTCGCTGCCCGGCAGAAGCGGGAATCCGACGAGGCCTACGTCGCGGCGCTGGATGCCGAGATCAAGCGGCAGGTCGAGCAGACCGTGGCCAAGCTCGAAGGCGAGGTGACGGAGGCCAGGGCCCGTGTCGGGGTGGCCAACGCCGAGGGTCAATCGACCAAGGCGGTGGTCGACCGCCAGCAGTCGATGGTCGACCGCAACGCCGCCAGCATCGATCTGGTGCGCCCCACCCAGTACAAGCTCGAGGCGGCCCGGTTCGACAAGGATGCCGAGAGCGCCAAGCTCGCGCAGAAGTCCGCCGAACTCGCCGCGGTGCGCAAGAACGTCTTCGTCGGCAACCAGTCCAACAGCCTCGCCGTCCTCACGCAGAAGCGGCGCGACCTCGCCTTCGACGCCCAGCGCCTGGCGATCGAGGAGACCCAGCTCACCTCCAGCCTGAAGACCCAGACGGCCCTGCTCGACGCGGAGCGCAAGCGCCTCGACAGCCTCACCGACGCGCAGTTGCGCGCGACGAACGGCGGCGTCGTCCTCAGCCTCGGCGCAGCGCAGGGGCGCCACGTCAATCCCGGCGATTCCGTCGCCACGCTGGTCGATTGCGAGCAGGCCTTCGCGGTGGGCATCTTCTCGTATCGTCAGGCGCAGGATCTCGCCGTCGGCACTCCGGTGACGATCTCGTCCGCCGGTTCGAGCGAGCCGCAGCCGGGCCGGGTGAGCGAGATCCTGCCAAAGACCAGCGACAAGACCGACCAGCAATACGCGGTGCCGTTCCCCCAGACCGAGCGGCGCGAGATGTACGTGCTCGTCAGCCTCGACCGTGCCGAGGGTGATGCATCCACCGATCGCCCGCGGCCGCAGGCCCGCACCAGTCCCTGCTCCGTCGGCCAGTGGGTGACGATCACCCGCGAGAACGGCTGGATCCCCTCGGCCTCGGTGGCGTGGAAAGCGGTGGCGTCGGGCTTCACCGGCCCGGAGGCGCAGGCCGGCTGGACGGCCGTCAGCACGAACGTCCGCGAGGTCGCCGTCACCATGTCCCACGGCATGCGCAGGGTCGCCGCCTGGATCTCGCCGGTGAGCGATGCGGATGCGGCCCGCGACGAAGGCCACGACGGTCGCCGGACCGAGACTCTGCGGTGATCGTGCGGATCGCCGCCATCGCCCTGATGCTGGCCGCCATGCCCGCGGCGGCCGGCCCGCGCCACCCGACCGCCACGCCGCTCTGCGCGGCGCTCGGCGCGGGCGTCGATGCGGCCGGCTCCGGCCCGGTGTTCGTCGCCAGCTATCGGCCGGGGGAGGGCGAGGCGGAGTTGCCGCCTCCCCTGCGCCAATCGGCCTTCACGTACGACAACGCGCTGGCGGCCATCGCCCTGGTGGCCTGCGGCGACGTCCCCCGCGCCCGGCGGATCGGCGACGCCCTCCTGCATGGGCTGTCCCACGACCGCACATTCTCGGACGGGCGAGTGCGCAACGCCTACCGCGCCGGCCCCGTCGGCGACGGACCGCCGCCGATGCCGGGCTGGTGGGACGCCAAGAAGAACCTCTGGGCCGAAGACGCCTACCAGGACGGCACCGCCACCGGCAACGTCGCCTGGGCCGCCCTGGCGCTGCTGACCCTCGACCAGGCCGCCCCCGACGGCAGCTACCGGGCCGGTGCGCGCCGGATGCTCGGCTGGATCGGCGAGCACACCCGCGACCGCCGCCCCCCGGAAGGGTTTTCGGGCGGGGTCGACGGGTTCGACCCGGTGCAGACGCCGCTCGCCTGGAAGTCCACCGAGCACAACCTCGACGTCCACGCCGTCGCCGCCTGGCTCCACCGCCTCGACGGCCGGCCGGAGGACGCCGCCATGGCGAAGACCGCCCGCGGCTTCCTCGACGCGGCCTTCGTGGCCGATCCCGGCCTGTTCCGCCTCGGCACCGTGCCGGACGGCGCCCTGCAGCCCATCGCTCACACCGCGCTCGACACCCAGCTCTGGCCGCTGATCGGCGTTCTCGGGGCGCCCGCGTCCTGGCGGGCCGCCTACGCCTATGCCGAGGCCCACATGGGGGTGCCCGGCGGCTTCGACTTCAACGAGGATCGCGACGGACTCTGGATCGAGGGGACGGCGCAGGCGGCACTGACCCTGCGGGCGCTCGGCAGGGTGCCGGAGGCCATGCGGCTCCTCAACGGGCTGTCAGGGCAGGTCTCGCCATCCGGATACCTCTACGCCGCGAACGTGGCCCGCCTCACCACCGGTATCGCCATCGGCCCGGCGAGCAAGGAACCGGACTTCTTCTACTTCCGCCGGCCGCACCTCGGCGCGACCGCCTGGGCCGCGCTCGCCGCCACCGGCTGGAACCCCTTCACCGGCCGGACCGCGGAGTAGACGACGATGTTCGAAGCCCCCACCGACGTCGCCGCGGTTCTCACCCTGGATCTCGGCATCCTGCTCGGCCTCCTGGTGATGGCGGGCCTGCTCGACAGGGCGAGCGCGGCCTCCCGCGTCCTATTCGGCGCGGTCACCGCCACCTTCATCCTCTGCTACGCGCTCTGGCGCTGGCACGACACGCTGCCGCGGATCGAGCCCGGCCTCGACAAGCTGTGGCCGTACCTGTTCTTCGGCTTCGAGATGGTGGCGATCCTCTACACGCTGATGTCGATCGTCATCCTGGTCCGGTTCAAGGATCGCTCGGCCGAGGCCGACCGCGAGGGCGCCAGGCTCGCCGCCAGCGGCGAGTGGCCGGCGGTGGACATCTTCATCTGCACCTACAACGAGCCCCTCGACGTGGTCGAGAAGTCGATCATCCCGGCCCTGGCGGTGGACTATCCCAACGTCACCGTCTGGGTCTGCGACGACACCCGCCGCGGCTGGCTCAAGGATTTCTGCGAGGAGGTCGGGGCCAATTATCTCACCCGGGCCGACAACGAGGGCGCGAAGGCGGGCAACCTCAACAACGCCCTGCGCCTGACCGAAACACGCAGCAACGCGCCGATCATCCTCGTGCTCGATGCCGACTTCGCGGTGGCACCCAACATCCTCAAGCGGGCGGTGGGGCTGTTCCACGACCCGCGCTGCGCCGTGGTGCAGACCCCGCAGTTCTTCTTCAACGCCGATCCGATCCAGCACAACCTGATGGCCGCCGACGCCTGGGTCGACGACCAGCGCATCTTCTTCGACGTGTTCCAGCCGGCCAAGGACGCCTGGGGCTGCGCCTTCTGCGTCGGCACCTCGTTCCTGGTGCGCCGGGACCGCGTCAACGAGATGGGCGGCTTCCCCCACGACGCGATCTGCGAGGACATCAACCTCACCTATTCGCTGATGCGCCACGGCTACCGGACCCATTGGCTGAACGAGCGCCTCAGCGCCGGCCTCTCGGCGGAGGGCCTGCCGGAGTACATCACCCAGCGCACGCGCTGGTGCCTCGGCACGATCCAGGTGGCGCTCCTGAAGCATGGCCCGTTCCGCGGTCCCGGCTATGCGATGCGGGAGCGGCTACACTACCTGCACGGGGTGCTGAACTGGCTGTGCAAGCCGTTCATCGTGCTGATGCTGGTGGCCCCGTCGATCTACTGGTTCTTCGACATGCCGGCCTTCTATGCCGACTACCTGTCGTTCCTGCGCTACGGCCTGCCGGCGCTGCTGGCTTTGTGGGTCTACAGCGGCTGGGTCTCCGGGCGGCGCACGCTGCCGCTGTTCATGGAGGTGACCCACATCATGACCGCGCTGGCCATCACCGTCACGCTCGTCTCGGCGGCGATCCGTCCGTTCGGGCGGCCCTTCAAGGTGACCGACAAGGGCGGCGACCGCTCGGTCTCGACGGTGCGCGGACGCATGGCGGCGGGCTTCGGCGGGATCGCACTGCTCTCGGCGGCCTCGATCGTGTGGTCGTTCGTCTCGCCCGTCGGAGCCACCGAGATCTCGCCCCTCGACTACTTCAACCTGATCTGGGCCGGCGTCGCGATGGCGTTCACCTTCGTCGCCTTCCTCGTCTGCTTCGAGCGGCCGCGGGGCGCCGAGGAATTCGCCGTCGACGAACCGGCCGAGATCCAAATCGGGGGTGCCACCTACGACGGGACGCTGACGAGCCTCGGGATGACCACGGCGCACCTGCGGCTGCGGGGCGACCCCGACATCCTCGTCCCCGGCGATGCCCTGCGGGTGCACGTCGCGCCGGCGGGCTGGATCGCCGCGCGGCTCACCGCCTCCGCCGACGGGACGCTTGCCGTCGGACTGGAGCCCGACCGGCGCCAGCGCCACAGCCTGATCCTGCGGCTGTTCACGACCGAGATCGACCCGATCGCCCGCACCGCGAACCTGCGGGTGGCCCTGCGCGGCCTGATCCACCGGTGCTTCCAGGCGGCCTAGCGTCCGGGCCTAACACGATGGCGCGAACGCCGCAGGTGTGATTCGGGGCGTCTTTGAGAGAAGCCGGTAGACCAGTTTTGGCTGACGGACGTGCAACTTGCGAAGGTCGCGGCGCATTCGCCCACGGACACGCGGGGCATCGAGCGGGCGAATGATCGGTCGCCTCCAGGACTTCTGCCGCATCGCCACACGCCACGACCGCGTGGAGACCAACGATCTCGCCGCCGTCTGCTTCGCCGTAACCGTCGGCGGCTGGTTATGAGGCCGGCAGCTGAAAACCTCAAACTCAGGAAGAACACGAGAGCGACTGCAATCGGTTGTACGAGCTCTCGACCACCCCCCATGCGAGCATGGGAAAGCCCAGACCTCGCCGCCGGAAATCGAACCCGGCGGCGAGTTCGGCCGCGTGGCGGTTCAGCAGTCGTTGCTGCCGGGCTTCACGACCTGGCCCTCGGCAGGCTTCTTTTCGCCGGGGGCGGGCTGCGTGTTCGCGCCGACGTTGTTCATCGCGCCGACCGTACCGGGCGATTCCGCCTTCGCGCCGGGCGTCACCTTGGCATCGGAAGCGCCGTCGACCATCGAGCTCTTGTCGGCGGATGCCTGGCTGCCCTGGCTGTTGGTGGTCGTTCCGACGGCACAAGGGGCCGCCAGGGCCGTGGCGGCCGTGAGCGTCGAAAGGGCGGTGGCGGCAACCAGCGTGCGAAGAAGGGTCATCTGTGGTCCTTGGATGAGTGTTCGTGACCGTCAACCAAGGGAAGGTTCGGCCTGTTCCTCCAGCGTGGCGTCACAAGCTTTGCCCGCGGCGGCGCTCCTAAGATGCGCGATGGGTCGCCGAGCCGAAGGGCCACAAGCCGGGACGAGGGTTGGGGGGAATGGCGTCGCGCCTCACGGTCGCGGCCGGTGGTTCCCGGCGGACGGCCTCACCATTTGCAGGGGGACCGGAAACAGCGACCGAGAGCCGAGCATGCGCATCACCCTCCTGGCGACCGCGGCCATGCTCCTGCTGGTGCAATCCGGACCTTCGACGGCGCAGCCCCGCGGGGGCGCCGACCCTCATGGGGCGCAGTGGCACCATCGGCCTATGGGCGCGAAGGTCGGACGCGGTGCGGCGGACGCAGAGATCGTCGGTCGCAAGCCTCGCGTCTGCCACAGGCCCGATGTCGGGCGCTTCTCCCGGCTCGTTCCCTATTCCTGCTGAGGCGGCGCAGGACGGGAAGACATCGAGCCGGGCACGCTCAGCGTCCGATCCTCGTGGGCTTCACGTGGAGGAAGCTGCGTTCGCCGATCGCCGCCTCGGCGATCTGGTCGATGGCGTCCAAGAGCTCGGATACCCTCCTGGGCTCCGTCGTCCGCACCAGCGGTGCGACATGGACCCGGCGCGTATCCGTCCGGCCGGCGATGAGCTGAGCCTCGCTCAGGCGATCGAAATTGCGTCCGGGCATGATCACTCCTCGTGGAGGGAGACTGTCCGCAACATGGTTAACCGTTGGTTACCGACCTCGGCTGCGCAGCGGCCCCGGGCAGGGTTCGTGACAGTGGCGACCGGCAGTCCGATCAGGTCGCGGCGAGGGGATGCAGCCGCAGCCGTCCGGCGGCGTGGCCCGCCTCGAACCACGCCCGCTCGGCCTCCCACGGATGGCCGGCCCAGCCTGCGAACCCGAACCCGTAGACGTCGATGGGGGGCAGGCAAGCGGCCCGGTCCTCCAGGACGGCGAGCGCGACGAGAAAGCCGGTGCTCGGGTTCGGGGAGGCGCAGCCGCGCGCGACCAGCAGGTGCCGGGCGCGGTCATGCAGCGTCGACGGCAGGAGCCGGACCGGCCGGTCGACGAGGCGACCCTGCAACGGCGCCGTCCAGCACACCCGCTCGTGCGCCCCTTCCTCGTCCGGTGCGAGTTCGGGAAACGGCAGCAGGAAGCCGCCGGACTGCCTGACGACCGGGCGATCGAGGAAGCCACCGTCCTCGACCCAGGCGCGCGCCTGCCCGCCGCGATTGACGAGGGCGAGGACCGTCACCCGCGAGCCCGCCGCGCCGCCGAACCCACAAGCATTGTTGAAGCGCACCACGCAATCGGCCGCGTCGATCGCCCGGCCCCGGTCGCCGATCTCGCGTGCATTGCCGACGATGGCGACGCGCGATCCGTCGAAGGCGGGGAACGGCGGCATGGGGACGGATTCCTCGAGGCGGTCTGCGACCTTTGAGATGAAACGCGCCACCCTGTCATGCGCGCCGAGCCTCGATGGTGTACGCAAGGTCGCGCCGCGGGAGCGCGGACGGCAGAGAGGAAGCACCATGCGACGTTGCTTCGTCTGCCTGGCCGATACCCTGGCGCCGACGCGACGGCACATCGTCTATGCCGATGGACGGCAGCGCGTTTTTCCGATCGTCTGCGCCTCCTGCGGCGTCGTGTTCGAGGAAGAGGCGGACCACGGCACATGCCGCACGCATCTCGTCCAGGCCCTGGCCGGTCCAACATTCAACTTGGCGCCGGAGGCCCCCTACGGCCTCGACGTCTACACCCTTCGCACGGCCGCCACCGCGCTCGGGCGGGGAATCCGCACCCTCTGCGAAGCCGATCGCGCGGCACTGCTCCGGCCGCATTCCGAGCGGGCCGGCCGTGGCGAGGTCTATGACCTCGCATCGGCGCGGCCGGGAAAGGTCTCCCTCGGCCTCCTGTGCCGTCCCGGCGATCTCGATGCCGTGCTGGGCGGCCTTGCCGGTCACGCGGCCTGGACCTCGGACGTGGCGATCCTCGTCGATGCCCCCGGGCGACCGCCGGCGCCGGCCTCGATCGCGGGTTTTCCGGCCGGGGCCGTGCGGATCGCCGCCCGCCCGCTCGGCGGCGATTTCGCGGCCCAGCGCAATGCGTTGCAGGACCTGGCACGCAGCCCGTGGATGCTCCAGCTCGACGCCGACGAGGATCTCCCGCCCACCGTGGCAGACCTGCTGCCGGCCCTCGTCGACCTCGCCGAGGACGGAGAGATCCTGTCGATCGGGCTGCCCCGGCACAATCGCGTCGACGGGGTGCTGTCGGACGTGCATCCGGACGTCCAGTATCGCCTCGCGCGTGCCGGCCTGCGCTACCGGGGGCGGGTCCACGAGCGCCCGGACCTCGGCGGCGACTGGCGCCGCAGCTTCATCGCGCTCCACGGCGCCATCGAACACCGCCTGTCCCGGGCCCATGTCGCGGCGCGCTCCCGGCGCTACGAGGCGATGGATCCCGGCCGGGGGCGGCCGGAGGAGGAGGAGGCGCTGCTGCGCCCCTACCGGCCCTGACGCGCCGCCGCGATGGCCCGTTCGTAGAGGGCCAGCGTCTCGTCCCCGAGCCGCGCCCGGTCGAAGGCGCCGGCGGCCGCGAGCGCCCTGTCCCGCAGCGTCAGGCGCAGGGCGGAATCGAGGAGCAGCGGTCGCACGGCGTCGGCGAGGGCGGCACCCGTCGCCTCTCGCGCCAGGAGTCCCGCGCCCGGGCCGCCGACGAAGGCGCGGGCACTGGCATCCTCGGCGCAGGCCACCACCGGACGACCGTAGGCCAGGGCCTCCTGGTAGACGAGGCCGAAGCTCTCGTAGCGCGAGGGGGCGAGGACCGCATGGGCCGTGGCGTAGGCCCTGTCGAGGGCGGCGGCGTCGATCCGGCCCAGCGGCCGCAATCGCCGCCGGGCCGATGCCGGGCAGGCCACCGGCAGGTCGGCCGCCGCCACGCCGACGAGGGCGATCTCGAAGGGGGGCAGCCTCCCCGCCTCGCAATCGGCGTCGAGGATCGCGGCGGCCGAGAGCAGGAGATCGAAGCCCTTGCGCGCCTCGGCCCGACCGACGAACAGCAGGCGCACCGGACCGCCCTCGACCCCCGGGTAGGGGGCGGATCGGCCACGCTCCCGCATTTCCGGGGGAAGGCTCAGGCCCGCCACCGCGTGAGGCTGCTCCGGACGAAGGCCGTAGAGCGCCGTCATCCGAACGGCATGATCGGCGGTGTTCGAGATCAGTCCGGCGCTCCGCCTGGCCTGCCGGCGCTCGAGCCGGTCGGCGGCCAGACCGTCGAGGCGGTCGCGCAGGGATGTCGGCGGCTCGCGCGTGAAGGCGGCGGGCGTCGAGTTGCGGGTCACCAGGGGCGGCCCGGCCCCGCCCGCGAGGAGGGCGGCCGGCGCGTACCAGTTGGTCGCCTCGATGCAGTCGAACGGTCGGCGGGCATGGGCGCGCAGCACCGCCCGGCGAAACGCCAGCGGTGCCGCGAGATGCCCGGCCGATCCCCACAGCCGCAGCCGCGCGAGGGGCGAGCCGGGCGGGAGGCCGATGCCCTCGATGGCCACCCCGCCGGCCTCGCCCGCGCCGATCCGGTCGAGGGTGAACACGGTGACATGGACATCGCGCCCGCCGAGGCTTTCCGCGATCTCGCGGGCGGCGGTGGAGAGGCCGCTCGTGGCCGGCGGATAATCCCAGGCGAGCAGCGCCGTGCGCAGGCGGGCGCTCACGCCGCGAGCAGCCGGCGGTAGATCGCGAGATAGTCCGCGGCCATGCGCGCGGCGGTGAAGCGCGCCTCGAAGCGGCGGCGGACCTGCGTGCGGTCGAGCTCTCCCACCCGCGCCACCGCCGCGACCGCCTCGGCCTCGGAGGAAACGACGAAGCCCGTGATCCCGTCCTCGACGATCTCGGGCACCGAGCCGCGGTTCCAGGCGATCACCGGGGTGCCGCAGGCCATGGCCTCGATCATCACGAGGCCGAACGGCTCGGGCCAGTCGATCGGAAACAGGAGGGCGCGGGCGTCGCCGAGAAGCAGCCCCTTGGCGCGGTCGTCCACCGGGCCGACGTAGACCGCATCCTCTCCCAGGAGCGGGCGGACCGCCCGGTCGAAATAGCCCGGGTTTCCGACATCCACGGTCCCGGCGAGGCGGATGGGAAGGCCGGCCGCCCGCGCGACGCGGATCGCCGTATCGGGCCGCTTCTGGTCGGTCATCCGCCCGACGAAGGCGAGGCCGCCCTCGGGGTCGGTGCGCAGGGCGTAGCGGTCGCGGGCGATGCCGTGGTGGACGATGCCGGCGCGGTTCGGTGCCGGAATGCCGGCCTCCTGCGCCGCCGAGATCGCCGCCACCGGCAGGTCGGGAAAGCCGGAAAAGAACAGCGCGCGGTCACGCTCGTCCACGCGCCAGTGCACCGTCGTCAGGCTGCGGCATCGCCGCACACCCAGGATCGCGGCATGGGCGAATTCGCCGTGGCAATGGACGATGTCGAACGCGTCGAGGCGGCGGGCAAGCGCCTCCATCTGCAGCGCTTCCAGGGCTGCGGGCACCCCCGGCGCGACCTTGCCCTCGCGGGCCTCGAGGGCGGCGAGGCTGGGATAATCCCCGACGCGAGGGAGATCTGTCACACTGTCGGAGGGGGCGAACAGGGTTACCTCGACGCCCAGACCCCGCAGCGCCACACCCAGATCGTGAACGACGCGCTCCGTGCCTCCATGATGGAGGGGCGGGGTCGGGAAAATATTGGGTGCGACCTGTGCGACCCTGATCATCGGCTGTACTTTAGCGTTGGAATTAACATTTGGTGATGCACTGGCGCTCGTTTTGACGCTATCGCGCTGACGATGTTCGTTCTTCACGTCGCACTTCAAGGATGTCTTCGTGGTGACGGCGTCGCCTACGGTCTCACCGCGGATACGGGTGGGCACATCCGCTACCTCCTCGACCTCGTTCGATCCTGCGCGCAGGATGCGACCGTGGACAGGATCGTCGTCGCGACCCGCCTGTTCGACAGCACGCTGGGGGCCGCCTACGCCGTGCCCGAGGAGGCGGTATCGGGCAAGGTGACCATCGTGCGACTCGCCAGCGCGTCGCCGGGCTACCTGCCGAAGGAAGACCTCCACGCGGAGGTCGCGAGCTTCGCCGACGGACTCGTCTCCTGGATCGCCGCGCAACCGACGGCACCGGACGTGATCCACGCCCATTACGCCGATGCCGCCGCCGTCGCCGCGCGGGTCGAGGACCGCCTCGGCATCCCCTTCGTGTTCACCGCCCATTCGCTCGGGCGGGTCAAGGCCGCGGCGATGGGGCATCGCGCGGACGCCGACCCGCGGCTCGCGCATCGGATCGCCGCCGAGGAGACCGCGCTCGCCCGCGCCGCCCTCGTCGTCGCCTCGTCCCGCGACGAGGCCGAGGTGCAATACGCGGCCTACGCCGCCTACGATCCCGGCCGCATCCGGGTGGTTCCGCCGGGCAGCGACCTCGCGCGCTTCCAGGGCGCGCAACCCTGCCCGCGCGTCGACGCGACCATCGACCGGTTTTTGCGCGCCCCCCTCAGACCGGCCCTCCTGGCGCTCGCCCGGCCGGTGGCGCGCAAGAACCTCGCCGCCCTGGTGACGGCCTACGGCGAGAGCCCCGACCTCCAGGCGCGGGCCAACCTCGTCCTCGTCGCCGGAACCCGCGGCGACCTCGACGACCTCGACGGCGGCATGGCCGGGACCATGCGCGAACTCCTCGCCCTCATCGATCGCTACGACCTCTACGGCCGGGTCGCCTACCCCAAGACCCATCGCCCCGAGGACGTGCCGGCGCTCTACGCCTATGCCCGGGTGCGCGGCGGCGTGTTCGTCAACCCGGCCCTGAACGAGCCGTTCGGCCTGACCCTGCTGGAGGCCTCCGCCGCCGGCCTGCCGCTGGTCGCCACCGACAGCGGCGGCCCCAACGACATCGTCGAGACCTGCGGCAACGGCCTTCTGGTCGATCCGCGCGATCCCGGCGCGATCGCGCGGGCGTGCCTGCGCATCCTCGACGAGCCGGGCCTGCGAGACCGCTTCGTGGCCGGCGGCGCCCGGGCGGCGGCGGCCTACGACTGGGACCGCCACGCGGCGCGCTACCACGCCCTCCTGCGGGCGCTGGGCTCGGCCGAACCGCCCATGCGCGATCCGCGCCAGCTCCTCATCTGCGATATCGACAACACCCTGGTGGGCTGCGACGCCGGGCTCAGCGCGTTCCGACACTGGCGCAGCGAGCAGGAGGGCCTCGCCTTCGGGGTCGCCACCGGGCGCTCGTTCCACAGCGCCATGGCGATCCTGGAGCAGCAGGCGAGCCCGCGCCCGCAGGTGATGATCACCTCGGTGGGCTCCGAGATCTATCACCTCGACCCCAACGGCGTCAGCTACTCCGTCGACCGGCCCTGGCGCGAGGCGGTCTCGCGCGGGTGGGACCGGACCGCCGTGCGAGCCGCCCTGTCCGACCTGCCGGACCTCGTGGCCCAGGGGCCGCTGGAGCAGCGCACGCACAAGCTCAGCTATTTCGGGGATGCCGATACCGTCCGGCGGGTGCGGGCGCGCCTCGACGCCGCCGGCCTGCCCGCCTCCCTCATCCACAGCCACGGCCGCTACCTCGACGTGCTGCCGCCCCTAGCCTCGAAGGGCACGGCCGTCGACCATGTGCGCACCCTCTACGGCCTCGGCGAGGGCAACGTGTTCGTAGCCGGCGATTCCGGCAACGACGTCGAGATGCTGCGGGCCGGCCGTCAGGCGATCATCGTGGCGAATTTTTCCGACGACCTCGCGAGCCACGCGGCGCTCGGCCATTCCTACGTCGCCCGCGCCTCGCATGCCCGCGGCGTCATCGAAGGCGTCGCGCATTTCCGGAAGACCCTCGCCCATGTCGCCTGAGGCCGGGGGCCAGGCCAGCGTGCTCACCCTGGTCCGGGGCCGGGACGCGCACCTGCGCAACCTCATGCGCGGGCTCGCCCGCCAGACGATGGCGCCATGCGAACTCGTGATCGCCTGGATGCAGCCGGAGCCGGCGCCCGACCTGCCCGACCCGGGGTGCCGCGTGCGCCACCTGTTCGTTCCCGGCGAGCCGATGCCGCTCGCCGCCGCCCGCAACCGCGCCGCCGAGGCGGCGCGGGGCGAGCGCCTGATCTTCCTCGACGTCGACTGCATCCCCGGGCCGGGACTGGTCGCGGCCTATGCGGGGGCAGCGACCGACGGGCTGCTGCTCGGCGAAGTGCTCTACCTGCCCGAGGGCGCGGTCGGGCCCGACCTCGATGACGCGCGCCTCGACCGCCTCGGCCGGGTCCATCCGGCCAAGCCTGCGATCCCCGCCACCGGCCTGCGCCCGGAGCCCGACGCGAAGGAACTGTGGGGCCTGTCCTTCGCCCTGCCGGCCGCAGCCTACGCGGACCTGGGCGGCATGGACGAGGGGTTTTCCGGGTACGGCGCCGAGGAGACCGATTTCGCCGTGCGTCTGGCCGCCGCCGGCCTGCCGACGCACTGGGTCGCGGGCGCACGCGCCTACCACCAGCACCATCCGGTGCACGTGCCGCCGCTCCACCAGTTCGACCACATCCTGCGCAACGCCGCCCGCTTCCACGCCCGGCACGGCACCTGGTGCATGGACTACTGGCTCGGCCAGTTCCGCGACGCCGGCCTCATCGCATGGGAGCCGGACGCGCCCGAGATCCAGCGGCTGCGCGCGCCGGAGCCGGCCGAGATCGCCGCCGCCGGGCAGCCCGGCACGCGCCTGTTCTCCTGAGTTTCGAGTTCCATGACAAAACCCATCGCCTTCTTCGTCCACCACCAGGGGCGCGGACACGCCAACCGCACCCGCGCCGTGGTCGCCGAATTCTCACGCCACCGGCCGGTCTCCGTCCTCACCGCCGACCCGGGCCTGTTCGACGGATTTGCCCGCGACATCGAGATCGTCGGCCTGCCCGACATGATCGGCGCCAGGGTGCCGACGCCGCGCCTGTTCGCCGAGCCGACGCCGAGCGTGATGCATTGCGTGCCCCTCGGCGTGACGGAGACCCGCCGGACCATGCGGGCCATCCTCGACCACCTCGACGACCGGGGCATCGGCCTCTTCGTCGTCGACGTCTCGGCCGAGATCGCCCTGCTCGCCCGCGCCGCCAGCGTCCCGGCCGTGCAGATCCGCATGCACGGCGACCGCTCCGACATCGGTCATATCGGCGCCTACGAGGCCTGTGTGGGCATGCTCGCCCCCTTCGACCCGCGTCTCGAGCAGGACGACTATCCGGATTACCTGCGGGCCAGGACCTTCTACAGCGGCGGCCTGTGCACGAGCGTCGACCCGGTGCCGACCCGGGCCGAGGCCCGCGCCCGCCTCGGCCTCGACCCGGCCCGGGAGATCGTCGTCGCCGTGACCGGGGGCGGGGGCAGCGGCACGCCCTACGCACCGCTCACCGTCGCCGCGCGCGCCGTCCCCGACGCCCTGTGGCTGACCCTCGGGCCGACCCACCGCGAGGGCCACGAGACGGATTTCTCCAACCTGCGCGAACTCGGCTGGGTCGCCTCCGTCACCGACCATCTCGCGGCGGCCGACATCGTCATCGCGTCGGCGGGCGACAACACCATTCACGAGGTCGCCCGCGTCGGCGGACGCCTCGTGGTGATGCCCGAATGGCGCTATTTCAGCGAACAGACCCGCAAGGCCGAGGCCCTCGTGCGCCTCGGCGCCGCCGTGCAGGCGCCGCGCTGGCCCGGCGACCTCCAGGGCTGGCGCGACCTCCTCGACCGGGCCCGCGCCCTCGACGGCGAGATCCTGCGCCCGCTCCACGCCCCCGATGCCGCCGCCCGCGCCGCGGGCTGGCTCGAAGGCCTCACCGACGACCTCTGGGCCGGCGCGCCCGCCGCCTGATCCTCGACTCCTCGATCCGGAACCGTCCAGCATGCCGAGCGTGACCGTCGTGACCCTGGCCAAGGGGCGCCCGACCCATCTGCACAACCTGGTGCTCGGCCTGACCCGCCAGACGCAGATCCCCGTCGAACTCATCGTGGCGGTGATGCAGGACCGGCCCTACGACCTGCCCGACGCGCCGTTCCCGATCCGCCAGATCGTGGTCGGCGGCGACCGGCTGCCCCTGGCCGCCGCCCGCAACTGCGCCGTGGCGGCGGCGGCCGGCGAGCAGGTGGTCTTCCTCGACGTCGACTGCATCCCCGCGCCGGACCTGGTGGCCGACTACGCGCGCCGACTCGACGAACTCGACGGCCTCCTGATGGGCGAAGTCCTCTACCTGCCCGGCGGCGCCACGGGCGGCGCCTGGCGGAGCGAAGACTTCGGGCCCCTCGCGCAGCGCCACTCCGACCGGCGCGGCCCGCCGGCCGAGGGCATCGAGATCTGCACCGACTACCGGTGCTTCTGGTCGCTCAACTTTGCCATGCGGCGGGCGACCTTCCTCGCCGCCGGCGGCTTCGACGAACGCTATACCGGCTACGGCGGCGAGGACACGGACTTCGGCAAGACCCTCGACCGGTACGGCATCCCCATCGCCTGGATCAGGGGCGGGCTCGCGCACCACCAGTATCACCCCCACCACATGCCGCCGATCCACCACCTCGACAGCGTCGTGCGCAACGCCGAGCTGTTCGAGGCGAAGTGGGGCTACCGCACCATGGGCCACTGGCTCTACGCCTTCCGCCTCATGGGGCTGATCGACGATGCCCCGGGCCGGCCGATCCGCATCCTGCGCCGGCCCGATGCCGACGACCTCGCGCTGACGGGCCAGCAGAGCCACCAGCCCTACGCCAACACCGCCACGGTGATCCGCCTCCTCGACGCGCGGATCGCCGCCGCCGCATCCCCGGCCGAGACCGCGCGCGTGCCCGCATGAGGATCGCCGTCCTCGCCCACGTCCGCCAGCCGATCGCGCCGCCGTTCCGGGGCGGCATGGAGGCCCACAGCTGGCACCTCGCCGAGGGCCTGCGCGCCCGCGGCCACGACGTGGTGCTGTTCGCCTCGGGCGACAGCGACCCGCGCTTCACCCTCGACGCCGTGATCCCCCGGCATCAGGAGGCGAGGTTCCCCGGCCAGGAACACACCGGCGACCCGGCCCTCGTCGCGCATCTCGACGCCGGCTATGCCGCCGCCTGCGACCGGATCGCGGCGGGCGGGTTCGACGTCGTCCACAACAACAGCCTGAGCCGCCTGCCGCTCGCCCGCGAGCGCACCCGCCGGGTCCCCACCGTCACCTCCCTGCACGTTCCGCCCTACGACGACCTGCGCTGGTTCGTGCACGACAGCGTGGTCCCCGGCCACCGCCTCACGGTGACCTCGCACGGCCAGTTGCGGGCTTGGTTCCCGGACGGGGCGCCGCCGCAGGCCAGCGTGCTCCACAACGGCATCGACCCGGCGGACTGGCCCTACCGCGACCGAGGCGACGGCAGCGCGGTCTGGTGCGGGCGGATCACCCCCTACAAGGGAACCCATCTGGCGATCCAGGCCGCGCGCCGGGCCGGCATCGCCCTGACGCTGTTCGGCTCGACGGAGGATGGCGCGTATTGGGAGAGCGAGGTCCGGCCCCGGCTCGGCGGCGCGATCCGCTACGGCGGCCATCTCGACGGCCCGTCCCTGGCGGCGGAGGTCGGCAGAGCCTCCGTTTTCCTGTTCACGCCGTGCTGGGACGAACCGTTCGGGCTGGTCGCCATCGAGGCGATGGCCTGCGGCCTGCCGGTGGCGAGTTTCGACCGGGGGGCCGCCCGCGAGGTCATCGGCAAGGCCGGTGCCTTCGCTTCGCCCGACGACGAGGCCGCCCTGGCGGACGCCATCGGCCGCGCCTTCGCGATCCCGCGACGCACCGCCCACGACCGCGTCCGGCGTCATTTCACGCACGATGTCTGGCTGGACGGATGCGAACGGCTCTACGCCGCCGCCATGCAAGACGGGACGCCCGGCGCGCCTCAATCGTAACCGGGATCGACGGTGGCGATAGCGCGCCGCTCCGCGGCCCTCGTCTCCCTGGATCCCGGATCACCCTCCGCCGGCGCTCCGGGCGTCCGGGACAGGGCGGCGTTTCATCCACGAGGGATCGCCAAAGCCGGTGGGCTCGGTGCCGGAGCGGCGTCGAAATCCGCATTGCGACGCCATCCGGGGAATCTTCGTCACGATCGGCCTCCCGCGTCGCATGAACGGGTTGCGCCGCGCCGGTCGCTTTTTCGTTGCCGATCCGTCTCACCCGTATCGACGCCCGACCTTCCGGGCTACGCGTCGAACGCCACCGACGGGATCCGAATTTTTCGGAAGACCAGTTTAGGCGTCTCTCGACGTCTGCGAACAATACGATGTTCTTCGAACACGCGTCGTTACAATTTTCATCGCCGCGCTCCTGCAAAACGCGCAAGCGCAGATTTCATTTACCCGCGTTTCACAGGCTCGGCCGTACATCATGGCGAGACGACAATCGAGGCGCGGCAGAAACCTCCGCCACCGCGTGTCGTCCGATGGAAGCGGCGGTATCCCCGATGGTTCGGACAAAGCCTATTGGGTTCGTGAGGGCAACCGGCCGGGCTTTTTCAAACGACACCCTATTCATCGCAATGCGAGCGTCATTCGCCGCATCACGACAGACGACGGCATTCACGAACCCGACGCCGCAGCCTGCGAACCTTGAGGGCCAACGATGAACCTTTCGACCGTTGTCGACGTCAAGCGACCGACATCGCTGGACGAGATCCAGGGCTGGCACGACGGCTACTCGTGGCTCGCGGGCGGCACCTGGCTGTTCGCGGAACCGCAGGTGGCGGTCGATACGCTGATCGATCTCGAGAGACTGGGCTGGGCGCCGCTGACGGCGACCGACGCCGGCCTCGAGATCGCCGCGACCTGTCGCGTCGTCGATCTGCACGGGTTCGAGGGTCCGGCGGCCTGGCGCGCGGTGCCCCTGTTCCGGCAGTGCATCGACTCGTTCCTGATGTCGTTCAAGGTCTGGAACGCCGCCACCATCGGCGGCAACGTCTGCATGTCGCTGCCGGCCGGAGCGATGATCTCGCTGACCGCGGCGCTGGAGGGCGTCTGCACGCTGTGGCCGCGCGAAGGGCAAGCGCGCACCGTCCCGGTGGTCGATTTCGTCACCGGCAACCACGCCAACGTCCTGGGCAAGGGCGAATTGCTGCGCAGCATCCACCTGCCCGCCGCGGCGCTGACGAAGCGCACGGCCATGCGGCAGGTCTCGCTGACCCGCTACGGTCGCTCGGCCGCCCTGATCATCGGCACCGCCGGCGACGGCGGCGCGGATTTCCTCCTGACGATCACCGCGGCGACCCCGAAGCCGGTGCAGCTGCGCTTCGCCACGCTTCCGTCGGCGGACGCGCTGCGCCGCGCCATCGACGAACGCCTGCCGGCGGACGCCTACTTCCACGACGTGCACGGGACGGCTCCCTACAAGCGCCACGTCACGCAGTACCTGGCCGAACAGATCCGTACGGAGCTCGCATGACTGAGTATTCCATCAACGGCCGCGCCTACGCCGCCGAGCCGGCGCCGGGCCAGTGCCTGCGGACCCTCCTGCGCGACCTCGAGGTGTTCGGCGTCAAGAAGGGCTGCGATTCCGGCGATTGCGGCGCCTGCACGGTGCACATCGACGGCAAGCCGTTCCACTCCTGCCTCGTTCCGGCCTTCCGGGCCGAGGGGCGCGAGGTCACCACCATCGAGGGCCTGTCGCCCTGCGGGCAGAAGCATGCGCTCCAGCAGGCGTTCCATGACGCGCAGGGTTTCCAGTGCGGCTTCTGCACCGCCGGCATGATCATGACCGCCGTCACCCTGACGGAGGCCCAGAAGAGCGACCTGCCGCATGCCCTCAAGGGCAACCTGTGCCGCTGCACCGGCTACCGCTCGATCAAGGACGCGCTCAACGGCGTGTGCAACATCGAGGCGGATCTGGCCGGCAAGGCGCTGGGGGCGAGCCTGCCCAATCCGTTCACCGACACCATCCTCACCGGCACCGCGCGCTACACGATGGACATCGCGGTGGCCGACCTGCTGCACCTGAAGGTCCTGCGCTCGCCCCACGCCCACGCCCGCATCGTCGGCATCGACAGGCAGGCGGCCCTGGCCGTGCCCGGCGTGGTCGCGGTCTACACCTGGGAGGACGTGCCCGGGCGCCGGTTCAGCTCGGCCCTGCACGAGGACCACCTCGTCGATCCCGACGACATCCTGCTCCTCGACAACGTGGCGCGGTTTTCCGGCCAGCGGGTGGCGGCCGTGGTGGCCGAGACGGAAGCGGCCGCCGAGGCGGGGTGCCGCGCGCTCCACGTCGACTACGAGATCCTGCCGGCGGTGTTCGATCCGGTCCTGGCCATGCGGCCCGACGCGCCGATCCTGCACGACAAGGACTACGTCGCGGGGAGCAACAACATCTTCTGCACGCTGCAGGGCGAGATCGGCGACGTGGCCAAGGGCTTCGCGCAAGCCGACGTCGTCCACGAGCAGACCTACTCGACCTCCCGCGTCCAGCACGTGCACCTCGAGACGCACGGCTCCATCGCCTGGAAGGGCGAGGACGGCCGCTGGCACGTGCGCACGAGTTCGCAGGGGCCGTTCGCGGTGCGCCAGAAGCTCGCCTACGTCATGGGGCTCTCGCCCCGGGACCTCCACGTGTTCACGGAGCGCGTCGGCGGGGGCTTCGGCGGCAAGCAGGAGATGGTCTCGGAAGACCTCGTGCTGTTCGCCACGATGAAGCTCGGCCGCCCCGTGAAATGGGAATGGACCCGCGAGGAGGAGTTCATCGGCGCCACCACGCGCCACCAGATGACCACCCGCGTGAAGATCGGCGCCCGCAAGGACGGCACGCTGACGGCCCTCGACGTCGAGGTGTTCTCCAACACCGGCGCCTACGGCGGCCACGGCAGCGAGACCCTGGCGGCCGCCATGGCGAGCCCGATCGCGGCCTACCGCTGCGCCAACAAGAAGGGCATCGGCCACGCCGTCTACACCAACATGACGCCGGGCGGCGGCTTTCGCGGCTACGGCGCCTCGCAGACCACCTTCGCGATCGAATGCGCCATCGACGAACTCGCCCGCCGGCTCGGCATCGATCCCTTCGCGATGCGGCGCCTAAACGTGGTGCAGCCGGGCGACAACATCGAATCGATCTGGAAGGAGGCGTCCGACGCCAGCTTCGGCAGCCACGGCATCGGCGAGTGCCTCGACATCGTCGAGCGCGAGCTCGCCAAGGGCAACGGCGTCGCCAAGCCCGAGGGGGCGGATTGGGCCGAGGGCCGGGGCGTGGCGCTGGCCATGCTCGAATGCGGCCCGCCCACCGAGCATCGCTCGGGCGCCGAGATGCACCTCAAGGCCGATGGCAGCTACTTCCTCGCCTGCGGCTCCACCGAGATGGGCAACGGCATCACCACGGCCCACAAGCAGATCGCCGCCTCCATCCTGGGGACGCGCGCCGACGACGTCGGCATCATCAACGCCGACACCGACCGCACCCCCTACGACACCGGCACCTTCGCCAGCACCGGCGTCGTCGTCGCCGGCAAGGCGGTCCATCTGACGGCCGAGGCCATGGCCCAGGACATCCTCGACTTCGCCAGCCGGCACACCGACGTGCCGATGGACCAGTGCCGCCTCGACAACGACGGCGTCATCTGCGGCAACCGCCGCATCTCGCTCGTCGATCTCCACGCCGAGGGCGCCAAGGTCGACCATCGCTTCACGGTCGGCCGCCGGGCCTATCTCTCGCCGCGGACCATCGCCTTCAACGTGCAGGGCGTCCGCCTCGCGGTGCACCGCGTCACCGGCGAGATCCGGGTCTTGCACAGCGTCCACGCCGCCGACATCGGCTTGCCGATCAACCCGATGCAGTGCCGCGGCCAGCTCGATGGCGCCGTGTCGATGGGCTACGGCTGGGCGCTTGTCGAGAACATGGTGCACGACGACGAGGGGCGGATGGTCAACCCGCAGCTGCGCAACTGCCGCATCCCGACCCTGGCCGACACGCCCCACACCGACATCTTCTTCGCGGAGACGACCGACAGCATCGGGCCGCTCGGCGCGAAGTCCCAGGGCGAATGCGGCATCAACCCGGTGGCGCCCGCGGTCTCGAATGCGCTCGCCGATGCCACGGGGGTGCGCTTCGCCCACCTTCCGTTCACGCCCGACCGCCTCTTCACGCAGCTCGCCGGCCGATGAGCGCGCAGTCCCGCAGCGTCAGCATCGTGACGCAGACCTCCGTCCGGCCCGAGAGGACGGAAGCCTTCGCCCAGTGGCAGGGCGGCACCAGCGCGGTGATCTCGACGTTTCCGGGCTTCATCGAGCAGCGGCTGATGCCGCCCCACCCGCCGCTCCAGGTCGATTGGGTGATCCTGCAGCGCTTCGTCAGCGTGGAGCACGCCAAGGGCTGGCTGGCCTCGCCCGAGCGGCAATCGCGCATCGAGGGCGCCGCCCCGATGCTGGTGGGGCGCGACGACGTCCACATCGTCAGCGACGACGCCAGTGCGGCCCGCACCGCACCGGCCTCCGCCGTCATCAGCACCCGCGTGAAACCGGGGATGGAGGCGCAGTATCGCATCTGGGAGCAGAAGGTCGCCGCCGCCCAATCGAAGGCGGCGGGCCTGCAGGGCTACCGGTTCGAGCCCGCGGTGCCGGGCGTGCAGGAGGACTACGTCGCCATCCTGCGCTTCGACAGCGACGCCAACCTCCAGGCCTGGCTGGATTCGCCCGAACGCCGGGCCTTGATCGAGGAAGCGGCTCCGCTGACGGCGGAGTTCCACACCCGCCGGGTGCAGAGCGGCTTCGAGCAGTGGTTCCGCGATGCCACGCCCGAGGGCGCGCCCGCGCCGGCCGCGTGGAAGATGAACATGATCGTCCTGCTGACGCTCTATCCCACCGTCTTCCTGTGGGGCCTCTTCGTCGGTACGCCGCTCCTCTCGCGGACGTTGAACCTCGATTTTCCGGTGGCGCTCTTCATCGGCAACGTCTTCAGCGTGCTGCTGACCGCGAAACTGGTGCCCTGGACGGCCAACCGCCTCGGCTGGTGGCTGTCGCCGCCGCCCGACAGGCGGGCCATCCTCGACATCCGGGGCGCGGGCCTGCTGGTCGCGGCCTACGTCGTCATGATCCTGATCTTCTGGAAGGTGCTCTGATACGGTTTCCGCTTGGATCAAGCGGGAACCGTATCACCGAGCCCGCGCGGCGCCTGAGCGAAGCCCATGTCCGCATCACGGAGTGATCAACCGGAAATGGAATGAGCCGAGCGCCGGTGGCGATCGGATCCGGCCGAGACGGCATCGGCGACGCCTTCTCGAAGCCGCCACCGGCCAAAGAAACGCAACGGCGGCCTGGACCCAACCGGACCGCGACACAGGGCATGGGGACACGTTCGGGAATGATGCCAACGCTCGCTCTCACGCCTCGTGGAGGCCGGTCCGGCCCAAGGGGCCTCAGGGTTTCGGCGGCCCTCCTCGCCGGGGGCCTGGGGCTGGGCGGCCCGGTCGGGGACGCCCGTGCAGAGGCGATCGAGGGTCCCGTCGCGGCCACGCCTGTGAAGGCGGCGGCCCCACCCTCGTTCTTCAGCTTCTCCGACACCATCGTCAGCTACCGCTTCCAGGGCCCGTCGGCGGAGCCTGGTCTCGGCGTGCGGCGCCCGGACGGCACCCCGAATGGCCGGCTGGAGCCCCGCGAGGTGCCCAAGAACGTCGTGAATGTCTTCCACACCAACGCATGGACCTACGGCACCAACCTCCTGTCCCTCGACATCCTGCGCTCCGGCTCGCAGGACCCGGCCGGCGACAGGTTCGGGAGCTTCCAGGGCGTCGGTGCGACGGAGGTCTATCTGATCTACCGCGGGACCTTGAGCGCAAACCAGATCTTCGACACCGACGTCTTCGGCATCCCCGGCCTCGTCAAGGACATCGGGCTGTCGTTCGGGGCCGACGTCAACACAAAGGACACCACCTTCGACAGCCAGAAGCGGGCCGGCACCTTCGGCCTGAACTTCGCCTTCGACGTGCCGGCCGGCTACCTGAACCTGAAGGTCCAGGGCTACAAGGAATTCTCCCACAACGGCTTTGCCGCCGGCAAATTCCGCAGCGTCGAATACCTGATGACGCCCGAGTTCGAGGTCACCTACTCGCTCCCGCTGACGTTCACCGGACTGCCCCTGTCGCTGGCCGGCTTCAACACCGTCATCCTGCCCAAGGGCCGCTACGGCGTCACCAACGAGAACCGGACCCGGGTCGAGTTCGTGTCCCAGACCAACCTGGTGCTCGATGTCGGGCAGCTCGCCGGCGGAAGGCCCAACCAGCTCGAGGTGTTCGCCGGGTTCCAGTACTGGCACAACAAGTTCGGCGCCGACCCGCGCCGGACCGTCAACACCGAGGAAAAGGCCCTGATCGCGGGGGTGTCCTACCACCTGAGATGAGCCCCCGCCGAGCCCCGTTGGCGGAGGCCGCCGCCGGTTCAGGGGCGATCGGCGCGAAGCTCGCCGGGCGCGTGGCCGAACCGCTTGCGGAAGGCGCGGTTGAAGGTCGGCACGTCGGTGAAACCGCAGGCATAGGCGATGGTGGCGATCTTCGGCCGGTCGCCGGTCGGCGACGTCAGGCGCCGGTGCGCGCGCAGGAGGCGCGCCTCGCGGATGGCCGCCGCCACGCCGTCGGTGTCCGAAAACGCCCGGTAGAGATGGGCGCGGGAGAGCCCGAGCACCGTGTGGATCTCGTCGGGGTCGAGGCCGGGGTCGTGCATCCGCCGCGCGATATGGGCGCGGGCGAGGGCGAGGACCGCCTCGCGCGAGACCTGCACGCCGGATGGAGCGTGCGGATCCCGGGCGAGGTTACGCAGCATGTGCAGCACGCCTTCCACGGCGATCCGCGCCTCGTCCTCGCAGAGCCAGGCGACCGACGCGGCGAACGCGCGAAAACAGGTCTGGAACGCGCCGCTCGCGGCTTCATCCGCGATCAGGCGGCCTGCGAAGGCATCGGCCTCGCCGACCCAGGCCTCGAAGGTCCGGCGCGGCACGGCGAGCCGTAGTTCCTCGTAGTCGCAGTGCGTGCCCGCCACGAAGGGCCGGTTGCGCGACAGGAAGCTGACGGTTCCGGCTCCGATCCGTCCGCCGCGGCCGCGTTGCTCGTGATACCCGAGCCCGTCGAGCCCCAGGCCGACCACCACCGTCTCCGGGGCGTTCCGGTCGACGTGGCGGCGCCCGAACGTCAGCCCCACCGGGCTGCTGACCGTCCGCGTCATCACCCAGTCCGCCTGTGCGACGGCGAGGCGCCTGGCGCGGAACGGGCCGTCCGGACGCACGCGCGCCACGTCGCCGAAGGGGGCGAGGGCCGTGGAGCGCCAGAACTCGAACGCCCACCGGGCCTCGACCCGATCCGTCGTTTCGATGACGCTGGGAACGATCGCCAATCGCGACACGTGGCAAACTCCGGGGGGCGGCGGACGGATGGTCCCGGTCGGACGTGGTCCTGCAGATACCGGTGCGACGGGGTGTCGTTCCAGGTCACCCCGGTACCACACGGAACCGGTGCGATCCCATCGGGATGATTGCACGCCTCCTACGACGGCCGCCGCCTTCGGGAGGCAAGCCGAGGGCCACCGCTCCCGATGCGTGCGAGCCGGTAGGGGGTCGGGCAAAACCGGTCGCCGTCGCGCCCTCTCGAACCGGACTTTAACGGGTCCGGTTGCAGTGGTCGGAGGCAAACCTCATCCGGCGCTCCGTCGGCCCGCCGCTTCCACGGACGCCCTGCCCATGAACCCCTACCTGCTGCTCGCCTTCGCCATCAGCGCCGAGGTCACGGCCACCCTCGCCCTCAAGGCCGCCGACGGGCTGACCAAGCCGATCCCCACGATCATCGTGGCGGTGGGGTACGGCACGGCGTTCTGGCTGATGTCCAACAGCATGAACATGCTGCCGATCGGGGTGGTCTACGCCATCTGGGCCGGGGTCGGCATGGTCGGTGCGGCTCTCGGCGGCGCACTCCTGTTCGACGAGCCGATCTCCGTCACCATGATGGCCGGCATCGCCGTCATCGCCCTGGGCGTGGCGATCCTGGCATCGGGCCAGACCGCGCATCACTGAACGGGCGACGCGCGTACCACCGCCGCCATCGTGACCGCCGGGCGTCGCCGCACGCACGGCCCCACGTCGTCGTCCCGCGAGAAGGGTTGCCGTCAGGTGCATCCGTCCCCCAAGCGGCTCATTTCGCGCCTCGGCCTGCCGTTGCTCGGCCTGGGGGGCCTCGCATGGGCGGCCACGGCCGTCCTCGGGGTGCCGAATCCGGTCACCCTGGCGGCCCTGGCCGTCGTCGAACCCTCCGCCGCCGGAGCCTGGTTCGCGAGCCGACCGGTGGCGGCGTCGCGCACGCCGCGGATCCTCACCCTCGCACCCCGCCCGATCCTCGATCGTGTCCCCTGGAAGGACACGCTCGTCCCCCTCGGCGCCATGCTGGCGGCAACGCACACCAATGCCCTCCTGGTGACCCAGGACGGCGTCCTCGTCCACGAATGGTACCGTCCCGGCTTCGACGCCGAGACATCGTTCCCGTCCTGGTCGGTGGCGAAATCGGTGGTTTCGCTGCTGGTCGGACGGGCGATCGCCGATGGCCGGCTGAAGGAGACGGACCACGTCTCCGACCTCCTGCCCGACCTGCGCACGGCTCCGGTCTTCGGCCGCATCACCGTCGGCGACCTCCTCGACATGACCAGCGGCCTCGCGGTGCCGGAGAACTACGACCCCTGGCACCCGCTCGTCGGCACCGCGGGGATGTACCTGACGCGCGACCTGCGAGCCTTCGTGAGGGAGCACGCCGTGCTGTCGTCGAGCCCCGGCAGCACCGGGCAGTACCGCAGCATCGACACCCAGGTCCTGGGCCTGATCCTCGCCGAGGTCCACGGCAGGCCGCTTTCCGACCTCCTGTCGGAGCGGATCTGGAGGCCCATGGGGGCACAGGGGGACGCGAGCTGGAACCTCGACCGGCCGGGCGGGACGGAGAAGGCGTTCTGTTGCCTCAACGCGGTCGCCCGCGACTTCGCCCGCCTGGGCCTGATGGTGGCCGACCACGGCGCGGTCGGCTCGGCGAGCGTCGTTCCGCGGCGCTGGATCGAGCGGATCGAGACGCCGGCGCGGCGGGAGGTCGACGGCTGGCCCTACTCGGCGCAATGGTGGCACGTGCCGGAGGGCGACGAGGACATCTCGGCCATCGGCGTCTACGGCCAATACGTCTACGTCAATCGCGATACCGGGACGGTCATCGTCAAGCTCAGCGACCACGGGGCCGAGCAGGACGAGGCCGACACGCTCGCGGTGATGCTGGCGATCTCACGCGACCTTCGGCGCCGCTGAGGCCTCGGCCGCCGCCAGCACGCCGCGCTTGCGCGCGACGGTCTCGGCCCGCCAGTTGCGCAACAGCCGCCGCCTGACGCCCTGCCAGCGGACGGCCGGTACCGGCGCGACGGGATCGACGAGCGCGCTCAGCGCCCGCGCATAATCGAGCACGAGGCCGGGCGTCCAGGTCATCGCGCCTGCGCCGTTGCGCATGAGCGCGGCCGCCCAGAATTCCGGGCTCAGGGCCGCCTGGGCCAGCCTGCGCCACGGCGTGCCGTCGCGGCTGAAGCTGCCCTCCACCGCGGCGTCGAGGGCGTTGGCGACCCCCGTCGAGCAGTTGCGCCCAACGAGGTTGTAGGTCGCGTCCCGGCGGTACGCCTCCCAGAAGGTGCGCAGGCGGGCGCCGTCGACGCCCGTGAGCGTGACCGTGACCGTGGCCTCGCACCAGTCGTCGGCCTCCTCGCGGTAGCTCGGCAGGAAACGGCCCGAGACGTTGTTCTCGGGGCCCGCACGCAGGGTCGCGCGCAGGTTGCCCGGCGACCGGTCGATCTCCACGGCGGGGTAGTGGCTCACGTACAAGGGCCCGTCGCCGCCGGGCCGCTCCGCCAGCTCCAGCGCCGCGTGGCCGGTGGAGATGTGGCCGCCGCCGTTCACCGAGACGACGTAGCGATGCACCAGCCGCCGCCGGGCCGGGATCGTGGCCGTGCCGGTGGGCGTCCAGACGTAGACGGTGAGGGCGTCCGATCCGCTCGCCGGGGTCGAAGCCGGCATCTGTTCGGGCTCGCGCCGCAGGCGCAGGCCGAGCAGCGCGACCTTGATCCCGGCCAGAACCAGGAAGGCGCCGATGCTGAACCCCACCGTGCCGGCGTACCAGGTCGGCCAGGGCTGCAGGGTCAGGATCCCCAGGACCACGCCGAGCGCGCCATGCGCCACCGACCCGCGCCATCCGGGAAAGCGCAGCACCTGCGAGAGGACGATCCGCGACAGGCCGTCGAACAGGAAGGCCGTACCGAACAGCATCGCCAACAGGAACGTGCTCGAAGAGGACGCCAGGATCGTCAGCACCGCGACCACGAGGAGCAGCCCGGCCTTGAGAAGGCGCAGGCGCCGGGCGGCGCCGGTGGCGACGAGGCCGCGCACCAGCGAGCTCACCGCCTCGATCACGAGAAGGAGGCCGAACCAGCGGTCCGGCACATGCGTGGCGCCGTCGAGGGCGTCGATCACCAGGGCGCCGCCCAGCGCCGCCCAGGCCAGGCCCGCGCCCGTGACGAGCCCCCAGCGCCGATGGACCGCCTCGCGTCCGACCAGCAGCAGCCAGAGGGGCAGTGCCCCCGGGCTCGGCGAGGCGCCGGACGAATCCGCGAACATGCCCTCGACCGAATCGCTCCCGCGCTTGGCCGACGCGAGACCCGACAGCCCCTGTTCCTTCGGGCTGAGCGGCACCGCGGGCGGCGCTCCGTCTCGGGGTGCGGCGTCCCCTGCCGGGGCGGCACCGGGCGGCTGGGATGGCTGGAACGACAGGGTCACGCGTCACCTCTCCCCGAGCGCGGCATCGGCGGCCGGCAAGGGTGCTTCGGGGCAAGGGTGCTGTGGGGCAAGGTTGCTTCGGAGCAAGAGACTTCGGGGCAATAGCTTGCAGGAAAGGACAGATCGATGAAGAAATCGTGGCGGCCACGCCCTTTTCCCTCGGCATGAGGGACCTTTGTCGACCGACCTCGGGTGCCGGGACGTTGGTGTCCGGCGGACCGGACAGGCCGCGCGGCCCGGCGGGCACAGGGCGTGGACGCCGTCGCCGGCCACCGGCGAACACCGAGGCCGGCGGCAGGGACAGGCCGCCACGCTGCGGGCTCGCGCCGCCGCGTCAGGGCGCGGGCACGACCTTGACCGGAGAGGCGCGGAGCAGGGCCTCCATGTCGACGGCGAGGGCGGCGGCGACCTCCGCCAGGGCCTTGCGCTCGACGTCGCTGATGCCCTCGTGGTCGGCGACGTCGGCGGCGATGAGGAACACGTTGTTGCGCTGCTCGATGTCCCGGTCGACGATGGCGGCCACCCGGCCGAGGTTCTCGGCGCGCCCGGCGCGGGTGCGGGCCCGGGCGATGCCGTCGAACAGCTCGGTCTCCAGCATCAGCGTGTCGTAGCCCTTCTGCAGGATCGGGTTGGCGCGCATGCCCGCCAGGGCGGTCTCCACCTCCTCGTCGTCGACCTCGCTGTCGGCGACGATGACGTTCGAGGCCGCGGAGACGGCGGCCAGCATCAGCGCCTTGTCGCCGACGTAGGCTGTGACGCTCTGGGTGAACCGATCGACGAGATCGTGGAAAAGGCTCATCGTGAACTCCTGGACGGATGGGTCGGCGACGGCTGGATCGGCCTGAGGGTCCTTCTGTCGGAATGGGGCAGCGATGGATAGGTCTCGCGCCGCTCGCGGACGCGAGAGTGGATCGGGCCAAGGGTCGTTGGGCCATGGATCGTCGGGCAGGGGTCGATCGGGCAGGGGTCGATCGGGACAGACCGCCCGGGGCGGCGCGACGGAGGCCGGATCGGGCGGGATTGGCGTGAAACCTGCTCGACCCCGGCGGTCATCGACGGCGGCCGCCGTTGATTGGACCGGCGATCGACCGATCTATCCCAGGAGATCGCCCGTCGCGGCGAAGATCGTGAACGGGCTTTTTCACGCGCGCAAGGCAGGCTCGCCCCCGGGGCGGGGGCCTGCATGGGCGGAGCCCGCAAGGTAGGACATGGCAAGGCAGGACACGGCATGACCGAGCTTCACCCCGAGATCGCCGCCGTCACCGAGCGGGTCGTCTCGCGCTCCCAGCGTTCGCGAACGGCCTACATCGACCTGATCGCCCGCGAGCGCGATTCGGGCGTCCATCGGCCGATGCTCAACTGCGGCAACCTCGCCCACGGCTTTGCCGCCTCGGGCGAGGACAAGCCGGCGATCAAGGCGGGCCGGTCGATGAACATCGGCATCGTCACCGCCTACAACGACATGCTCTCGGCGCATCAGCCCTACGGACGCTACCCGGAGCAGATCAAGCTGTTCGCCCGCGAGGTCGGGGCGACGGCGCAGGTGGCCGGCGGCGTGCCGGCGATGTGCGACGGCGTCACCCAAGGCCAGCGCGGCATGGAGCTGTCGCTGTTCTCGCGCGACACCATCGCACTCTCCACCGCCGTCGCCCTCAGCCACGGGATGTTCGACGGCGCGGCGCTTCTCGGCATCTGCGACAAGATCGTGCCGGGCCTCCTGATCGGAGCCCTGCGCTTCGGCCACCTGCCGATGATCCTGATCCCGGCCGGGCCGATGCCCTCCGGGCTCGCCAACAAGGAGAAGCAGCGCATCCGCCAGCTCTATGCCGAGGGCAAGGTCGGGCGCGACGAACTCCTGGAGAGCGAGTCGGCCTCCTACCACGGGGCCGGCACCTGCACCTTCTACGGCACCGCCAATTCCAACCAGATGATGATGGACGTGATGGGCCTGCACATGCCCGGCGCCTCCTTCATCAATCCGGGCACCAAGCTGCGCCAGGCGGTGACGCGGGCGGCCGTCCATCGCCTCGCGGCCATCGGCGCGCAGGGCAACGCATACCGGCCGCTGGGGCTCTGCGTCGACGAGAAGGCGATCGTGAACGCCGTGGTCGGCCTGCTCGCCACGGGGGGCTCCACCAACCACGCCATCCACCTGCCGGCGATCGCCCGCGCCGCCGGCATCGTCCTCGACTGGGAGGATTTCGACCGGCTCTCGGCGGTGGTGCCGCAGGTGGCCAAGGTCTACCCCAACGGCTCGGGCGACGTGAACCACTTCCATGCCGCCGGCGGCATGAGCTACGTCATCGCCAGCCTGATCGACGCCGGGCTGTTGCACGACGACATCCTCACGGTGGCCGGCACGCGCCTGCGCGACCACGCCCGCGACCCCAAGCTGATCGAGGACGACCTCGTCTTCGAGGACGCCCCCGACCGCTCGCACGACGAGTCGATCCTGCGCGCGCCGGCCAACGCCTTCAAGGCCGACGGCGGCATGCGGCTGGTCCAGGGCAACCTCGGCCGGGCCACCTTCAAGACCAGCGCGGTCGATCCCGAGCGCTGGACGGTGGAGGCCCCGGCCCGTGTTTTCGACGACCAGGACGACGTGCTCGCCGCGTTCAAGGCCGGGGAACTCGAACGCGACGTGGTGGTGGTGGTGCGCTTCCAGGGCCCCAAGGCCAACGGGATGCCCGAACTGCACAAGCTCACGCCCCAGCTCGGCGTGCTCCAGGACCGGGGCTTCCGGGTGGCGCTGGTCACCGACGGGCGGATGTCGGGGGCGTCGGGCAAGGTGCCCGCGGCGATCCACCTGAGCCCCGAGGCCCTGGGCGGCGGCCCTCTGGCCAAGCTGCGCGACGGCGATCGCGTGCGCCTCAGCGCGGAGGAGGGGAGCCTCGTGGCCCTGGTCGATCCGGCGGAATGGGCCGCCCGCGAGGACGCGGTGGCGCCCCCTCCCGCCTTCGGCACCGGGCGCGAACTCTTCGCCTTCATGCGCCAGGGGGCGGACGGGGCCGAGCAGGGCGCCTCCGCGATGCTGGCGGCGGCCGGCCTGTAAATCGCGCCTCCGCCCTCCCCGCGACAGGGGAGGGCACCGACACCTTCAGCCGAGGATACTTCCGATGTCCGCCATCGACGCCCTGATGCGCTCCGTCCCCGTGATCCCCGTCCTCGTGGTGGAGAATGCCCGCGACGCCATCCCCATCGCGCAGGCACTGGTGGAGGGGGGACTCACCGCCCTCGAAGTCACCCTGCGCACGCCCGCCGCCCTCGAGGTCATCCGCGAGATGGCCACGGTGGAGGGGGCCGTCGTCGGCGCCGGCACCGTCCTGAACGGCAGGGACCTCGACGCCGCGCTCGCGGCCGGCGCGCGTTTCGTCGTCAGCCCCGGCCTCACCGATCCGCTGACGAGGGCCGCCCTCGACAGCGGAATTCCCTATCTGCCGGGCATCGCCAATGCGGCCGACATCATGCGCGGGCTCGACCACGGGCTCGACCGGTTCAAGTTCTTTCCCGCGGAGGCCGCCGGCGGCCTGAAGGCGCTCAAGGCCCTGGCAGGGCCGTTCGGTCAGGTCCGGTTCTGCCCCACCGGCGGCATCACCGAGGCCTCGGCCCCGGAGTGGCTCGCGTTCAAGTCCGTCCTGTGCGTCGGGGGGAGCTGGGTGGTCCCGGCCGGCACCCCGGACCCCGACACGATCCGGCGCAACGCCGCGGCGGCGGCCGGGCTGCGCACCGCCTGACGGGAGCTACGGATCGCGGCGTCGGCCCGACGTTTCGACGGCGACATTGCCTTCGATCGCCGCCAGACATCCGCCTTTCACCATGCGTCCATCGCGGTGCGCGAAAACACGACAGACCAGGGAACCCGCCGGCTATGCCCACGCTTGTATGGCAAAGGTTATCGCGCAGGTAAGGGTTCCATCATGAAGACCTTGGCTACGGCCCTCGCGGGCGTTCTCGGTGCAGGCATCATCGGGATCTGTGTTCTCGGCGCGTCGCCGGTCACGGCAGCGCCCTACGATCCATTCGAGACCAACGCCGGCGAGGAATACTACTCGGATCCGGCCTACGACCCCTATACCGCGCCGCGCGGCGTCGAGCCGGGCTACGGATCGCGGGGCTATTCGGTCCAGGCGGCACCCCAGGCGCAGGTGGCTCCGATCCCCCGCGAGCTCGTCGCGTTCAATGCAAACTACAAGCCGGGCACCATCGTCGTTTCCACCGCCGAGCGGCGCCTGTACTTCGTGCTGCCGGGTGGCGAGGCGATCCGTTACGGCGTCGGCGTCGGGCGCCCCGGCTTCACCTGGTCCGGCACCAAGACCGTGACCGCCAAGCGCGAGTGGCCGTCGTGGACGCCCCCGGCCGCGATGCTGGCCCGTCGTCCCGACCTGCCGCGCTACATGGCCGGCGGTGTCGAGAACCCGCTCGGTGCCCGTGCGATGTACATCGGCAATACCGAGTACCGCATCCACGGCTCCAACGAGCCCGACACGATCGGCCAGGCGGTCTCGTCCGGCTGCATCCGGATGACCAACGAGGACGTCACCGATCTCTACGAGCGCGTGAAGGTCGGCGCCAAGGTCGTCGTCCTGAACTGAACCGCGGTTCTTCCGAATCTGCAGAACGGCCGCGTCGCTCTCACGGGGCGGCGCGGCCGTCCTGCGTTCCGATGTCCTATGGGACCACCCGTCCCACCGCCGTCTGCGGCGCGCTGAAGGAGGCGATCGGCATGTCGCAGAAGCAGCGGGCGCCGAGCGGCCTCGGCCCGGGCAGCGGGCAGGAGAACGGCTGCAGCCCGGAGATACCGGACTGGACGGCGTCGCAGTTCAGTCCGACGGCGCGGCGGCGCGGCGGCGGACGGTCGTAGCCGTCGTCCTCCTGGTAGCGGGGCGGCGGCGGACGGTCGTAGCCGCCGTAGTACTGGGCGCTGGCCGTCTGCGATCCGATCGCGCTGGCGAGGATCACGGCGCTGAGACCGATTCGATAGGCAAGACGCATGGCTGTGGTCGCCCCTGTGAGGATCCGGCCCCCGAGAACGCGATGTGCGGGCCGCGAGGCAGGCGTTATGGCCCCGCCATGCCCGAAAAAAGGCGGCGCCCGGCGCCGGACCCCGAAAAACCCGTCGGACACGAAAGGGCCCGCCCCATGGCGTGGGGCGGGCCGGCCGTCACGGACGGATCACCGACGGACTTGGGTCCGCGAATCAGTTGGTGGCGTTGCGGGCGGCGTTCTGCATGTCCTCGCCGGCCTTGCGAGCCTGCTCGGTGCCCTGCTCCATCGCCTGGCGGGCCTGCTGGGCGCCCTGCTCCATGGCGGACTTCGCCTTCTCGGCGCTCTGCTGCATCACCGACTGGGCGAGGCCACCGAACTCCTTGGCCTGGGCCTGGATCGCGGCGAACTGGTTGCGCACGAACTCGGCCTGGTGCTGCATCGCCTCCTGGACGTCGCGGGAGCGCACGAGCTTCTGGGCGAGGTCGAAGGCGGCGGTCACGTTCTGCTCGGCGAACTCGAAGCCGCGGGCCGACATGTCCTGGGCGCTGGTGCGGGCGGTCTCGGTGGAGCCGTGGACCGTCTCGGCGGTCTTGCGGGCGGCGCCGATGAAGGAATCGAAAGCCTTGCGAGCCTGATCGACACTCTTCTCGGCGAAATCGCGCATCTCGGCGGGAACCTCGTAGGACGGAATGTTGCTCATGATCGTCTCCTCGGACTTGCTTGTTGATGCATCGTTGTGCGCTGCACAATAACACGCTCGTTCGCCTATGACAGCCGGGCCGAGCGCATTAAGGTTGACATCGCGTAAACGTGTGTTGGCTCCCTTAGGTGCCGACATCCTGGTGCGCAATGCCGTACTAACGGTCGCAGACCGCATTGGTGTGACGCAAAACGGGTTTGAATGTCCAATCGGGAGCAGCGCGAGGATCGCGATGGTGGCGCCGATGCCCTCGGCGTGGTTTTGGCGCGGTGGGCCGACGACCGCCGGCTCGGCCCGTTCCTGGCCGCGCCGGGCTGCGCGCTGCTGATCCTCGACGCGGCTGCGGAAGCGATCCTCCATGCGTCCGAGGCGGCAGCACCCCTGCGGGCGGGACTGGCCGGGGCCGGCGATCGCATCGACCCTGCGGTCGGGCTGAAGGCCCAGGTCGGCCGGATCGGGCTGAGCGGCGACGGTCCGGCCCTGGCCCGGCTCCAGTTCGATCGCCGCCGTATCCAGCCCTCCGCCACCTGCCTCGTCGTCAGGGCGGACGGGGAGGGCGGCCCCGTCATCGCGTTGATCGTCACCGGCCGTCTCCCCCGCCTCCGGCCCGCGGCCGAAGCGCCGGTCGGTCGGCGGGTCGTGCCACCCGCGGCCCAGCCGGAACCCGAGGCGGAGCCGACGATACCGGCCGAGGGGCCGGCGCGCTTCACCTGGCGCAGCGACGGCGAGGATCGCCTCGGCGCGATCGCAGGCCCGGCCGGTGCGCTGGTGCAATCGGCGATGCTCGGCGCATCGTGGCAGGGCCTCGCCGAATCGCGGGTGCTGACCGATGCCGAGGGGTTGCTCGCCGCGTTGGCGCAGCAACGGACCTTCAGGGCGATCTCCCTCGTCCTGCGCCGGCCGGGCTCCCCGGCTCGGTTCGAGATGGAGCTTTCCGGGACGCCCCTGGCCCGCGCCGGGCAACCGTTCTCGGGCTACGGCGGCTTCGGGCTGCTGCGCCCGCTCCCCGTCGACGAGCGCCCTGCCGAGCCGCTGGACGATCCGGCTCCGCAGGCTTCGGATCCGGTGACGGAGCCGGCCGTGTCCGTGATCGCCGACGGCCCGACGCCACCGCCGGCGGACGAGCCCGTCGAGATCGGAGCGGTGGCGTCCGATCCGCATCTGTCGGGCGACGAGCACGATGCCTTTCGCGAGATCGCGCGGGCGCTCGGCGCGCGCTTCGCCGGCGACGAACCCGACCGGACCGCGGAAAGGCGCGACGGTCCCGGCGGCGACGTGATGCCGTTTCCCGCCCCCGTTCCGCGGGCGCCCGAACCGGACGCGCCCGGCGACGAGGCGCGCGCCGATCCGATCGCGATCCTGGTCCGGCTCCCGGCGGCGGTGCTGGTCTGCCGCGCCGGACATCCGATCTTCGCCAACCCGACGATGCTGACGCTGGCGGGTTTCGCCGACATCGACGGCCTGGTGGCCGCCGGGGGGCTCGCGCGCCTGTTCCATGGCCGGCCACCGGAGGACTTGGCGCGGGTGGAAAGCCCGGCGCTGCTGTTCCGCCGCGAGGGCGGCAGCGTCGGCGTGTCGGTGTCGCGCTGCGAGATCCCGTGGCAGGGCGGATCGGCCGAGCTGCTTCTGATCCGCGAGGTCGCCGCCGAGGCCCCCGACGTCGCCCTCGCCGCGGCGCGGGTGGCGCAGGACTTCGCGGGACGCCGGTCCGCCGAGGTCCTGGCCGTGCTCGACAGCCTCGACGACGGCGTCGTCACCCTCGATGCCGCCGGCCGCATCCTCGGCGTCAACAGGCCGGCGGCGCGGCTGCTCGGCCTCGATGCGCGCGAGGTCGTCGGCGCGGGGGTCGCGTCGCTGTTGTCCGGCGTCGCCCACCGCCCCGGCGCGCGGGTGCCGGACGGCGCGGAGCCGCGCCAGGTCGTCGTCGAGGGCGCGAACGGCCCGCTCACCCTCCAGATGCGCCGTGTCCCCCTGAGCGGAGCAGGCGAGAGACGATCGCTCCTGCTGCTGCGCGCGATGCAGACGGAGGCGGAGCCGGACCGGGCGGCGGCCGGGCTGAAGTCCGAGATCCTCGCCAAGATCAACCACGAGGTCCGCCCCCCCCTCGACGGGATCCTCGGCTTCACCGACGCGATGCTCACCGAGCAGTTCGGCCCCTTGGAGAACGAGCGGTACCGGGAGTGCCTGCACGACATCCGGGCGTCCGGGGAGCACGTGCTCGCCGTCGTCAAGGATCTCGCCGATCTGGCGAGCCTCGAGGCCGGGCGGCGGGACCTCGCCTTCACCGAGGTGCCGCTCAACGACATCGTGTCGAGTTGCGTGGCGATGATGCTGCCACAGGCCGCCAGGGACCGGATCGTGATCCGCACCAGCTTCTCCGAGAACCTGACGCGCCTCGTGGCCGACGAGCCCTCCGTGCGCCAGGCGGCCCTGAACGTGATCGCCAACGCCATCCGCTTCACCCAGGCGGGTGGGCAGGTGATCGTCTCCACCACCATGGCCGACCGCGGCGAGATCGCCCTGCGGGTCCGCGACACCGGCGTCGGCATGACGCCCGACGAGGTCGAGACCGTGCTCGAACCCTACCGCAAGACCGCCGCGCCGACGCCGCGGGGCAGCACCGGCCTCGGCCTGCCGCTGACCAAGGCCCTGGTGGAGGCCAACCGCGGGCGCCTGCGCATCACCAGCCACAAGGACGAGGGCACCCTCGTCGAGATGCTGTTCCCCCCGGCCCTCAGCGCCTGAACCGGCGCCCGCGACGCCCTTGCCAGGGCGCCCGGGCCGTGGTTCGCCCTCCGGTACCGGTCTGGACCGGTGCGGGGCGGGGAGCGAGCGGCATGGCCAGATCTGCGGGATGGATCGCCGGCATCGCCGCGATGCTGGCGGCCACGACCGCCTTGGGCGAGCCGCTGGTGGTGGCGCTGCTGACCGACCGCACCGGGCCGGCGGCCGCGAGCGGCACCCGCATCGCCAACGGTGCGCGCGACTACCTCACGATGCTCGACCGGCGCGACGGCGGCGTCGCGGGCCGCCCCCTCACGATCCTCGAATGCGAGGTCGGTGCCGATGAGGCGAAGGCCGCCGCCTGCCACGGACAGGCCGTGGCGGCCGGCGCCGTCGTGGTGCTGGCCACCGAACGGGCGACAACGCGGGCGTTGGCCGCCGTCGCCGGGCGAGCCCGCGTTCCGCTGCTGTCCCTGGCGGACGGGTTCGCCGTGGCCACCCGCGGCGACGTGATGCCCTGGCTGTTCAACCCGTCGGACGCGACCCTGGGCGGCATCACCGTCGCCGTTCGTGCCATCGCCGATCTCACCGGCCGCGAAGCCGACCTGACGGGCCTCTCGATCGGGCTGGTCCACGACGCCGAGACGGCGGATCCCGCCTCCCTCGACGTGATGCGCGACCTCGCCGCCCGGCTCGGCTTCACGCCGAGGTTCTACGCACTGTCCGGCGAGGCCGGCGGCCTGCGCGACCTGGGACCGCAGCGACCGGACTATCTGGTCCTGCTCGGGCGCGGCCCCAAGGCGGACACGGCCGTCGAGGACGCCCTGGCGGCGGGCATGCCGCCGGACAGGCTGGTGGCCCTGCACTGGCCCGACGACGCCGTGCTGCACCGGCTCGGCACGGGCGCGCGCGGGTTCCGCGAGGTCAGCCGCCACGCCTTCGGCGACCACTTCCCAGCCTTCGACGAGATCGACGTGCACGTCATCGACCGCGGCCTCTCGCGCACGCCAAAAGACGGTTCCGGCGAACCTCTCTACAACCGCGGCGTCTACGGCGCGGTCCTGCTCGCCGAGGCGATCCGGGGGCATGGGCGAACACAGGGCGGCCTCACGGGCGACGGGATCAGGCGGGGGTTCGAGACCCTGTCCATCGACGGCATTCGCTGGAAGGAGCTCGGGCTCGCGGGCTTCGCCCGCGCGGTGAGCTTCGATTGCCGCGACCACGGCGGCCGTCCCGCCCTGTCGCTGCAGACCTGGGACGGGGCCAAATGGGCGCCTTCGGTGGCGCCGATCGCGCAGGAGCGCGCCCTCGTCGATGCCCGCCTCGACACCCTCGTCATCGCCTTCCGCGCCGCCCATCCCGACTGGCCGGCCCGGACCGAGCCCTGCGCCGATCGCAGCTGACGCCGCCGCCGCGATCGTGACCGGCACTCCGGGAGGGAGGGTGGCTCAGCACTTGTCCCGATTGACGTTTTTGCCCTTGCCGCCGCCCTGTGCGCACGCCTAAGAACGGCACTGGAAGCACCGGCTGCGCGCGTTGTCGCGATACGATCGGGCACCGGGAACAGGGAAACGCGCGATGGACGAGAAGGTCGTGGACGTCAGCCCGGCATGGAGCGACGGCGCCCGTGTCGACAACGCCGGATATCTGGCGATGTACGAGGCGTCGGTGAGGGACCCGGAAGCGTTCTGGGCCGAGCACGGCAAGCGCATCGACTGGTCGACGCCCTATTCGCGCGTCAAGGCCACGAGCTTCGCTCCCGGCAACGTCTCGATCAAATGGTTCGAGGACGGCCGCACCAACGTCGCCGTCAATTGCATCGACCGCCATCTCAAGAGCCGCGGCGACCAGGTGGCGATCATCTGGGAAGGCGACGACCCGAACGAATCCAAGCACATCACCTACCGGGAGCTCCACGCGGAGGTCTGCCGGATGGCCAACGTGCTGCGCAATCGCGGCGTCTCCAAGGGCGACCGGGTCACCCTCTACCTGCCGATGATCCCCGAGGCGGCCTACGCGATGCTGGCCTGCGCCCGGCTCGGCGCCATCCATTCCATCGTGTTCGGCGGGTTCTCGCCCGATTCGCTGGCCGGCCGCATCGAGGGCTGTGCCTCCAAGCTCGTCATCACCGCCGACGAGGGCCTGCGCGGCGGCCGCAAGGTCCCGCTCAAGACCAACGTCGATGCGGCGCTGGCCCGGCTCGGGCCCGATGCCGTCGACCACGTCGTGGTGGTGCGCCGCACCGGCACCTCCGTGCCGATGGAGCCGGGCCGCGACGTCTATTACGACGAGGCCGCCGCCCAGGTCACCGACGATTGCCCGGCCGAGCCCGTGGAGGCCGAGCATCCGCTCTTCATCCTCTACACCTCGGGTTCCACCGGCCAGCCCAAGGGCGTGGTCCACACCACCGGCGGCTACCTCGTCTACGCCGCGATGACGCACGAATACGTCTTCGATTACCGCGAGGGCGAAGTCTACTGGTGTACCGCCGACGTCGGCTGGGTCACCGGTCACAGCTATATTGTCTACGGGCCGCTCGCCAACGGCGCGACCACGCTGATGTTCGAGGGCATCCCCACCTATCCCACCAACTCCCGCTTCTGGGACGTGGTCGACAAGCACAAGGTCAACATCTTCTACACCGCCCCCACCGCGATCCGCTCGCTCATGGGCGGCGGCGAGGGCCCCGTGAAGAAGACCTCGCGGGCGAGCCTGCGCGTGCTCGGCTCGGTGGGCGAACCGATCAACCCGGAGGCGTGGGACTGGTACTACCGGGTGGTCGGCGACTCGCGCTGCCCCATCGTCGACACCTGGTGGCAGACCGAGACCGGCGGCATCCTGATCACGCCGCTGCCCGGTGCCACCAAGCTCAAGCCCGGCTCGGCGACGCGGCCGTTCTTCGGGGTGCAGCCGCTGATCGTGGATGCCGAGGGCAAGGCCCTCGACGGCCCGTGCGAGGGCAACCTCTGCATCGCCGACAGCTGGCCGGGCCAGATGCGCACGGTCTACGGCGACCACGAGCGCTTCGAGCAGACCTACTTCTCGACCTATCCCAACCTCTATTTCACCGGCGATGGCTGCCGGCGCGACGCCGACGGCTATTACTGGATCACCGGCCGAGTCGACGACGTCATCAACGTGTCGGGCCATCGCATGGGTACGGCCGAGGTCGAATCGTCCCTGGTGGCGCACCCCAAGGTCTCGGAAGCGGCGGTGGTGGGCTACCCCCACAGCCTCAAGGGCCAGGGCATCTACGCCTACGTCACCCTCATGGAGGGCGAGGAGGGGTCGGACGCGCTCCGCAAGGAACTCGTGACCTGGGTCCGCAAGGACATCGGGCCGATCGCGTCGCCGGACCTGATCCAGTTCGCGCCGGGACTTCCCAAGACCCGCTCGGGCAAGATCATGCGCCGGATCCTGCGCAAGATCGCCGAAGACGAGTTCTCGGCCCTCGGCGATACCTCGACCCTCGCCGAACCGGCTGTGGTCGACGACCTGATCGAGAACCGTCAGAACCGGGCCCAGTAGACCCCGACTGCACGGCTGCCGGGCACTTGCGACCCTCTCCGGCAGCCGCGTTCGTGCAAAGCTGTTACAAAATGCTTTGCGTCGATGGTAAATTTCCTTTTCACTGTTGGGCCCGGTCAAACCTTGCGGTAACTTGGCCGTATCGGTATCGCCGCGTGGCGGAAATGCGGGTCCCGCCGCAGTCCGTCGACACAGACGCGGCGGCGATCGACGCCTAATCTGAACCGCGCCGGGTCCGGCGCATCGCGACAATCAAAACAAAAGATCTTGGGAGGGACGGGGCCATGGCTGTTGCAAGTGCGACACCGGTGACGGAGGAGGCGGCGCGACCGATGAGCGCCGGAGAGAAGAAGGTCATCCTGGCCTCGTCGCTGGGGACCGTCTTCGAATGGTACGACTTCTATCTCTACGGTTCGCTCGCCGCGATCATCGGCGCGCAGTTCTTCTCGGCCTATCCGGAAGCTACCCGCAACGTCTTCGCGCTGCTCGCCTTCGCCGCGGGCTTCCTCGTGCGCCCCTTCGGCGCCCTGGTGTTCGGCCGGCTCGGCGACCTCGTCGGCCGCAAGTACACCTTCCTCGTCACCATCCTGATCATGGGCATCTCGACCTTCGTCGTCGGCCTGCTGCCCTCCTACGCCACCATGAACGAGTACGGCGTCGGCTGGGTCGCCCCCGTGGCGCTCCTCGCCCTGCGCATGCTCCAGGGTCTGGCGCTCGGTGGTGAATACGGCGGCGCCGCCGTCTACGTGGCCGAGCACGCCCCCCGCGGCCGTCGCGGCTTCTACACCGCCTTCATCCAGACCACGGCGACCCTCGGGCTGCTGCTGTCGCTGATGGTGATCCTGTTCACCCAGATCTACGTGAACGCCAACTACGCCCCCGTGGCCACCACCCTGGCCGATGGCACCGCCGGCACGATCACGCCGTTCGCCGCCTGGGGCTGGCGCATTCCGTTCCTGGTCTCGATCGTACTGCTCGGCATCTCGGTCTGGATCCGCCTGCAGATGCAGGAGAGCCCGGCCTTCAAGAAGATGAAGGAAGAGGGCACCGGCTCGAAGGCGCCGCTCTCGGAGGCCTTCGGCCAGTGGCGCAACGCCAAGTGGGCGCTGCTCGCGCTCCTCGGCCTCACCGCCGGCCAGGCCGTGGTCTGGTACACCGGCCAGTTCTACGCGCTGTTCTTCCTCCAGACGATCCTGAAGGTCGACCAGTTCACGGCCAACGTGCTCATCGCCTGGTCGCTCATCCTCGGCACCGGCGGGTTCCTGTTCTTCGGCTCGCTCTCCGACAAGATCGGCCGCAAGCCGATCATCCTCGGCGGTTGCGTGATCGCGGCCCTGACCTTCTTCCCGCTGTTCAAGGCGCTGACCGCTGCGGCCAACCCGGACCTGTACGCGGCCCAGCAGAACACGCAGGTGGTGGTCAAGGCCGACCCGGCGGATTGCTCCTTCCAGTTCAATCCGGTGGGAACGGCCAAGTTCACCAACTCGTGCGACATCGCCAAGGCGCTGCTCGCCCGCTCCGCGGTGAACTACACCACCGAGCCGGTCGCCGCCGGCACCAAGGCCACCGTGACCGTCGCCGGCAAGGAGTTCGCCGCCGCCGATCCGGCCTTCGCCAAGGACGTGGGTGCGGCGCTGACCGCCGCCGGCTACCCGACGGCCACCAACCCGAGCATCGTGAAGATCGCCATCGACCCGAAGGACGGCCTGTCGAACTTCGCCAAGATGATCGACATCTTCACGGTCCAGAAGCTGACCATCATCGGCATCCTGACGATCCTCGTCCTCTACGTGACGATGGTCTACGGCCCGATCGCGGCGGCGCTGGTGGAGCTGTTCCCGACGCGTATCCGCTACACCTCGATGTCGCTGCCCTACCACATCGGCAACGGCTGGTTCGGCGGCCTGCTGCCGGCCACCGCCTTCGCCATGGTGGCCCAGACCGGCGACATCTACTTCGGGCTCTGGTACCCGATCGTCATCGCCCTCGCGACCGCGGTCATCGGTGCCCTCTTCATCCCGGAGACCAAGGACCGCGATATCTTCACCTACGACGAGGCGCCCACGCGCTGAGGTGAACCGCACCGCGACATGAGAAAGGGCCCCGTCTTGCGACGGGGCCTTTTTTCTTTTGGGGCGGGCCGGCCTGCGCCGGATCGCAGGGGCACTGCCCGAAGCTCGGGGTCATACGACATCCGTTCGATAGCTTCGCAAAGCGGATGCCGGTTTCGCTCGAGCGCCGCGCGGGCTTGGTGAGACCGTTCCCGCTTGATTCGAGCGGGAACGGTCTCACCCCCTCGCGGCGAGCAGCGCCGCGTGGTCCGCGGTGGTCTCATCCGCGTAGGTCATCGCGAACCGCGCGATCGCCTCGTCGAGGCCGTCGGATTCGCCCATGTATCCGGCGATGGTCGAGGCTTCGCCCGAGCGGGCGTGGGCGCGGGCCAGGGTCCGCCCGCACAGGGCGGCGTAGCGCCTCGGCTCGGTCCGCGACATCAGGTCGGCCACGTCCGACAGCTTCTTGTTCTTGAGCTGGCGCACGTAATAGGAGCGGCCACTCGTCGGGGATTGCGCCGCGCCGAGAAAGATGTCGCTCGCCGCCTGCATCACCCGCTGGCCCTCGACCACGCGCAAGCCCTCCGTCGCCGCCGCACGGGCGCTGGCCAGGACGAGGGGCGTCAGCACCGACTGCCGGGCTTCCTTGACCTGGAGGAACAGCGGCGCACCGTCGGCATCGGTGTAGAGCCCCACCGCGCAGACGCGGCCGACCGAGCCGATGCCCACCACCTTGAAGGCGACGTCGCGCAGGGCGTACCGCTCGACGAGGCCGCGCCGCTCCGGCGCGAGGCCGGCCGGATAGGCGATCAGGGCCGCGCGCGCATCCTCCACCGGCTCGCGGTCGCCGTTGGGCGCGACGTGGAACACCTTCTTGCCCTTGTCCGCGATGCGCCAGGTCGCCGGCGGGCCGTCCTGGGTGGCGGGGTCGAGTTCGGGGATGTCGGCCTTGACGGTCTCCTGGTGCAGGCCGGCATCGAGACCGCGCTCGGCTTCGTCGCGCGATCCGTCGTCGTCGATGTGCGCCACCTCGTGGTCGAGGTCGATGTTGCTGCGCCAGCAGGCGAGCGGCTCCAGCGCCGCCAGATGGTGGATGTGCTCGCGATAGGCCCGCAGCGCCGCCTGCGCCGCCGCACGGGCGGTGTCCGCATCGGCATGGGCATCGGCCCGGGTCTCCACCACGATGCTGGTGGCGAGGCGCTTGAGGTCGACGGTGAAGTCGATGCCGGGAAGGGTCTCGTCGAAATCGTTGATGTCGAACAGCACACGGCCCTCCGGGCTCACGAACAGCCCGAAGTTGCCGACGTGGCAATCGCCGCAGGCCTGGACCGGCACGCCGGCCATGGCCGCGCCGACGAGGTCCCGGGCCATGACGGCCGCCGCCCCGCGCAGGAAGGTGAAGGGGCTCTCGGCCATCCGCTTGTAGCGGCGCGGCACCAGGTCCGGCAGCCGCTCGGCGTCGCTCTCGGCGAGGATCGCCAGGGGAGCCCGATCGGGCCTGGGCTGCCAGGCGGCATGTTCGGCATGGGGCGTCGCCCTGGCGAGCGCCTCCCCGACGGCGTAGCGCGCACTCCGGGTGTGATAGGCGGACGACTCGGTCATGGTGGGTGGACGCTCCGGTGATGGTGCGTCGACCGTAGCGGCAGTCCGATCGGCGGGCGAGGCCACCGGCGACGCCCGTATGCCCTCAGTGCCGGAAGTGGCGGTGCCCGGTGAAGACCATGGCGAGGCCCGCCTCGTCGGCGGCCCGCACCACCTCGTCGTCGCGCATCGAGCCGCCGGGCTGGATCACCGCGGTGGCGCCGGCATCCGCCGCCGCGATCAGGCCGTCGGCGAAGGGGAAGAAGGCGTCCGAGGCCACGACCGCGCCCTTGGCCAGACTCTCGGTGGCACCGCCCCGTGCGGCCGCCTCGGCCGCCTTCCAGGCGGCGATGCGCGAGGAATCGACCCGCGACATCTGTCCGGCGCCGATGCCGACGGTGGCGCCGTCGCGGGCGTAGACGATGGCGTTCGATTTCACGTGCTTGGCGACCCGGAAGGCGAACAGCAGGTCGGCGAGCTCCCGCTCGGTGGGCGCGCGCTTCGTCACGACCCGCAGGGCCATGTCGTCGACGACGGCGTTGTCGCGTCCCTGGACCAGCAGCCCGCCCGAGAGCGTGCGCACGGTCTCGCCGGCGCCACGCGGATCGGGCAGCGAACCGGCCAGGAGCAGGCGCAGGTTCTTCTTGGCGGCCACGATGGTAACGGCCTCCGGCGTGGCGTCCGGCGCGATGATGACCTCGGTGAAGATCTCGACGATCCGCCGCGCCGAGTCGGCGTCCAGCGTCCGGTTGAGGGCGACGATGCCGCCGAAGGCGGAGGAGGGATCGCAGGCGAGCGCCCGCTCGTAGGCCTCGGCCAAGGTGGTGCCGGTGGCGACGCCGCAGGGGTTGGCGTGCTTGATGATCGCCACCGCCGCGGCGGCGGCGGGGTCGAACTCCGCGACGCATTCGTAGGCCGCGTCGGTGTCGTTGAGGTTGTTGTAGGACAGTTCCTTGCCCTGGAGCTGGCGCACCGTCGCGACGCCGGCCCGCGCCTTGCCCGGCGAGCGGTAGAAGGCGGCGGCCTGGTGCGGGTTCTCGCCGTAGCGCAGCCCCTGCGCCAGGGTGCCCCCGAAGGCCCGGAACGGCGCCGTCTCCGGCTCGCCGGCGCGGGCCGCCAGCCAGTTGGCGATGGCCGCGTCGTAGGCCGCCGTGCGCGCGAACGCCTTGGCCGCGAGGCGCCGCCGGGTGACGCTGCTCAGCGTCCCTTCTCGGCCGTCCAGCTCGGCGAGGAGGGCGGGATAATCGGCGACATCCGTCACCACCGCCACGTCAGCATGGTTCTTGGCCGCGCCCCGGATCATCGCAGGGCCGCCGACGTCGATGTTCTCGATCGCCTCGGCGTCGGTGCAATCCTGCGCGATCGTCGCCTCGAACGGATAGAGGTTGACCACGAGGAGGTCGATCGGCCCGATGCCGTGGGCGGCCATGGCCGCCTGGTGCTCGGGGTTGGCGCGCACCGCCAGCAGCCCGCCGTGGATGGCCGGGTGAAGGGTCTTGACGCGCCCGTCCATCATCTCGGGAAAGCCGGTGACGTCGGAGACCTCGATCACCGCCAGCCCCGCCTCGCGCAAGGCGCGGTGGGTGCCGCCGGTGGAGAGCAGCGCGACGCCGTGCCCGGCCAGCGCGCGGGCGAACTCCACGAGGCCGGTCTTGTCGGAGACGGACAGGAGGGCGCGGGTGATGCGCACGGCATCGGACGGCATCGGCAACTCGTTTTTACAAGGGTCGGGCTGCGGCGGGTAGCACGAAACCGGCCGGCCGGGCCAGGGAGGCCCGATCTTACGCCGGCCTCACGTCGACCATGGCGAAGCGCCAGCGCAGCCGCGCCGCGGCGGCCACCGTGACGTAGATTACGATCTGGTCGGTGCGCCGCGCGCCGGTGAGGCCGGCGAAGTAGACGCTCTCCTCGATCGCGACGTCGAGGGCGTCCTCGTCCGATTCGGCCTCGAAGTGCCAGACCTCGCCCTGCGGGGTCGCGAGTTCGAGGCCGTCGCCGGCCCGACCCCGCACCGCGATGCCCGGATGGAGGTGGAAGCGGATCGCGACCTCGTGGGTGCGCAGGCGGCCCTTGTCCTTGCTCTTGCCCTCGCGCACGAAGGAATCCTCGCCCTCGAGGGCACGTCCGTCCGCCGGCAGCCGCCAGCGGCGCTCGTGGATCAGCCCGAAGCCGGCCGCATAACCGTCGTGGCGGGCGGCGAGCACATGGGCCTGCCCGTCGCGCGTGCGTTCGGCCCGGACCTCGCGGGGGCCGGACAGAACCACCGATCCGATCCGGTTCGAGAGCCAGTCGATCGCCCGGGCCTCGCCCCACCAGGCGCCGCCGGCGAGGAAGCGGCAGGAGGAGGTGTCGGCGACGCTGGCGGTGGAATGCGCGGCGGTGCTGCGCGCGAGGCGGCGCAGCTCCGGGCCGCTGGCCGGCAGACCGCAGTTGACGACGATGCGCTGGGGCCCGCTCGACATCTCGAAGGAGAGGCAGCCGGCCCCGGCGCGCGCCGAGGCGAGCATCGGCGGCGGTGCGCCGACATCGGCCACCACCACCACGCGGCCGGCCTCCAGCCGCTCGTAGCCGGAATGGGGCGCGTGCATCATCGGCTGGGCCAGAGCGCCATCGTAGACGAGCAGGGTGGCCAGGTGGTCGGCCGCCGTGGCCCCCATGCCGTTGAAATGGCTGAGCGAGGCATCGCCGTGGCGCAGGAGCCGCAGCAGCGGCAGCATCCGGTCGATGGCCCGCAGCAGCGCGTCGGGCGGATCGACGCCGCGGCTGAGGAAGCTCTGGCGCAGGGGCAGGAGGTCGAGGAGCAGTTCCATCGCGAAGCGCGGGTCGCGGCTGCGGTGCCCGCCGTCGGGCATGATCTGGCGGTCGAGTTCGCGACTGAGCACACGGGTCGCGCGGCGCAGGATCGGCTGGATGCCCTCGCAGCACAGGCCGGCGTAGCTGAGGGCCACCGCGGCGACGAGGCGGGTCTGCGGCAGGCCGGTGCGGCGCAGGTCGCGCTCCAGGTCGCGCGCCGAGCGGCCGAGGGTCTTGAGGAAGGCCTGGTAGAAGGCGTGGTCGGCACCTTCGAGGACCAGCGGCGACTGGCACAGGAAGGCGATGAGGCGCCGCGCCGCCACCGCCGTCGGCCGCGCCAGGGCGGCGTCGCCCCGTCCGGCCATGAAGTCACCGACGAAGGCACGGGCGTTGGCGCGGGCCAGCGCGGTGTCGGCGGCGCGCAGATGGCGCAGCCAGCCGAAGCCGTAGAGCGCATCGGCCCATTCGGGGGAGGGGGGCGCGTAATCGAAGGGCGAGCGTCCGCTCACCGAGAGCGAGCGGCCCGAGAACACGAACAGGCCGGCATAGATGTCGTCGGCGAAGGTGGCGTCGCTGGTGCGCAGGTCGTGGGGGGCGATCACCACGCCGGTCACCCGCGCACCGGCCAGGACGTCCGGGCGGGCGCCCAGCCGAAGCACGGCGCCGCGCACCATGCGCAGGGCCTCGCCCCCGATCAGCCGATATAGCCGCCAGCGATCAGCGCCCCAACCCACGTGGTCTCCTCGTTCGGCGACGCATCGCCGAAGGGGGCGCTGCAGAATGGTCCCAGGCTCACGGTAGCGCCACGGGGCTTAACCGGCGGTTAAGCATAAGGATCGGCCGCACGGGCCGGCGGCTCAGGCGAGGCGCGTCAGCCGCGCGGCGAAGAAACCGTCGAGGCCGCCCTGACGATCCGGCGCGTCTCCGTCGAGTTGCGCGGGCAGGGTGCGCAGGTCGCCCTCGCCATCGATCGCCTCGGCCAATCCGCCGATCTCGTCGGCCAGGATCGGAACCCGCGCGAAGCCGGCGTTGCGGGAGAGGAAGCGCGCCACCTGCGCCTCGCCCTCCTCGGGTTCGAGCGAGCAGGTGCAATAGACGAGCCGCCCGCCCGGCCGGACCAGGGTGGCGGCCCGGTCGAGCAGGCGCGCCTGCAATCCGGCCAGACGCTGGATGTCGGCCTCGACCTTGGTCCAGGCCACCTCCGGGTGACGCCGGATAGTGCCGGTGGCCGAGCAGGGCGCATCGAGGAGGACCGCGTCGAAGGTCTCGTCGTTGCCCAGCGCCAGGGCGTCGCCGACGCGGATCTCGGCGGTGAGGCCGAGCCGTGCGAGGTTCTCGGATAGGCGCTCCATGCGCGGCCCGGACCGGTCGACGGCGGTCACGGCGGCCCCCGCGGCGGCGAGCTGGGCGGTCTTGCCGCCCGGAGCGGCGCAGAGGTCGGCGACGCGCTCGCCCGGCCGCACGCCGAGGAGGCGCGCCGGTAGCGCGGCGGCGGCGTCCTGCACCCACCAGGCGCCGTCGTCGTAGCCGGGAAGCGCCGAGACGGCCGCGTGGACGTCGTGCAGGCGGATGCTGCCGGTGGGCAGGAGGACGCCGCCGAGCCGCTCGGCCCAGGCCTGCGGATCCTCCTTGACGGTGATGTCGAGGGGGGCACCCCGCAGGTGCGCGGCGGCGATGGCCGCGGCCGTCTCCGGTCCGTAGCGCTCGTGCCAGCGGGCGGCGAGCCAGCCGGGGGTGTTGTCGCCGAGGGGATCGGTGCTGGCGGAAAAGATGGCCGCGCGCTCGCGCACCACGCGGCGCATCACCGCGTTCACGAGGCCGGCGAGGTGCTGGAGCTGGGGATCGCCCTTGGCGAGGCGCACCGACAGGTCGACGGCGGCGTGGTCGGGGACGTTGAGGTCGAGGATCTGCGCCGCCCCGGTGGCGAGCAGCGCCACGAGGCGCGGCTGGTCCTCGGGCAGGCCCTGCGACAGGCGCTCGTGCAGGGCGCAGCGCAGGAAACCGAAGCGGCGGAAGGTCGCCGTGGCGATGGCGCGGGCCAGCCCGGCATCGGCCGGTTCGAGGCGCCCGTCACGGTCGGCCTGGGCGAGGGCGTCGTCGAGGGCGAAGGCCCGATCCTTGCCGATGAGATCGGCCACGGCCGCGTGCGCGACCTGGCGCGCGGCGAGACCCGCGACGCTGGAATCGAGCGCCGGCGCGGGACCGGGCGCGTTGCGGCGAGCCGCCATGAATGCCACCTTGCTTGCATCACGCCCGGCTGTCGCCCGGGCTCACCCGACGCCCTTCCACACAGGTTCAGGTCGATGCAAGACGAAAGGCCGAAAGATTCGCCCGCCAGCGAAGCCGGCGAAGCGACGGCGGTGTCGCGGCCCCCGCTGCCGGCGGCGGCCGAGCGCGCCCTGGCGGAGGCCGCCGCGCGCCGCGCCGACATCGACGCCCGGGCCGAGGCCATCGCCGCGACGCGGGAGAAGCAGGGCCGCGGCGGCCTCGAGCCGGTGCGCTACACCGACTGGGAGGTGAAGGGCATCGCCGTCGATTTCTGACGGGGCCCGGCCTCAGCGCGTGACGTAGACCTGCGTGCCGACGTCGACCCGGTCGAACAGGTCGACCACGTCCTGGTTGTACATGCGGATGCAGCCATAGGACGCGTAGGTGCCGACCGAGCTCGGCCGGTTGGTGCCGTGGATGGCGTATTGCCCCCCCGCCAGCGTCATGGCGGCGGCCCCCATCGGGTTGCTCGGCGAGCCGCCGGCGATCACGTCGGGCAGGCGCGGGTTGTCGCGCTTGACCTCGGCGGGCGGCGACCAGGCCGGCGCGACGTACTTGCCGTCGATGCGCGTCGCCCCGGACCATTGCTTGCCGGGCTTGCCCACCGCGACGGGATAGCGGATCGCGGTGCCGTCGCCGTTGACGAGGTAGAGCCGGCGCTCGGCCGTCCGCACCACGACGGTGCCCGGCGACACCCCTTCGGAGAAGGCCACCACCTCCCGCGCCTGCAGCGGCGATCCCATCAGCGCCGCGCCAGTCAGAACCGCCCACACACCCGTCCGCCCGATCATCGATCCGTCTCCTGTCCAAGCGTCACCGCAAGTCCAGGGACCATCGCCGTTCGCGATTGTCGGTCCGGTTACTGGGCGGGGGCCGTCCCCGTGTTTCGACAATCACGATCAAAAGCATCGCTCGACGATCGTGATAAATCGAGGTTCGGCTTTAAACCTTCGCTCACCACGACGGCGTCATCGCTCGATCAGGCGGTCGGCGTCTTCGGTCCGCTCCTGCCAGCCGTGGCGAATGAGTTCCGGGTCGAGGTGCTCCTCGATCGGATAGCCGACGCAGAGATAGGCCACCAGTTCGTAGGCCGGGGGGAGGTCGAGGCAGGCCGCCACTTCGGCCGGTTCGAGGATCGAGACCCAGCCGACGCCGAGACCGTGGGCGCGGGCGGCCAGCCAGAAGGTCTGCACCGCGCAGACCACGGAGTAGCGCAGCATCTCGGGCATGGTCGCCCGCCCGAGGCCGTGGCCGATGGGCGTGACGGCATCGCAGAACACGGCCAGATGGACCGGCGCCTCGCGCAGGCCGGCGAGCTTGAGGCGGGCATAGGCGGCGCGCCGGGCATCGGGGTAGCTCGCGGCGGCCGCCGCGTTGCAGCGCTCGAAGCTCGCGGCCACCGCCGCACGGCGGGCGGGATCGGCGACCCTCACGAAGCGCCAGGGCTGGCTGTTGCCCACCGAGGGGCTGGAGGACGCCATGGCGAGGCACTCGCGCAGCACGGCCTCGGGCACCGGATCGACGCGGAACCGGCGCACGTCGCGGCGCCAGGCGACGAGATCCGCCAGGGCGGCCCGGAAACCCGCATCGAATTGCACCACGACCCGTCCCGCGCCCCGTCTCCCGTCCCTCGTGCATACCCGAAACGCCGGCGGAGGGCGCAGCATCGATCCGAAAAAAAGGCCGCACTCCGAAGAGGCGGCCTGAAGTCCTTGGGTCTCGAAACCTCTGGAGTGTCGGTCCGAAGGGCCGGGCACCCCCCGAAAGGCTGGGGGACCGTAGAAGATCGGGGGACGATCCGGCCATCGGAACCGACGAGGTTCCGTCACAGGGATGGCTTCTCATGAAGGCTTGTCAAGGGCGCCAACACGGCGGAATCGTGGTCCGTGTTTCCGGCGGCAACCCTTGCGGGCCGCCGGCCGCCGGCCCATCATCCCAAGAACCGACGACCGCGAACCGAGGAGCCAGGATTGAGCGAGAGGACGGGCGGCGACCAGAGACAGACGGACCCCAGCGGCAGCGTCGTTCCCTTCCCCGTGCCACCCGTCGTCGCCCAGGTGACCTTCGACCGCACGGAACTGCGCGCCATCTTCGATCTCTACGGGCGCCGGGTCGCCGAGGGAGAATGGCGCGACTACGCCATCGATTTCCGCCGGGACAAGGCGGTGTTCTCGATTTACCGCCGCACGTCGGAGATGCCGCTGTACCGCGTCGAGAAGGACCCGAGGCTGGCCCGGCGCCAGGGTGCCTATGCGGTCGTCGCCGCCACCGGCCTCGTGATGAAGCGCGGGCACGACCTCGCCCGCGTGCTGGCGGTGCTCGACAAGCCCCTGCGGGCGGTGTGACCAACATGCGGGTCACGCCGAACGCAGCACCGGCCCGCGCATAAAAAAAGCCCCGGTTCTCACCGGGGCTTCTTCGTGTCGTCGTATCGGTGGAGCGCTTAGCGGCGGTCACCCAGCAGCGACAGCAGCATCTGGAACATATTGATGAAGTCCAGATAGAGCGTCAGGGCACCGTTCACCGAGAGCTTGGCGGCGCCTTCGGCATCCGCGCCGCTGTAGAGGAACATCTCCTTGAGCTTCTGCGTGTCGTAGGCGGTCAGTCCGGCAAAGATCAGCACGCCGATCACCGAGATCGCGAACTGCAGCGCGCTCGAGGCGAGAAAGATGTTCACCAGCGAGGCGATGATCAGGCCGATCAGACCCATGATCAGGAACGAGCCCATGCCCGACAGGCTGCGCTTGGTGGTGTAGCCGTAGAGGCTCAGGCCACCGAACGTCGCCGCCGTGATGAAGAACACCCGCACCACGCTGGCACCCGTGAACACGAGCAGCAGCGTCGACATCGAGGCGCCCATCACCGCCGCGAAAGCAAAGAACATCGTGCGCGCCGAGGCGGCCGACATCCGGTCCATCCGGAACGAGAAGAAGAAGATGAACGCCAGCGGCGCCAACATCAGCACCCACTTGAAGGGGCTGGTGTAGAGCATCTGGCCGAACGGGGTCAGGGCGACCTTGCCCGTGGTGGTCTGCGCCGTGGCGGCCATGTTGAGGCCAAGCGCCACCAATCCCGAAATGCCGAGACCGATGACCATGTTGTTGTAGACGCCGAGCATGAAGGTGCGCAGGCCCTGGTCGACGTCGACCTGGGTGCCGGCGTAGCCGGTCTGCTGCTGGCTTCCGTAGCGGAAGGGGCTGTTGTCGAATGCCATGGGAGATTCCTTTGGAAACTCTCTCAGCGTGTGATTTCGAAAATCGAGGCTCACGCACACCGCCTCTGGCACCCTGCGGCGCCTCGATCCCAAATATGTTCGGTCGCGTCGTCCCGCACAAGAGGGACATTGCACGTGCGACGACGGGATTCCCGTCGCCGCCGCCCTGTTTTTATTTGCCGCATCGGGGATTAAACCCGGTCCCGCCAGGCAAAACGCGGTCTCGGCCGACCGTCCACGCGGCGACGACGCGACATCGTTGAGATCTGTCTCTTTTGAAAGAAAAACGCGAGGGGATTTCGGATCTTCGTTAAGCGTCCCTCAACATCCCGCTCACGGCCCATCGTCGTCCGGTCTATCGTTTCGGCGGGGAGACATCGCGACGATGCAGACTGTACTCACGCCTGAGAGAGCCGATGCAGTCCCGCCCGCGCGCAGCCTCGGGCCGCAGTTCCGCCTGATCCTGCAGGGCGGGCTCGTGCTGGCCATGCTCGCGGCGGTGCTGGCGAGCTTCATCTTCACCAACACGCAGCGCCGGACCCTGATCGACCTGCGCGAGGGCGGCCGCCAGGTCCGGATCGCGCAGGAGGCCGTGGCCGACGCGGCGGCGCACGTCTTCCATCGCGCCTTCGGACCCGACGACGGCAGCGGCTCTCTCCAGGCACGCGCGCTGGAGACGCTGCGGGTCAGGAAACAGGAGTATGCCGCCGTCCTCGCCCCGGTACTGGAGGCGGCGGGCGACGCGGACGGCGCCACGGTACTCCTCGACCGGCTCGATTCCACCTGGCGCGAGGCGATCGACCTGATCCAGGCGGGCCGGCGCGGCGAAGCCCAGGCCCTCCTGGCGCAGCGCCGGGCGACGATCGCCTCCGACGGCCTGCGCGCCGCCACCGACGCCTTCCTCGCCCAACTGAACGGGCAGTTCACGGCCTACGAGAACCGCATCGAGGCCGGTACCCTCAGCGTGATGGGATTCCAGGTCCTGATCGGCGTCCTGATGCTGCTGGCGGTACTGTCGGCGGCCCGCGAGGCGCAGGGGCGCGCCGCGGCCATCGCCGAGGCGACCTCGTCGCGGCGCCAGGTGAAGCGCCTGTTCGACATGACGGACATGCTCCAGAGCGCCGCCAACCACCTCGACGCCAACGCCGTGCTGCGGGCGACGGCGGGCGAACTCATCCCCGGCCTCGGCGGCGCCCTCTACGTCTTCAACAACTCGCGCGACCGGCTGACCCTCTCGACGTCCTGGGACATCCCCGCCGAGCGGTCGCTGCCGGCGATGATCGGCCTCGACCAGTGCTGGGCGCTCAAGCGCGGCAAGCCCCACCGCAACGGCGCGGCCGGCCTCGGCCTGTGCTGCGAGCACCACGTGCCGGGCAGCACCCTCGTCGAGATCCCGATGATCGCCCGCGGCGAGATCCTCGGCCTGCTGCAGATCTTCGCCGACGGACCGGGGGCGGAGGCGCATGCCACCGCGGCCTCGCCGCTGGGCCTCGCCATGGCCGATGCGATGTCGCTCGCGCTCTCGAACCTGTCGCTGCGGGAAAAGCTGCGCAACCAGGCCCTGCGCGACCCGCTCACCGGCCTCTACAACCGCCGCTACATGGAGGACAGCCTCGACCGCTTCGTGCGCCTGGCCGAGCGCGAGAACCGCAGGCTCGCGGTGATCATGATCGACCTCGACCACTTCAAGCGGCTCAACGACGAGCACGGCCACGCCACCGGCGACGCGGTGCTGCGCGAAGCCGCCGGCGCCATCGTGGGCGCCCTGCGCGAGACCGATGTCGCCTGCCGCTACGGCGGCGAGGAGATGATCGTGCTGATGCCCGATTGCGACCTGGAGAACGCCGCCGACAAGGCCGAGGTGATCCGCCAGCGGATCGAGGCGCTGTCGGGCCAGCGCGGGGCGACGGTTTCGGCCTCGTTCGGCGTCTCGTCGATCCCGGCCACCGCCAGCGGGACCACCGACCTCGTACGTTCCGCCGACGCGGCCCTCTACAAGGCCAAGCAGGCAGGCCGCAACCGGGTCGACATCGCGCCGCTGCGGTCCGGCCGCAAGGACGGCCCGGCCGCGCCGAGGCTGCAGGCGGTGATGCTCGACGCCGCGGAATAGCGTCGGACGCGACGCCCTCAGAACTGGCGCAGGTAGGGCGCCGGCTTCTGGCCGAGGATGCGCCAGGTGCCGGCCAGGCCCAGCACGATCGCGAACACCACGGCGAGGCCGGCCGCGACCAGGGCGCTCGACAGATCGAGGGCGAAGTCGAGCTTCATCACCTTCGTCACGATGACCCAGCCCGCCAGCGTGCCGGCCAGGAGCCCGAACACCGCCGTGACCGCGCCGAGCGCCCCGTATTCGAGGGCATAGGCGTGGAGGAGCCGCCAACGGGTGGCGCCCAGCGTCTTGAGCACCACCGCGTCGTAGAGGCGGGCCCGGTGACCGGCGGCGATGGCGCCGGCCAGGACGAACAGGCTCGCCACCACCGCGACCCCGCTGGCGCCGCGGATCGCCAGGACGAGCTTGCCGACGATGTCGTTGACCGCGTCGAGGGCGTCCTTCACCCGCACGCTGGTCACCGAGGGGAAGGCGCGGGCGACGTCGCGCAGGATCACCGCCTCGGCCTTGGCGTCCGGCCCGCCCGCGAGGGTCAGGGTGGCGAGGTCGGAATGGGGCGCCCCCCGGAAGGTGCCGGGCGAGAACACCATCACGAAGTTGATGCCGAGGTTGCGCCATTCGACCTTGCGCAGGTTGGCGATGGTGGCGGTCAGGGTCCGCCCGAGCACGTTCACGCTCACGGTGTCGCCCACCGAGAGGTCGAGGCGGCGCGCGAGTTCGGCGTCGAAGGAGACCAGCGGCGTGCGGGCCGCCTCGGCGTCCCACCAGGTGCCGGCGACCAGCTTCGACCCCTCCGGCAGGTCGGCCGCGTAGGTGATGCCGCGGTCGCCGTCGAGGACCCAGGCGGCATCGTCCGGCGCCTTGATCTGCCCGGCGGGCACGCCGTTGAGGGCGGCGATGCGCCCGCGCATCATCGGCACCCGCTCGATCTTGGCACCCGACGCCTGCTTCCCGAGAAAGTCGTGGAACGCGTCGGCGTCGGCCGAGGGGATGTCGAGGAAGAACAGGTTGGGCGCGCGCGCGGGCAGCGAGTTCGTGAGGGTGCGCCGGACGTTGACGTCGATGAGGCTCAAGGTCACCAGGAGCGTCACCCCGAGCCCGAGCGAGAGCACGATCGCCGGCGTCAGGGCGCCGGGACGATGGAGGTTGGCCAGGGCCATCCGGGGCGCGGCGAAGCGCGGGCGCGGCAGGCGCCTGGCTCCGGCCATCACGCCGATGGCGACGAGCCGCAGGAGGCCGAAGGCGAGCCCGGCCGCCGCGATGAAGATCAGCGCCACGCGCCGGTCGAAGGCGGTGACCAGCGAGAGGGCGACCAGGGCCGCCACCGCGCCGGCGAGGATCAGGCGGTAGCGCAGGCGGGTCCGCGCCGCGCTCGGGTCGACCACGTCGCGGAACAGACCCGACACCGGCACGTCGTGGGCCCGCCCGAGGGGGACGATGGCGAAGGCGAGCGCCGTCAGCAGGCCATAGGCCGCCGCCAGAGCGAGTTCCCCCGGCGACAGGGTCGGGTCGAGGGGCAGGGGCAGGTCGTTCCGGAACAGGGCGTCGAGGGCGAACGGCAGGCCGGCCCCGATCACGAGGCCGATCAGGGTGCCGAGGGTGGCGATCAGCATCACCTGCGTCAGGTAGAGCGCCACCACCTGGGCACCGGGCGCGCCGACGCTCTTGAGGGTGGCGATGGAGCCGCGCTTGCGCTCGACGAAGGCATGGACGGCGTTGGCCACGCCGACCCCGCCGACGATGAGGGCGGTGAGGCCCACCAGCGTCAGGAACTGCGTGAACCGCTCGATGCTCTTGGCGAACCGCGGGTCGGCATTGGTGCGCGCGCGCATCTCCCAGCCGGCATCGGGGGCCGCCGCGGCGATGGCGGCGGCCTTGTCGACGAGCTCCGCCTCGCTCGCCTCGGGCGCCTGCAGCCGGTAGCTGAACCGGTTGAGGCTGCCGGGCTGGATCAGGCCCGTGGCATCGAGGCCCGCCCGCGAGATCAGCACGCGCGGCCCGAAGCCGATGCCGTTGGCGATCTTGTCGGGCTCCGACACGAGGGTCGCCCGGATCGCCACCGGCTGCCCGGCGATGGTGATGCGGTCGCCGACCTTGAGGTCGAGGCGGGTGAGGAGCAGCGGATCGACGACGACGCCGAAGGCCCCGTCGGCCTGCGCCAGGAGGTCCTGCAGCGGCCGTTCGGGTTCGGTGACGAGGGTCCCGGCGCCGGGATAATCGCCACCCACCGCCTTCATCTCGACGAGGGCGGCGCTCTTGTCGCCGGCCAGCGCCATGGCCCGCAGGGTCGTCACCACCGAGACGGGCGCCTGCGCTTCCAGCGCCGCGAGCTCGGCCGGCGTCGCGGCGCGGTTGATCAGGCTGTAGGTGAGGTCGCCGCCCAGGATGCGCCGGCCTTCGCGGCCGAGCCCGTCCGTGAGCGAGCCGGCGATGGACGCGACCCCGGCGATCGCCGCGACGCCCAGCGCGATGCAGGCGAGGAACACCGCAAAGCCCGACAGCCCGCCGCGCAATTCGCGAAGCGCCAGGCGCAGGGTGAGGGGAAGGCGGCTCGGAGAGGCCGGGCGGCGCGCCGGTGCGGCCTCGGCCAGGGTACCCTGCAGATGCGTACTCACGCGGCCATGGCCTCCTCGACCCGGCCGGACCGCAGCCGGACGGTGCGATCGCACAGCCGCGCCAGCCCCGGATCGTGGGTGACGAGGACGAGGGTGGCGCCGCGGTCGCGCTTCAGGGCGAACAGCAGGTCGACGATCTGCCGGCCGGTGGTCTCGTCGAGGTTTCCGGTGGGCTCGTCCGCCACGAGGATGGCCGGGTCGGGCGCGATGGCCCGCGCGATCGCCACCCTCTGCTGCTCGCCGCCCGAGAGCTGGGCCGGATAGTGGTGCAGCCGGTGCCCGAGACCGACGGCCGCCAGTTCCGCCGCGGCGCGCTCGTGCGCCCCGTCCTTGCCGGCGAGTTCGAGGGGCAGGGCCACGTTCTCGATCGCCGTCATGGTCGGCACGAGGTGGAAGGCCTGGAACACGATGCCGATACGCCGGCCGCGAAACCGCGCGAGATCGTCCTCGCTCAAAGCGCCGAGGTCGGTGCCTTCGACCACGATCCGCCCGGCATCGGGCCGCTCGAGCCCGGCCATCACCATGAGCAGGGTCGACTTGCCCGATCCGGACGGGCCGACGAGGCCCACCGCCTCGCCCGCCGCGACATCGAGGGAAATGCCGCGCAGGACATGGACCCGGGCCGCCCCGCGCCCGAGGCTGAGGTCGATGTCGGACAGCGCGATGGTCGGCCCGACGGGGCGGGGTACCTGGTGGATCGTCTGGCGAGTTGTCTGGGAAGCGACCGACGACGGCTTGTCTGGCATCGATGGGAGACCGATCTTGGGGCGAGCGACGACGGATGGCGACGAGGATCGGGGACGTGTCGGAATGGATCTGTGCTCTGCGTCACATGACAGCCCCAGCGCCGGCCCCGCCGCGTCGGTTGAGCGCGATATGGTCCCGCCCCGGGCCCGGCGCCATGCGCCCCGGCTCGGGGCCGCACTGATGGCGCTCTTTGCCGCACTCGTCACGACGCTCTCGGTCGCCCTCGTGCTGCCGGGCGCGGTCCGGGCCGCGCCGGCCGGGCGGACGCTCAACCTCGTCGCCTTCGGCGACAGCCTCAGCGCCGGCTACCGGCTGCCGGCGAGCGCGGCCTTCCCGGCCGTGCTGGAACGGGCGCTGACGGCCAAGGGCCACGCCGTCAGCGTGGCCAATGCCGGCGTCTCCGGCGACACCGCCACAGGCGGCCTCGACCGCGTCGACTGGTCGGTGCCCGACGGGACCGACGGCGTCATCCTCGAGCTCGGCGCCAACGACATGCTGCGCGGCACCGATCCGGCGGTCACGCGAAAAGCGCTGGAGGCGATCGTCACGCGGCTGAAGGCGCGCGGCATTCCGGTGCTGCTCGCCGGCATGCACGCCTCGCGCAACCTCGGGCCGGACTACACGGCGCGGTTCGATGCGATCTTTCCCGATCTCGCCAAGGCCCACGACCTCGTCCTCTACCCGTTCTTCCTGAACGGGATCGTCGGCGACCGCACCTTCAACCTCGAGGACGGGCTCCATCCCAACACCAAGGGGGTCGAGACTATCGTCGCCGGCATCCTGCCGACCGTCGAGACCTTCATCGACCGCATCCGGTCCCGGGTGCCATGAGGAGCCGCCGCGGCGATTGACGCCGCGACCGGTGCGATCCAGACCCGCCCCGGGAAAAAATGCACCGGGAGAGACAGCCATGACGAAGGCCGCACGACACCATCGCATCGCCGTCATCGCCGGAGACGGCATCGGCAAGGAGGTGATGCCCGAAGGCGTCCGTGTCCTGGAACGTGTCGCCGAGCGCTTCGGCTTCACCCTCGACCTCGACGTCTTCGATTTCGCGTCCTGCGACTACTACGCCGCCCACGGCCGGATGATGCCCGAGGACTGGAAACAGCGGATCGGCGGCCACGACGCGATCTACTTCGGGGCCGTCGGCATGCCCGACCAGGTCCCCGACCACATCTCGCTGTGGGGCTCGCTGATCCTGTTCCGGCGGGAGTTCGACCAATACGTCAACCTGCGTCCCGTGCGCCTGATGCCCGGCGTGCCGTGCCCGCTGGCCGGCCGCAAGCCCGGCGACATCGACTTCTGGGTGGTGCGCGAGAATACCGAAGGCGAGTATTCCAACGCCGGCGGGCAGATGTTCCCCGGCACGGACCGCGAGTTCGCGGTGCAGGAATCGATCTTCACGCGGTTCGGCACGGACCGCGTGCTGCGCTTCGCCTTCGACCTGGCCAGGAGCCGGGCCAAGCGCCACCTGACCTCGGCGACGAAATCGAACGGCATCTCGATCACCATGCCGTTCTGGGACGAGCGGGTGAAGGCGGTCTCGCAGGATTATGCGGACGTGCGCTGGGACCAGTACCACATCGACATCCTGACGGCCCAGTTCGTGCTCAACCCCGATCGGTTCGACGTGGTGGTCGCCTCCAACCTGTTCGGGGACATCCTGTCGGACCTCGGCCCCGCCTGCACCGGCACGATCGGGATCGCGCCCTCGGCCAACATCAACCCGGAGCGGCGCTTCCCGTCGCTGTTCGAGCCCGTCCACGGCTCGGCCCCCGACATCGCCGGCAAGGGCATCGCCAACCCGATCGGGCAGATCTGGTCCGGGGCGATGATGCTCGACCACCTCGGCGAGCGGGACGCCGCCGCCGCCATCGTGGCCGCGATCGAACGGGTGCTCGCCGACCCGGAGACCCGCACCGGCGATCTCGGTGGCCGGGCCGACACCGCTGCCTGCGGCCGGGCGGTGGTGGCGGCCCTCGGCTGAGGGCCACCGCGGACACGGGCGCTCCCACCGGCCGGACCGTTCGCGAGAAGCCCCGGCTCGCCCCCACGGACGCCGACCGACGGGCGCAAGACGCGTGCCCGCCGGACCGTATTCGACGACCGACTTTCAATCGCGATCGACCGGAATGCTCAAACTTTTCGCCCTTTGCTCGCGAAGGCCAACAAGCGCTATCGCTTAGCTTGCCGTTGCCGGCAGTCTCGTCCCGACGTGATCTTTCGCAAGACCCACCGCGATGGGACGGAACGGTTTTGTATGCAGTCTCGTTTCGGGTTCGCGATGGCGTTCATTCGTGGCGCCGGATCTCGAATACGATTGGATGGATGGTCATGAATAAGCTCATGCGGAGCACGATGGCGGCTGCCCTGATGGTGGCCGGTGTGGCGAGCGCGGTCGCGCAGGGCGGTCCCGGCGGCGGTGGCGGCGCTGGAGGCGGTGCCGCCGGCGGGGCTGCTGGCGGCGGTGCGGGCGGCGGCGCCGGTGGTGGCGCCGGCGGCGGCGCAGGCATGGGTGGTGGCGGTGGCGCCGGGGGCGCCGGCATGCGTGGCGGCGCCGGTGAGTCGGGTGGCGCGGCCGGCGGTGCGGGTGGTGGCATGCGTGGCGGTGCCGGCGAGGCCGGCGGTGCGGCCGGTGCGCGCGGCGGTGCCGGCGAGGCCGGAACACCTGGCCGGGCCGGCGGTGCTCCCGGGCGGGGTGGCGAGGATGGCGCCCGCGGCGGCCGCGAAGGCGGGCAGATGGAGCGTGACGGCAAGGGCGCCGACAAAAGCGATCGCGACGGCAAGGGCGACCGTGACGGCAAGGGCGCCGAGCGGGGCGACCGCGACGGCAAGATGGACCGCGACGGACGCGACGGACGCGACGGACGCGGGGGCGATCGTGACGGCCGCGCGGATCGTGATGGACGTGGCGGCGACCGCGACGGTCGGGCGGACCGCGACGGACGCGGTGGCGATCGCGGAATGCGCGGCGAGCGCGGCGCGGCCCGCGGTGCCTTCGGCCGTCTCGGCGCCCCGCAGCGCACCGAGTTCCGCCAGAGCCTGCTTCGCCGTGGCGGCGTGACCCGTCTGGCCGCCGGCGCCTTCGCGCTGACGGTTGGGACCGCCATCGCCCGTAGCTACACCCTCTCGACCCTGCCGCCCGAGATCGTCCGGGTGGTGCCGGAGTACGAGGATTACCGCTACGTGCTGGTGGACGACGACATCGTCATCGTCGATCCCGACACCTACGAGATCGTCGACGTGATCCGCGGCTGAGCCGAAAAAGCGTGCGGCCTTCGGGCCGCGCGTTCACTGGCGGGCCGAGCGCTACCTGGGCCCGCGATCGAGCATTCGCGAAACGACGCGGGCCGTATAGTCGACCATCGGCACGATCCGCGCGTAGTTCAGCCGGGTCGGGCCGATGACGCCGACGACGCCGACGATCTTCTGGGACCCGTCCCGGAACGGAGCGGCGATCATCGACGAGCCGGACAGCGAGAACAGCTTGTTCTCCGAGCCGATGAAGATGCGCACGCCCTCGCCGCCCTCGGCACGGGACAGGAGGTCGATGACCTCCTTCTGCGTCTCGAGATCGGAGAACAGCAGCCGGATGCGTTCGAGGTCCTCCGCCGCGCGCAGGTCGTCGAGGAGATTGGCCTGGCCGCGCACGATCAGCTGGCGCGCCTCGCTCGGGCCGACGCTGACGGCGAGCCCGGCATCCACCAGCCGCTCGGTGATGGCGTCGAGCTCCTGCTTCATGGCCTGGCGCCCCGCCTCGATCTCGGCGCGCAGGCCGCCCAAGGTGCGGCCGTGCAGGCGGGCGTTGAGATAGTTCGAGGCCTCCTGGAGCGCGCCGGCCGGCAGGCCGGGCGGCAGGTCGAGCAGCCGGTTTTCCACCGACCCGTCGTCGGAGACGAGGACGACCAGGGCGCGCTGCGGGTCGAGCCGCACGAATTCGATGTGCTTGAGCTGCACGTTCGCCTTGGTGGTGACGACGACGCCGGCCCCCCGCGAGATGCCCGACAGCAGCGTCGAGGCCTCGGCCAGCGCACTCTCGAAGGTGTGGCCGGAGGCGGCCGCCCGCATCTGCGCCTCGATCCGCTCCTGTTCCTCGCGGCCGACGTCGCCGAGTTCCAGCATCGCATCCACGAAGAAACGCAGGCCCTGCTCGGTGGGAAGCCGCCCGGCCGAGGTGTGGGGTGCGAAGATCAGCCCGGAATGCTCCAGATCCGCCATCACGTTACGGATGGAGGCCGGCGAGAGCGGCATCGGCAGGATGCGGGCGAGGTTGCGCGAGCCCACCGGCTCCCCGGTGGACAGGTAACTCTCGACGATCTGCCGGAAGATTTCCCGCGCCCGCGTGTCGAGGCCGGAGAGGGCGTGGTGGGTCGAGAACGGGCGAGGGTGCTCTGTCACGGGTCCTGGTCCTGGTCCTGCACGGGTCGTCCTGCACGGGTCCTGATCCTGGCCGACCCCGCCGGCATCCCGGTGACGAGGGACGCACGAGACGGACCGCGGCGCGACACTAATCCCCGGCGGCCGCGAAATTAAGTCGGAGAAAAACACGCCGGTGTCGGGTCGTTTCGCGGGTGTCGGACGTTTGTCTCCGCTGATCGCGCTCGCCCGCCACCGCGGGCCGGCTCGATCCGAGTGAGTGCTTCACAGGAGTTCATGCGATGAAGTTCCCAACCCTGGCCGGTCTGGTCAAGTCGTCCGCCCTCGTCGTCGCCATCGTCGGCGGCATGATGTTCGGTAGCCCGAAGACCGCCGAGGCGGCTCCCGCCGTGGCTCCGATCGAGGTCGTCGCCCCGTCCACCGACATCGCCGAAGTCCGCTACGGTGGCGGTCACTGGCGTCATCACGGTCGCCATCACCGCCGCCACTTCCATCACCATCGCGGCCGTCACTTCGGCCACCATTACGGCCGTCGCCACCATCACCACCACGGCCGCCGCTTCCGGTACTGAGCCGCACGGGCGGGACACGACCCTTCGGGTCGGCGTCCCGCCGCTTGCCGCCCGCACGACGGACGCCTAAGAGCGCGGCCTCATCGTTCCGGACCACCCCGAGCGAGAGCACCCTGAGGAAGACGCCGATGCGGCCGTCGAAGCGCGCCACCGACGCCCTGCGTACCGTCACCCTCGAACGGTCGGTCGCCCGCTACGCCGAAGGGTCCTGCCTCGTCACCTTCGGCGAGACCAAGGTGCTGTGCACGGCCTCCCTCGAAGAGCGCGGCCCGCCGTGGCTGCGTGGTTCGGGCAAGGGCTGGGTCACGGCGGAATACGCGATGCTGCCGCGCGCCACCCACGAGCGCAACCGCCGCGAGGTCACGGCGGGCAAGCCGTCCGGGCGCACCCAAGAAATTCAGCGGTTGATCGGCCGCTCGCTGCGCGCGGTCACCAACCTGCCGGCCATCGGCGAGCGCCAGATCACCGTGGATTGCGACGTCCTCCAGGCCGACGGCGGCACCCGCACCGCCGCGATCACCGGAGCCTGGATCGCCCTGCACGATTGCTTCTCGTGGATGCGCGGCCGCTCGATCATCTCGGTCGACCCCCTGCGCGACCACGTCGCCGCCATCTCCTGCGGCATCTACAAGGGAACGCCCGTCCTCGATCTCGACTACGCCGAGGATTCGGCCGCCGAGACCGACGCGAACTTCGTGATGACCGGCTCGGGCGGTCTCGTGGAGGTGCAGGGCACCGCCGAGGGCAAGCCGTTCTCGGAGGAGGAACTCCTCAGCCTCCTGCGTCTGGCCAAGGGCGGCATCGCCGAACTGGTCGCCCTGCAGAAACAGGCCATCGCATGAGCGATCATCGCCTCCTTACCGGCAAGGTCGTGATCGCGACCCACAACCCGGGCAAGCTCGTCGAGATGCGCGAACTGCTCGCGCCGTTCGGGATCGAGGCCGTTTCGGCCGGAGAGCTCGGCCTGCCCGAGCCCGACGAGACCGGGACGATGTTCTGCGAGAACGCGGCGATCAAGGCCGAGGCCGCCGCCAGGGCGTCCGGCCTGCCCGCCTTCGCCGACGATTCCGGCCTGTGCGTGAATGCGCTCGACGGGGTACCCGGCCTGTTCTCCGCGCGCTGGGCCGGGCCGTCGAAGGATTTCGCCGGCGCCATGGGCCGGGTCGCGCACGAACTCGACCGCCGCGGCGCCACCGAGCGGCGTGCCCATTTCGTCTCGGCCCTGGTCATCGCCTGGCCCGACGGCCACCTGGAAACCTTCGAGGGCCGGGTCTTCGGCAGCATCGTGCCGCCGCGCGGCGGTCTCGGCTTCGGCTACGATCCGCTGTTCCTGCCCGACGACCACGACCGCACCTTCGGGGAGATGACGTCGGACGAGAAGCACGGCGTCGACTGGCAGTCCGGGGCGGCACTGTCGCACAGGGCCCGCGCCTTCGTTCTGCTGGCCGCGGCCTGCCTGCGGCGGGTATGAGTGCGACGGCCCGTCCCTCCGGCGAGGGAAGCGGGCCTCGTTCGGAACGGATTCGATCGCAGCGCATGTCGGCCCACCCCATGGCCCCCGACCATCCGACCCGCGACGTGGGCTTCGGGGTCTACCTGCACTGGCCGTTCTGCGCCGCCAAATGCCCCTATTGCGACTTCAACAGCCACGTCCGCCATGCCCCGGTCGACGAGACGCGCTACCTCGCCGCCTTCCGGGCCGAGATCGCCCACGTGGCGGCGCGCACCCCCGGTCGCACCGTCTCCAGCGTGTTCCTGGGCGGTGGCACCCCCTCGCTGATGAAGCCGGCCACCGTCGCCGGGCTCCTCGACGCCATCGCCACGGCCTGGGGCACCACCGGCGACGTCGAGATCACCCTGGAGGCCAACCCCACCAGCGTCGAGGCCGGTCGCTTCGCCGGATACCGGGCCGCCGGCGTCAACCGGGTCTCGCTCGGCGTCCAGGCCCTGGACGACGCCTCGCTCAAGCGCCTGGGCCGCCTCCATACGGCCGAGGAGGCCCTCGCGGCGGTGGCCGTGGCCGCCAGGCATTTCGACCGCTCGTCGTTCGACCTGATCTATGCCCGTCCCGACCAGACCGCGCAGGCCTGGCGGGCGGAACTGACCGATGCCATCGCGCGGGCCGCCGAGCACCTGTCGCTGTATCAGCTCACCATCGAGCCGGGCACGCCGTTCCACGGTCTGTTCACGGCCGGCAGGCTGGTGCCGCCGGACGACGACACCGCGCGCGTCCTCTACGACGTGACGCAGGAGGTCTGCGACCGCGCCGGCCTCGCCGCCTACGAGATCTCGAACCACGCCAGGCCCGGCGCGCAGTCGCGCCACAACCTGCTCTATTGGCGCTACGGCGAATACGCCGGCATCGGGCCGGGCGCCCACGGCCGCCTCGTGACGCCGCAGGGGCGGATCGGCACGGTGACCGAGCGCGCCCCCGAAACCTGGCTCGCGCGCGTCGAGGCCGACGGTCACGGCATCGTTTCCACCGAGACGCTGAGCCCGGCCGACCAGGGCGACGAGTTCCTGATGATGGGGATGCGCCTGGCCGAGGGCATCGACCCCGCCCGTTATGCGGCGTTGAAGGGCCGCGCCCTCGACGCGGATCGGCTCGCGACGCTCGTGGCGGAAGGATTGGTGGCGCGGCGGCCTGGCGGGCGCATCGCCACGACGGCCCGAGGCGCGCCGGTGCTGAACGCGGTCGTCGCGCAACTGGCGGGGTGAGGTCCCCCGGTCCCGGCCGGAGCAAACGTCAAGCACAGCGACAGTCTTGGAGAGCGACAGTCCTGCCGCAGGTCCGATAAAAACGCCGCTTCCCGCGGCGCCATGGTTTCCTCCCCATCGAAGGAATGGCAAGAGGACGGCATCGTCCGAGAGCGGCAGATCGGTCGCGATCGACGCACATGATGTCGAGGTCGTGCCCCGGTTTTCTGGCCCGCCGCCTCAGGGAGTTTATGTCGATGATCACACGCAGGTATCGGACCGTCGCGCTGGCCCTTGGCGTCTGCACCGCCGTCGGCCTCGGCGGGGCGGCCGACGCGGCCCAATGCGGCAACACCGGTGCCGGATTCGAGGCATGGAAACAGCAGTTCGCCGACGAGGCCAAGGGCCGGGCGAGCGCGGCCAGCCTCGCCGCCCTCATGACGACGTCCTATTCCACCGCTACCATTTCGGCGGACCGGGGCCAGAAGAGCTTCAAGCTTACCCTCGACCAGTTCCTGGCCAAGCGCGGCGGCCCGGCCATCGTCTCGCGCGGGCGGTCGCTCAAGCAGTCGCAGGCAGCTTTGTTCGCTTCGATCGAGCAGCGCTACGGCGTGCCGGCCGGCCCGCTCCTGGCGATCTGGGGCATGGAGACGGGCTTCGGCGCGGTGAAGGGCAACATCAACACGCTCTCGGCCGTGGCGACGCTCGCCTACGACTGCCGCCGCTCGGAGTTCTTCACCGACCAGCTCTACGCCGCCCTCACCCTGGTCGACAGGGGCATCCTCAGCTCGAGCACCCGCGGTGCGGCCCACGGTGAGATCGGCCACACCCAGTTCCTGCCCAAGAGCGTCCTGAACTACGGCACCGGCGGCAGCCTCGACAACGCTCCGGCCGCGTTGAACGCCACGGCCAACTTCCTGAAGGCCCACGGCTGGCGGGCCGGCGCCGGCTACCAGCCCGGCGAGCCGAACTTCGCGGCGATCCAGGGCTGGAACGCGGCCTCGGTCTACCAGCGCGCCATCGCGCTCCTCGGCAAGCGGATCGACGGCGAGTAGTCGCTCAGGTCCCCGAAGGCCCGAGCGCCCGCGGCGCCGGGCTGACGATGGCGGCACCGCCGCTGCGGATCTCGCTGACGGCGAGCGAGCGGTCGCTCGCGCCGTTGGGCCGGAAGCGGAAGGTGCCGTCGGTGCCGGCGAACCCCGCCGGGTTGGTGAGCGTGGCGTCGGCAAAGCGCTGCGAGCCGTATTGGCGGGTCAGTGCCGCGCTCAGCGAGACCGCGTCGTAGGCCAGGGTCGCCACCCGGGGCGGCGCCGCCCCGAACCGGGCCTGGTAGCGTTGCGAGAAGGTTGCGAACCCGGCAGGATCGGCGGCCGCGAACCAGCCGCCCTGAAGCGCGGGGAGGGCGAACACCCTCGGGTCGTTCCACAAGGCGGTGCCGAGGGGTTTGACGCGGGCGGGCGAGAAGCCGGCCCGGGTGAGCGCCGGGGCGAGGGCGGTGAGCCCCTCCGGCGTGTCGGGCAAAAACAGCGCATCCGCCTGCGCGCCGGGGCCGGCGATCAGGCCCGAGACGCGGGCGACGGCGGCGGCCGGGTTGCCGGGAGGGTAGCGTTCCAGGACGACAAGACGCGCGCCCTTTCGCGCCACGGCCTCCCGGAACTGCGCCTCGACGGCGTTGCCGTAGCTCGATTCCGGAATGAGGGCGGCGAACGAGGTCCGGCCGCCGGCCACCGCCGCGTCGACGATGCGGTCGACCTCGGTCTGGGGCAGGAAACTGAGGAGATAGACGCCCCGCGCCGCCACCGCCGCATCGGTTGAGAAGGCGACCATCGGCTTGCCCACGGGGCGGACGACGCCGGCGACGGCCTGAACGTTGGCGGCGAACAGCGGCCCGAGGACCAGGTCGGCCCCGTCCGTCAGCGCGGCCTGTGCCGCCTCGCGGGCACCGTCCGGCGTGCCACGGTCGTCCTTCACCAGGATCTCCAGGTCGGGCTTCTGGAAATCCTCGATGGCGAGTTCGGCGGCGTTGCGCATCGCCGTGCCGATCGCCGCCCCCTGTCCGGTAAGCGGCAGGATCAGCGCGAGCTTGACCGAACCGGCACCGATCCGGGTGCCCGAAGCGGGGACCGCATCGGCGGCGACCGGTGCATCGGCCGCCACCGGCGGCGTGCGCGCCGCAGACCGGGGACCGCCGTCGGGCCCGCCGACGCAGGCGGCGAGCGCGCATGCGAACAGGCCGACGGCCGGAGCGAGGCCGCGGGGGAGGGCATGCCGCCGCCTGCCGAAGCGATCTCGTAGGCGCATGGCTCCCCCCTTCAGCTTGCGACCGCCGGCCGTCGGTCGGGCTTAAAGTCTGGGGGCGAAAAGTAAATGTCCGGCGGTCCCCGCCCGCGCCATTCCATCGCCGGCGTTCGCCGTGGCAAGGTGGCGCCCATGACCAAGGCAGCGCCACCCACCCGCATCGACAGCCGCAGCCGGCGGCGGCCGGCCCTGCCCGAGGGCAAGGCGCCGGCCACCTTCACCGCCTTCGGCCTCGCGGCGGAGGCGCAGCCCCTGGAGCCCGGCCTGCACGTGGTCGCCACCCCCATCGGCAACCTGAAGGACGTGTCGTTCCGCGCCCTCGCGACCCTGGCCGCGGCGGACGCCGTGCTGGCCGAGGACACCCGCGTCACCCGCACGCTCTTGATGCACTACGGGATCACCACCCCGCTGGTGGCCTATCACGAGCATTCCAACGCGGCGGTGCGCGAGCGGATGATCGCGCGCATGCAGGCCGGCGAGGCCCTGGCCCTGGTCTCGGACGCGGGCACGCCCCTGGTCTCGGACCCCGGCTTCAAGCTCGTCCAGGCGGCGATCGAGGCGGGCCTCGTCATCACCCCGATTCCCGGGCCCTCGGCGGTGATGACGGCCATCGTCGCCGCAGGCCTGCCCACCGATCGCTTCTTCTTCGAGGGGTTCCTGCCGCACAAGTCCGGGGCGCGGCGCAACCGCCTCGCTGCCCTCGCGGACATTCCCGGGACGCTGGTGCTGTTCGAATCGCCCCATCGCCTGCCGGAGATGCTGGCGGACGCCGTCGCGATCCTCGGACCCGCCCGCCCGGCGGCGGTGGCCCGCGAATTGACCAAGCTCTACGAGACCATTCGGCGCGGCACCCTCGGCTCCCTGGCCGAAACCTTCGCGGAAGAGGGGGCGCCCAAGGGCGAGGTCGTCGTCGTGATCGGGACGCCCACCGAGGAGCCCGCCGCCGAGGAGGGGGACGCCGGGCTCGATGCGGCCATCGCCCTGGCACTGGAGCGACATTCGATCAAGGACGCGGCGGCCCTCGTGGCCGACGAGACCGGCCAGCCGCGCCGGGCGGTCTACGCCCGCGCCCTCGTGCTGGCGCGGCGATGACGAGGGGGCGGCTCGCGGGTCCCGAAGGACGCCGCCGCGCCACCTATCTGCGCGGACGCACCGCCGAGACGCTGGCGCTCGTCGCGTTGATGCTCAAGGGGTATCGGCCGCTCGCCCGGCGCTTCAGCGCGGCCGGGGGCGAGATCGACCTGATCCTGCGCCGGGGCGAGACCATCGCCTTCGTGGAGGTGAAGGCCCGGGCCCGGATGCGGGATGCGGTGGAGGCGATCGACGCGAGGAAGCGGGCGCGGTTCTCGCGGGCCGTGCGCGGCTGGATCAGCCGCCATCCCCGCCACGCCGGGCTGGTCTTCAGGGCCGACGCGGTCTTCGTCGCCCCGGCCTCCTGGCCGGTGCACGTGCCGGACGCCTTCCCGATCGAAGGGCTGTAAGGCCGCTACTTCCGGGCGGCGACGATGGCCGCCGTCAGGGTGCGCTTGAGGTCGGCCTGGCTGAACGGCTTCTGCACCACCGGGCAATCCCGGAACGGCTCGCGGATGCCGGCACCACCGTAGCCGGTGGAGAACACCAGCGGCAGCGTGCGGCGCACGATCGCCTCGGCCACCGGATAGATCGGCTCGCCGGCCACGTTCACGTCGAGGATCGCGACGTCGAAGCTCTCGGCCTCGGCCATCTCGAGGGCGGTGGCCAGACGCGCGGCGGGGCCGACCACGGTGCAGCCGAAGTCGAGGAGCATGTCCTCGAGCAGCATCGAGATCGCCGCCTCGTCTTCGACGACCAGCACCCGGACTCCGTTCAGCAGGTCGTCGTTCGCTTCAGCACTCACGCTGCGATGTCTTCCCTAGGGTGCGTCGTCGTCGAGAAGGCCGCAGCCTCGACCCTTGGATCGCCTGCCCGCGGCAAGCGACGAACCGGGTCGGGGAGCGGCGTCTGCCATGCTCGGTCTCGGACGACGGACCCGAGCCGTCGCCCGTCCGGGGCGTGGTGTCAAGCTCCGGACGTCCTGTAGAACCCCTCGACGTTCGCGTAATGTAACGCAGTGATACATCGGCGCGACACACGGTATGAAAGAATACACTCGCGATGCCCGTTACGGTGCGCATGACGGCCGAAGAACCAGCGTGACGCGTGTGTCGCACGCCACCCTCCCCAGGCGATCCCTCGTCGCTGGAGCGATGGTCGCCTTCGCGCTCGTCGACGCCTCCCGGCGCGGCGCCGTGGCGGCGGACCGCCCCCTCGTGGTCGCTTCGAAGAGCGATACGGAGGGCGCCCTGACCGGAGCCATGATCGCCCTGGTGCTCGAAGGGCTCGGCCTGACCGTAAAGCGGCGCCTCGGGCTCGGCCCGACCCTGATCGTCCGCTCAGCGCTGCTGTCGGGCGATGTCGACGTCTATCCCGAATACACCGGCAACGGCGCCTATTTCACCGGTACCGAGACCGACCCCGCCTGGCGGACGCCGGAGGGCGCCTTTTCGAGCATCGCCCGCAGCGATGCCGCCCGTGGCCTCGTCTGGCTGGAGCGGGCGCCGGCCAACAACACCTGGCTCATCGCGGTCCGGGGCGATCTCGCCCGGCGCGAGGGACTGGCGACGATGGCCGATTTCGCCGAGGCCGTGCGGCGTGGCCTGATCCGGCTCGCCGCCTCCACCGAGTTCGTCGAGAGCCCGGCGGCCTTGCCGGCCTACGAAGCGGCCTACGGCTTCCACATGCCGCGAGACCGTGTGATCAGCCTCCCCGGCGGCGACACCGCCGTGACCGCGCGGGCGGCGGCGCAGGGGATCAGCGGCGTCGATGCGGGCATGGTCTACGGCACCGACGGCGCCCTCTCCGCCCTCGACCTCGTGGTGATGGCCGACCCCAAAAACGCGCAGATCGTCTACGAGGTGGCGCCGGTGATCAGGGAGGCCAGCCTCGCCCGGCACCCCGGCATCCGCCCGGCCCTGGCCGACCTGTTCCGCTCCCTCGACGCCGCGACCCTGCGCCGGCTTAACGCCGCCGTGGCGGTTGAGGGCGAGCCGGCCGAAGCGGTGGCCGCGCGCTACCTCGCCGACCGGCGCGGGGGCCGATGACGACCGCCCGTGCCGCCGCGGCCGCCATCCTCGCCCTGGCGCTGGCGGCGAGCCTCTACGGGCTGCCGCTCCTGTCGGTGGCCGCCAACCGGCTCGCGCTCGGGACGCCGGCGTTCGGTGCCGCGGCCGGCGGCGGCCACGTCCATGCCGTGGCCGGCCTCGGTCTCGCCGGGCTGGCTTTGCTCGCCGCCGCGCCGGGACGGGTGGGCGCCGCCCTGGCCCTGCCGATATTCGGCGCCGCCGTGCTTCTGTTGGCGGCCGGTCTCGGCGCGGGCGCGACCGCCCTCCTCGACGGCCGCCCCACCGCCGCCAGGGCGAGCGTCGGATCGGGCGGCTGGTGCGCGGTCATGGTCCTGCTGGCGGCGGCGGGCTGGTCGGTCCGCGCTTTCCGGATGCCGGGGTTCGGCGCCATCGCCATCGCGGGGCTGGCCGCGGGCCTGACCACGCTCGCCCGGTCGGGCACCCTCGATCACCTCTCGCTGGCCGTGGAGTTCCGCGCCCGCCACGCCGTCCTCGGCGAGGCGATCGTCCAGCACCTCGTCCTGGCCGGCGGCGCCCTCGTCCTCGCCTGCCTCTGTGCGGTGACGATGTCCCTGTGGCGGCGCGGTCAGGGTCTGGTGGAGGTGGTGGTGAGCGGCATCCAGGTGGTGCCGGCGGTGGCCCTGTTCGGCGCCCTGGTCGGCGCCTTCTCGGCCGTCCTGAGCGCTGTACCGAGCCTGCGCGAAGCCGGGCTCAGCGCACTCGGGCCCGGCCCCGCCATCCTCGGCATCGCGGCCTACCTGCTGCTGCCGCTCTGGCGCGGCCTGGCGGCCGGGCTCGGGGGAACACCGGCCACCCTGGTCGATGCCGCAGAGGCCGTCGGCCTCGGCCGCCGTCAGGTCCTCCTGTCGGTCAGGCTTCCCCTCGGCGCTCCGGTCCTCGTCGGCGCCCTGCGGGTCGCGGCCGTGCAGAGCCTCGGCCTCGCGACCCTGGGTGCCCTCGTGGGTGCGGGCGGGCTCGGACGCATCGTGTTCGATGGCATGGCGCAATTCGCCCCCGACCTGATCCTGCTCGGGGCCCTGCCCATCGTCGGCCTGTCCCTCGCGGCCGATGCGGGCCTCGGGGCGGCCGAGGCCATGGCACGACGGCGGTGGCACTCATGAGCATCGGGAAGGCAGGGGGCTCGGCCCTGGCCGGGGCAGTCCTGGCCGCGGCGAGCCTTCCCGGTGTCGCCGGCTCCCTCGTCGCGGCCTTCGGGCAACCGGCCCTGCGGCCGGTGAGCCTGGACCGGCTGGTGGACCTCGCCACCGGCCATGTGTCCATCGCGGCCGGCGGACTCGCCGTCATGGCCATCCTCGGGGTCGGCCTCGGCATCCTGGTGACGCGGGCGGGCGCCCTGGCCTGGCGTGGAGAGATCGACCGGGTGGCAGCCTTCGCGCAGGCCGTGCCGCCGGTGGTGGTGGTGGCCCTCGCCCTGCCGGTGCTGGGCTTCGGGGGGCCGCCGACGCTGCTCGCGCTCGTCGCCTACGGCATCATGCCGGTGCTGCGCGGGACGATCGGCGCCATCGAAGGCGTTCCGACCGATGCGCGCGAGGCGGGCAGGGCCATCGGGTTGAGCGATCTCCAGGTCCTGCGGCAGGTGGAACTGCCGCTCGCCGCGCCGGGGATCCTCGACGCCCTGCGCACCGGCCTCGTCCTCGCGGTGGCGACCGCAGCGGTGGGGGCGCTCGCCGGCGCCGCCACCCTCGGCACCCCCATCGTCGCCGGCCTCCAGAACCAGAACCTGGTTCCGCTGCTCCAGGGTGCCTGCGCCACGGCGGCGCTGGCGTTCCTATGCGATGCCGCGATGCTCGCCGTCGCAGGTCTCTTGCGCCGCGCTACTCGTCCTTGAACTCCACCACGGCGCCCTTCTCGACGAGGGTGGCGAGGTCGCGCACGTCCCAGTTCGTGAGCCGGACGCAGCCGTGCGACTCGGTCTTGCCCACCTTCTCCGGCTCGGCGGTGCCGTGGATGCCGTAGGAGGGGATCGACAGGTCGATCCAGGCGAGCCCCACGGGGTTGTTGGGGCCGGGACGGATCGTGAAGGGCTTCTTGGCCTTGACGCCGTCGAAGGCGTACTTCGGGTCGTAGGTATAGGTCGGCTCGAAGGCCACCGCCTCGACCTTGGCGGTGCCGGACGGCGCCGGCTTCTCGTCGCTGCCGATCGAGGCGGGATAGAACCTGAGCTGGGTCCCGTCACGGTCGAACGCGCGGACCTGGCGTGCGGCTTTGTCGACCACGATGCGGGTCACCCGCGGCGGTTCCTGGTCGTCTTTCAGCGTGTCCGGCTTCTCCGTGCCGGCTTTTTCCGTGCCGGCTTTTTCCTTCCCCGCTTTCCCCTTGAGCGCCCGCGGCTTGCCCCTCTCCATCGGCGGCACCGCCGCCACGGTGACGAGGGTACCGGCCTTGTCGAAGGCCGCATCGGGGTTGAGGGCCGCCAGGAGAGCGCCGCTCATGTGGAAGCGTTCGGCCAGCATCTCGCGCGGGGTCTCGTAGCCCATCGCCTTGAGGTCGGCCTGATCCTCCATCTTGGCGGGGATCTCGTCGACGTAGGGCCCGGCGACGTCGTCCTCGGTGAGGGTGTAGTCGACCAGGACCGGGTCGGCGCTGGTCGCCTGGAGGGTCTCGAACAACGGCTTGCCGAGGGACTTCCCGGCCGAGGCGTCCTTGGTCGAGGCGTCCTTGGCTGACGAGTCCTTGGCTGACGCGTCCTTGGCCGCGCCTTCCTTAGCCGCGCCTTCCCGGGCCGCGGCGAAGGCGGCGAGCGCGCCGCGGAGGTTGTCGCCATCGCGCCCGTCGATGGCGCCCGGGGAGAACCGCGCCCGATCGAGGAGGACCTGCACCTTGACGAGCAGCGGGTCGGGCCGTTCGCCCGCCGCCTTGCGCGCGGTGTCCTTTTTCAACGCACGGCCGGCCCCGGCTCCCTCGTCCGCGAAGGCCGCGCCGTTGACGCCATCCCTGGTCAGCCGCTCGTCGTCGGGGGCGGCCAGGGCATGGCCGCCCCCGACAACCAGGGCAAACAGCACCGCACCCGTCCGCATCGCCGCCGTCGTCGTCATCGCCGTCCTACCCCGGTCGTCCATCCGGACCATCAAGCCACGAGGACCGATGCCGTTCCCGGCCTATTGGCAGAGTCGGTGACCGGCGGACCGTTCCCGCTCGTCGAGATGCAGGTGGTTGGCGTGCGCGGCGTCCGAGCCAGGCCCCAGCACCGTGCGGAAGAAGGCGCAGGCCTTGGCCTGGGCACTGGCCTGGAAGGCCGCCTCCGGCGTCCCCTTGGCCGCAGGCCCGACCGCGATGGCGGGGCGGCCCGTGAAGCCGTAACCCATCACGTCGACGCCGTTGGCGAAGGCGTGCTCGCTGAGCTTGGCATCCGGATCGTGGTTCTGGCCGCGGCACAGGTAGGAGGTGCCGATGCCGAGAATGGCCAGCGGTGCGCCAAGGTCCCGCTCCGCGAAGACCTGGACCTCCGTCGTCCAGCGCGCCAGGGCCTCGGCGGCAGGACAGACCAGGGTGGCCGGCGGATTGAGCGCGACACCCTTGAGACTCGAGACCAGCAGCGGCCTCGCCGCCCCGCATTGGCCGAGCGCGATCGGGGGCAGGGGCGAGACGACGGCGCCGAGGCCTTCGAGGCGCCGGCGACAGGCGGTGTCGTCCACCGCCTCGACCTTGATGGCGAGGGCGGTCTCGGAGCCGAGGTCGGCGGGACGCGGCGGCGGGGCCGGCATCTCGGCCGGCGGCGGCGCGGCGACGGCGGGTGCCGGAGCCGCCGGCGTCAGCTCGCTCGGCCGCTCGGGCGGCGGCGGCGCGCTCGGAGGCACCGGCGAGGGAGTTGGCGCAGGGGTTGTCGCAGGAGTTGGCACAGGATTCGGCGATGCGGCGGAGGAGCCGAGTTCTTCCGGGCGGGGAGGGGGCACCGGCGAGGGTGACTGTATCGCCGGCTTGTCTTGGACCGAGGACGTCTCCCGGACAGCGGTCTTCTCTTCGGCTGCGGTCGAGCCGGACGGCGGCATGACGGTGAAGAGCCCCCCGGACAGGGCGACGAACAGACAGACTTTCACCCTCGATGGGTGTGCTCGTCGCGGCGTCGGCATCGCATTCCCCTCACGCGTCGCCCGCGTCGTCATCGACGTCGGGTCTTCACCGCATACCGATCGGGAGCGGCCGCGTCGCCCTGTGTCGCAAAGGATGGCTTTGCGCGGGGCCAAGGCCCCTCTACCTTCAGGGCCATCGGCGGCGCGATCCCGCCAGGACGACCAAGGACGACAATGACCACGAGCACCACCCTTTCCGGCCCGTTCGCAGAGCCCGCCTGGGATACCCCCTTCGGATTGCCGCCGTTCGAGCGGATCGAGGCGGCGCACTTCCTGCCGGCCTTCGAGGAGGCCCTGGACGCCCATACCGCCGAGATCGCGGCCATCGCCGGCCATCCGGACGCGCCGACCTTCGCCAACACCGTCGTCGCCATGGAAACGGCCGGACAGGCCCTCGACCGGGTCGCCTCGGTGTTCTTCAACCTGAGCGGCAGCCACACCAATCCGGAGCTGCAGGCGGTCGAGCGCGCGATCACGCCGCGGCTGGCGCGCCACGGCAGCGCGATCTACCTCGACCCCCGGCTCTGGGCCCGGATCGCCGGCGTGGACGAGACCGCCGAGGCGCTGGGACCGGAGGAGCGGCGCGTCCTCGACCGTTACCGGACCCGCTTTCGCCGGTCGGGCGCCGACCTCGCCCCCGAGGCCAAGGAACGGATGGCCCAGATCAGCGGCCGCATGGCGGAACTCGGCACCAGCTTCAGCCAGAACCTGCTCGCCGACGAGAGCGGCTTCGTCCTGCCCCTCCACGGCGAGGACGACCTGGCCGGCCTGCCGCCCTTCCTGAAGGCCGCCGCCGCCAGCGCCGCCAAGGAGCGCGGCGTCGAGCACGGCCACGTCATCACCCTGTCGCGCTCGCTGATCGAGCCCTTCCTCGTCTTCTCCACCCGCCGCGACCTGCGCGAGCGCGCCTACGAGGCCTGGACCCGGCGCGGCGAGGGCGGCGGCGCTCACGACAACCGCGGCATCATCGCCGAGATCGTCGCCCTGCGCGCGGAGCGGGCGAGACTCCTGGGCTTCGAGAGCTTCGCGCATTTCAAGCTTGCCGACACCATGGCGGGGACCCCCGACGCGGCCATGGACCTCCTGCGCAACGTCTGGACGCCCGCCCATCGCCGCGCGGCGGCCGAGCGCGACCGACTCCAGGCCCTGGTCCAGGCGGAAGGGGGCAACTTCGCCCTCGCCCGCCACGACTGGCGCTTCTACGCCGAGAAGCTGCGGCGGGTGGAGCACAACCTCGACGAGGGCGAGATCAAGCCGTACCTCTCCCTCGACGGGGTCATCGCGGCGGCCTTCGACACCGCCTCGCGCCTGTTCGGCCTCGTCTTCGAGGAACTGGCGGAGTTCCCGCGCTACCATCCCGACATCCGCGCCTGGAGCGTGCGCAACGCCGACGGGTCTCAGGTCGGCGTCTTCATCGGCGACTATTTCGCCCGCGCCTCGAAGCGCAGCGGCGCCTGGATGAGCGCCTTCCGCTCGCAGGAGCGCCTGATCGGCGACGTCAAGCCGATCATCGTCAACGTGATGAACTTCGCCAAGGCGCCGGCCGGGGAGGCGACCCTCCTGTCCTTCGACGACGCGCGCACCTTGTTCCACGAGTTCGGCCACGCCCTGCACGGGCTCCTCTCGGACGTGACCTATCCGCTGCTGGCGGGCACCGCCGTCTCGGGCGACTTCGTGGAACTGCCCTCGCAGCTCTACGAGCACTGGTTCGAGCAGCCGCAGGTCCTGCGCGAGCACGCCCGGCACTACGTCACCGGCGAGCCGATGCCCGAGGACCTGCTGGCGCGCCTGCTCGCCGCACGCACCTTCAACCAGGGATTCTCGACGGTGGAATACACCGCCTCGGCCATCGTCGACATGACGCTGCACCTCTCGAGCGCCGGCGAGGACGGCCTCGACGTGGCGGCCTTCGAGGCGGATGCGCTGGAACGCATCGCCATGCCGGCCGAGATCTCCATGCGCCATCGCAGCCCGCATTTCGCGCACATCTTCTCGGGCGACGGCTATGCGGCCGGCTACTACAGCTACCTGTGGTCGGAAGTGCTCGACGCCGACGCCTTCGACGCCTTCCGCGAGGCCGGGGACATCTTCCATCCCGAGACGGCGGCGCGCCTGCGCACCTACGTCTACGGTGCCGGCAACCTCCGCGACCCGAAGGAGGCCTACACCGCCTTCCGCGGGCGCCTGCCGAGCATCACGCCGCTGCTGCGCCAGCGCGGCCTGGCCGCGTGAGGCCGGGGGGTTACCGCCCGAACATGGTAACCCTTCGGTAAACAAACGTCCTTAACGATGGAGACCTGTTTCATCGGGACGGTTTCTCATGACGGATACGGTCGTCGCGGCAAAGCCGCCGTCTGCAACCCCGGCCGGCGCCTCGGCCGAGGCTCTGCTCAAGCAGGCCGTCTCGGGATCGGCCAAGACCCGGCCCGACGCGCCGCCGGTGGTGACCGCCGCCCGTGCCCTGCGGCGCAAGACGTTCGGCTTCGTCGACGCCCGCGCAGCGGCAGTCGGCGGGGCCGCCCTCAGCATCGGCCTGATCCTCGGGGCGGGGGGCACCGCCCTCACCATCCCGCGCGACGCCACGGCCCCGCTGACCCTGTCGGCGATCAAGACCGATCTCGAGGCGGGACGCAGCGAGACCGCTCGCATCGCCACGCAGATCGGCCGGCTGGCCGCCACGGTCGGCCAGTCCGGCGAACGCGCGGCCGAGGACGCCAAGGCGATCCGGGCCGAGGTCTCGCAGCGGATCGCACGGATGGAACAGGCGATCGCCGCGCGCCTCGTCGCGTTGACCGATAAACAGGACGTGTCCGACCGCGAGCAGGCCGCTCGCATCGCCAGCCTCGGCGCGGTCATCGACAAGCGCCTCGCGGTCCCCGCCGCCCCGGCGCCGCAACCTGTGGCGCCGCAGGCGGCCAAGGCCGCTCCAGCCGAGCCGGTGCAGACGGGGTCGCTGGCCGATCCCAAGGGGGCGGTCGAGACCAAGCCGAAGACGGCGGCGGTGACGAACTGGGCGGTTCGGGAGGTCTACGACGGCATCGCCGTCCTGGAGGACCGCAAGCGGCGCCTCGTGGAGGTCGCGCGTGGCGACATGGTGCCCGGAGTCGGTCGGGTGGAGACCATCGAGCGTCGCGGCCGCGCTTGGGCCGTCGTGACGAAGGACGGTGTGATCACAGCGCAGGATTGGTAGTCGAATCGCACGGGCCGGCGAACCGACCCGTCACGACGGGCGGTCCGGATCAAGCTGCCCTAGGAGGTCGAGATCGCCGCCTCGGTCTGTCCGGCGCGCTGGGGAAACCGCATCTCCATCGTCAGCGGATCGGCGAGCGCAGCCGAGCGATCGGCACGGCAACGACCGTGCGTCAGGGCGCGGTCCTGGGCTTCACGGGTCGGGTACAGGATCGCGGCGAGGAGGGCGAAGCCTTCCGTATCGGAGTCGAGGTTCTTGGCATCGAAAACGGGCATTGCGGTCACCGGACCTGTGGGACACCAGGAAGATTTCGAAAACGCGACGACGACACTCTGCGGATAATGGGGAAACCGCTGAAAAGTTCCATATCGTTCGAGAGCTTCACGATTTATTCGTTATTGCAGTGCCCGCAAATGTTCGCGGTGCGAAGACGCACCCACCCGACGATCTTCAGGTCTTCGTTAACGGGTGGTGATTGAAGAAGGCAGCCGGTTCGGATGGCGGTGCCGAGGCCGCCTTCCGGGCTCGGACGGCGCAGACCTCGGGTCGCAGCGTCAGCCTGTCCAGGCACCGAGGTAGCGCGCCGTGGCCGAGCCCGGGTCGTCCGCCGCCATGATGCCGCCCATCACCGCGATGCCGGCCGCACCGGCGCCGCGGCAGCCGGCGACGTGCGCGGGCGCGATGCCTCCCAGGGCGATCACCGGCAGGCCGGAGCCCGACGCCGCCCGGATCGCGTCGACGCCCAGCGCCGGGCCGTAGCCCGGCTTGCTGGCGGTGAGAAAAATCGGGCTCAGGGTCGCGTAATCGGCTCCGGCGGCGGCGGCCCGCCCGATGTCCGACGCGCCATGGGCGGAGACGCCGACGAGGCCGTCGGGCATGGCCCTGCACGCCGCCGCGATCGCGTCCTGCGTCGCGTCGCCGGTCAGATGGACGCCATCGGCCCCGATCGCCACCGCCGCTGCGGCCTCGCCGCCCAGGGTGAAGGTTCCACCGAAGGCCCGCACTCGGGTCATCACCGCGACGGCCAGCCGGCGCCGCTCGCCGGACGCCATGTCCTTCTCGCGGAACCACAGCCAGCGCGCGCCGCCCTCCAGGGCCGCCTCGACGGTGGCGAGGAGGCGCGCTCCTGCCAGCGCGAGGTCGGAGGGAGAGCGGATCGGCCCCCGGTCCGTCACCACGAGCAGCGGCGACGGCAGCGGCTTCATTCCCGGTGCCTCACGAGCCGACCAGCCCGAGTTGCGGGCTCGACGGCTCGGCCCGGCCGCGGCGCGGGATCCGGCCGGCGCAATGGGCGTCGCGCCCGGCCTCGACGGCCCGGCGCATGGCCCGCGCCATCCGCACGGGATCGTCGGCCTTGGCGACCGCCGTGTTGAGGAGGCAGCCGGCGGCGCCGAGTTCCATGGCGATGACCGCGTCCGAGGCGGTGCCGATACCGGCATCGACGATGACGGGCACGCCGGCACGGCGGCAGATGAGTTCGAGGTTGGCCGGGTTGGCGATGCCCATGCCCGACCCGATCAGCGAACCCATCGGCATCACCGCGGCGCAGCCGATGTCCTCGAGCCGCTGGCACAGCACCGGGTCGTCGTTGCAATAGGGCAGGACGGTGAAGCCGTCGTCGACGAGGTGGCGGCAGGCGGCGAGCAGTTCCGCGACGTCCGGGTAGAGGGTCTCGCGGTCGCCGATGACCTCGACCTTGATCCAGGTGGTGTCGAGGGCCTCGCGGGCCAGTTCGGCGGTGAGGATCGCGTCGCGCGCCGTCTCGCAGCCGGCGGTGTTGGGCAGGAAGCGGTAGCCCGCCAGGCGCCGCACCGTGTCGGACCCATGCCCCTCGAGCGAGACCCGCCGGATCGAGGCGGTCACCACCTCGGCGCCGGAGGCCTCGACGGCCTGGGTCATGATGGTCTGGGTCGGATAGCCGGCGGTGCCGATGAACAGCCGCGAGGCGAGGCTCACGCCGGCGATCACCAGGGCGTCGTCGGTGTTTATCGATGCGCTCATGGGTTCATCCTCCCTGCATGGCCCGCACGATCTCGACGCGGTCGCCGTCGCCCAGCGGTGTGCGCGCCCACTCGCGGCGGGGCACGACCCGCCCGTTGAGCGCGATGGCCACCCCCTGTACGCTCTCGATGCCGGCCTCCTCGGCCTCGATCCGGAACAGGGCCTCGAGGTCGGACGCCGCGTGGTCCCGGGGGGTGCCGTTGACCGTGATGGTCATGCCGGAACCCTCATGCCCGGTCGGGGCGCCGCCTCGAAGCGCCCGAGGCCGAACCCGCGGGCGAAGTCCGGGACCGCACCGGTGTCGACGAGGGCCGTCACCGCGTCGGCGGTGGCCGGGGTCAGGAGGTAGCCGTTGCGGTGGTGCCCGGTGGCGACCACGAGGCCGGGCGCCAGGCGGTCGACGATGGGGGCGTCGTCGTCCGAGGTCGGGCGGTAGCCGCTCCAGACCGCGCCGATCTCCATCTCTTCGATCCCCGGCAGGACGCGGCGGGCGCCTTCGAGCAGGGCATAGAGGCCGCCGGCGGTGAGGCCGGCGCGAAAGCCGCAATCCTCCACGGTGGCGCCGACGATGAGGTCGCCGTCGCCCTTGGGCGCCATGTGGACCTGTTCGGTCCAGACCATGTGGGTGAGGGTGCCGGTGCGCGCCGTGGTCTTCACCGCCAGCGCCTGACCCTTGATCGGCCGTACCGGCAGCGCGAGCTCCGGCGGCAGCAGGCCGCGTTCGCCGCTCCAGGCGCCCGAGGCGAGGACCACCGTCCCGGCGGCGATGCGCCCCTGCGCGGTGACGACGCCGCGGACCTGTCCCCCGGCCCAGTCGAGGCTTTGGGCCGGGCAGGGCGCCACCAGGGCGACGCCGGCGGCCCGGCAGGCGCGGATCAGCGCGGCCATCACCTTGCGCGGATCGACCTGGTGGTCGTCCTCGCACAGGATCCCGGCGGTGACGGCGGGGCGCAGCATCGGCTCGCGCTCGCGCACCTCCAGGCCGGAGAGCCAGCGCGCCCGGATGCCGGAGCGTGTCTGCAGGTCGTGGCGGAAACGCAGGCGCTCGACCTCGTCGCGGCCGATGGCGAGAACGAGGGTGCCTTGCGTGCGGTAGTCGATGTCGAGCCCGGACGCCGCCTCCAGGTCGTCGCGAAACGCCGGCCAGCGCGCGAGGCTGTCGAGGGCGAGCGGCAGCAGCGGATCGGACCCGGGCTCGTGCTCGGCGGCGGGCGCCAGCATGCCGGTGGCGGCCAGGCTCGCGCCGGCGCCGACCTCGGATCGCTCCAGCACCGTCACGGACCTCCCCGCGTCGGCGAGCCGCCAGGCGATGGACAGGCCGACGACGCCGGCCCCGACCACGATGACGTCGGTGCTCTGCGGTAGGCCGACGCCCGGCCAGGATTCCCCGGTCGGTCTGCGTGATCCGATGATGGTCGCCAGGTCCGCCACAACTCTCTCCGCATCGACCGGCGGAGACTGGTGTCCTGTCGCTCGCATATCGGCGAGCGAGCCGGGCCGTTGTCACGGGGCCCGCGGTCCAATCCCTACGCCGGTATGAGCCGGTTCAGGTTCAAAGGATTTCCGCGCCGCCCGTCCGTGAAGGACGGGCTCATCGGTGTCTCAGCCCCTTGTCGGGGATCTCCCTGGAACGACCCTGATGTGGTCCCGCCGCACGTCGCGGTCAATCCCCTCGGGCCGAAAGCGGCCGGGCCGGGCGATAGACCGCCATCGGTTCGGGAAATCCGTCCAGGGCATGCAGACCGAGGGGTTCCGGGTCGCCCCAGAGGAAGTCGACGAAGGGCTTCGACATCAGGAGGGGCTCTCCGAGCAGCCGGTTGAGCTTGGCCAGCCGGCTGGCGAGGTTCACGTCGCGACCGATCACCGTGAAGTCGAGCCGGGCGCCCGAGCCGACGTTGCCATAGGCCGCCTCGCCGTGGTGCAGGGCGATGCCGGCCGCCACCGGCATGGCGAATCGGCCGAGGCCGTTGGCCTCGTCGAGGGCCGACAGGGCGCTCTGGGCCGCCATGAGGGCGCCCTTGGCCGCACTGCCGAGGTCGTCGCCGGGCTCGCGGAAGATCGCCAGAAGGCCGTCGCCGAGGTACTTCAGGACTTCGCCGCCCTCCCGCTCGATGGCCGGGACGAGGCAATCGAAAAAGATGTTGAGGAGCGTCACCGCCTCCTCGGGCGTCATGTCGGCGGAGATGCGGGTGTAGTCGCGCATGTCGGCGAACAGGATCGCGGAGCGGATGCGGCGCACCTGGCCCCGGCGGATGTCCCCGGCGAGGATGGCGGTATGAGGCTCGTCGCCGACGTAGATGCGCAGCACCTGGTCGAGGGTCTTGTTGACGATCCGCATCTCCATCACCGCCGCCAGGGTCGGCATGACGAAGCGCAGGATCGCGATGTCCTCGTCGCGAAACCCCTCCGGCGCACGGGTGGCGAAGGTGATGCCGTTGCGGGTGCCGTTGGTGAAGAACAGCGGCGCGACGATGTAGTGGGTGTAGCCGTCCGCCTTCAGTTCGGGGAGGACGGCGTAGCGGTCCTCGGGCGTTTCGGCGAGGTCGAGGACGAGCCATTCGCCGGTCTCGTGGACCGTCAGGAACGGGCTCTCGCGATAGGCCTTGTCGGAGGCCTCGCCGTGCGGGAACAGCCGCACCGACGGGCCGTCCTTGCGGGTCCAGTAGCGGCCGATCCCGGAATACTCCGAATGCAGGGTATCGATCGCGGTGGTGGCCCGGTCGATGGGCACGTCGAGGTCGATCAGCCGCTCGGACAGCCCCGCCAGGAGGTCGTCGGCCTTGGGCAGGCGCGCGCCTTCGTTCAGCAGCCAGTCACGCAGGGCGACGCATGCCTGCAGCGCCCCGAAGGGAACGTCGTTGGCCTCGGACCCGTCCGCATCGGCGGTCGGCGGCGGCGGTTGGGGCGGGCCACGATCGAGCATACGGCCTAGGTGGTTGTCGCCCCCCGGCGAGGCAACCGGGAAATCGGCGTTTCCCGTGGCGGGAAAACCTTGTGCGTCCGGCCTACCGCCCCGACGGGCCGTAGGGGGGGCGCGGGATCGCGCGATGGGCGGCGCGCAGGGCCGCCGACCAGCGCTCGCGCAGGTCGTGGAAATAGCTCTCGCCGGCCTCGATCCGGTAGTTTACCTCGGTGTCGAGGGAGCCCGAGCGCGAGACCGCGATGTCGATGGGCAACCCCACCCCGAGGTTGGAGCGCATGGTCGAATCCATCGAGACCAGGCCGACCTTGAGGGCGTCGTAGAGGTCGGTCTCGTATTTCACGGCCCGGTCGAGGATCGGCTTGCCGTACTTGTGCTCGCCCACCTGCAGGAACGGCGCGTCGCGGCTGCACTCGATGAAGTTGCCGGCCGAGTAGATCATGAACAACCGCATCGGCTCTGCGCCGATCTGGCCGCCGAACAGGAAGGACACGTCCATCCGCAGGTTGGCCGATTCGAACCCCTCGCGCTCGATCGCCCGCACCCGGCGGATCGCCCGCCCCACGAGCTGGGCCGCCTTGAACATGGTCGGCTGCTGCAGGATGGTCTGGGGCGCCTCGCTCTCCTTGTCGTCGACGCCCTCGGCGAGCATGCTCAGCACCGACTGGGTGATGGAGAGGTTGCCGGCCGAGGCCAGCATCATCACGCGCTCGCCCGGCACGTTGAAGTGGTGGAGCTTGCGATAGGTCGAGATGTTGTCGAGCCCCGCGTTGGTGCGGGTATCGGCGATCATCACGAGCCCGTCCTCGACGAGGAGCCCGACGCAGTAGGTCACGGTCCGGTTTTCCCCTCAAACGCTCCGGCGCGATACCGGAATCAGGACTGGACGGAAGCCTGTGCCTGCTCGACGCGCAAGGTCACGGCGAGCGTTTCCGTCCCGCCACCCATGCGGCTGCCGCGGATCGGGGCCGCGCCCAGGTAATCGAGACCGATCGCGACGCGGATGTGCGCCTCGGTTGTGGCGATGCCGTTGGCCGGGTCGAACCCGACCCAGCCGAGATCCGGCACCAGGGCCTCGACCCAGCCGTGGCCGGCCTCCTGGTCGACGACGCCGTCGCCCCGGTGGAAGTATCCCGAGACGTAGCGGGCCGGGATCTCCAGGAACCGGGCCGCGGCGATGAAGATGTGGGCATGGTCCTGGCAGACGCCCTTGCCGGCTTCGAACGACCGGGCCGCGGTGGTGCTGGCACTGGCCGGTCCCGGCGTATAGGCGACGGTCTCGTTCACGGCCGCCATCAGGCGATGGAGCTGCGACAGGGGCGTCGGATCGCCGTCGGCGGCCACGGTCCTGGCGAAGGCCTGGATCTCGGGGTTGGCCATCGCGAGATCCGAGTCGCGCAGGTAGAACACGTCGGGCAGGCGCTCGATCGTGCCGCGGACGATGCCGTGCATCTCGTTGGTGTCGACCTCGCCGGTGACCCGGATGGTGAGGGCATCGGCGGGATCGTCGGCCGTGAACCAGTGGACGATGTTGCCGAAGCCGTCCTCGCGCTCGCTGATGCGGCCATCCACCGACGGCTCGATGCGCCAGCGGCGCACGTACTGCCCGTCGTGGTCGCGCGGCCGCAGCCGGAGCACCTGGATCAGTCCGCGGGCCGGCTGCTCATAGGTGTACTGGGTCTCGTGGAAGACGCGGATGCGCATGCGGGAACCTTGGTCGCGCGGGCTTCAGGCCTCGACCCTACACCAGATATTGCTCGATGACCGCCGCGCCGAGGCGATTGTTCTCGGCGATGAAGGCCGTGACGAACTCGTGCAGGCCGGAATTGAACACCCGCTCGATGTTCTCGCCTTCGAGCCGGGCGAGGGTGTTGCTGGCCAGGCGCTGGCTGGCCCCGCGCCGGCCGTAGGCGTCGGCGACGAGGTCGAGGTGCTCCACGAGCATGCCGTAGCAATTGGCGAGGGATCGCGGCATCTGCCGGTTGAGGATCAGGAGGTCGGCCACCAGCAGCGGCTTGACGCTCTCGCGGTAGACCCAATGGTAGGCGTTGAAGGCCGAGACCTCGCGCAGGATCGTGGTCCACTGGAAGTAGTCGAGGCTGCCGCCGACCCGCTCGGTGTCGGGCAGGAGGATGCGGTACTTCACGTCGAGGATGCGGGCGGTGTTGTCGGCGCGCTCGATGGCGGTGCCCAGGCGCGTGAACCAATAGGCGTCGTTGCGCAGCATGGTCCGATAGGCCGAGCCGTCGAAGGCCAGCGAGACACCCTTCACCCAGTCGAGGAAGTGCGAGAACTCCTCGCGGTTGAGGTCGCGGCCTTCGTAGTTGCGCAGCTCGAGCCAGGCGCCGTTGATCGCGTCCCACATCTCGGAGGTCAGCGCGGTGCGGACGCTGCGGGCGTTCTCGCGGGCGGTCTCGATGCAGGAGCGGATCGAGGACGGGTTGTGCGGACTGAAGGCCAGGAAGTTGCAGACCGTGGCCTCGTTCACCCCGCCGTAGAGCGGCTTGAACACCTCCGGGTCGCCGGCCGAGGCCAGCGCCGAGGCCCACTCGTTGGTCTCGCCGCCGCCGTAGCTCGAGGGCAGGGCGGCGAGGCGATGCGCGGCGTCCAGGATGCGGGCGACGAACTCCGCCCGCTCGACGTAGCGCGAGAGCCAATACAGGTTATCGGCGGTCCGGGAGAGCATGGGTGTCCTGAAGCGGGCCGGCGCGGAGGGTGGCCGGAGTCTGGAGTGGACTGCCTCGCCGGGAGGCAGCCGATGGCGTCGTGTGCGCCCGTGGGGCGGTGTCGGTCAGGCGTCGAGCACCCAGGTATCCTTGGTGCCGCCGCCCTGGCTGGAGTTGACCACGAGGGAGCCCTCCTTGAGCGCGACGCGGGTGAGGCCGCCCGGCACGATGCGGATCTCGTCGGCGCCGCATAGCACGAAGGGGCGCAGGTCGACGTGGCGGGGGGCGACGCCGGAGGCCACGAAGGTCGGGCAGGTCGACAGCGCCAGGGTCGGCTGGGCGATGAAGCCGTCCGGCGCGTGCCGCAGCTTCTTTCCGAAATCCTCGATCTCGCGCTTGGTGGCATGGGGGCCGACCAGCATGCCGTAGCCGCCCGAGCCGTTGACCTCCTTCACCACCAGTTCGGCGAGGTTGTCCATGACGTAGGCGAAGGCCTCCTTCTCGCGGCAGCGATAGGTCGGCACGTTGTGCAGGATCGGTTCCTCGCCGGTGAAGAATTTGATGATGTCCGGCATGTAGCTGTAGACCGCCTTGTCGTCGGCGATGCCGGTGCCGACCGCGTTGGCCAGCGTCACGGTCCCGCGCTCGTAGGCGTTCATCAGGCCGGGCACGCCCAACACCGAATCGGGGCGGAACACCAGCGGGTCGAGGAAGTCGTCGTCGAGGCGGCGGTAGATCACGTCGACCCGGCGCGGCCCCTCGGTGGTGCGCATGTAGACGACGTCGTCCTTGGTGAAGAGGTCGGAGGCCTCCACGAGGTCGACGCCGAGCTTGTCGGCCAGGAACGAGTGTTCGTAGAAGGCCGAATTGTAGCGCCCCGGGGTGAGCAGCACCACGGTGGGGTCGCGGGTCGCGGTCGATGGCGCGAGGCTGTTCAGGGTCGCGAGCAGGGCGTCGGGATAGTTCTCCACCGGCGCCACGCGATGGCGCGAGAACAGCTCCGGGAAGAGGCGCAGCATCACCTCGCGGTTCTCGAGCATGTATGAGACGCCGGACGGGGTACGGGCGTTGTCCTCAAGCACGAAGAAGTCGTTCTCTCCGGTCCGCACGATGTCGATGCCGGCGATCTGGACGTAGAGGTCGTGCGGAACCGAGAAGGCGCGCATCTCCATCCGGTAGTGCGGGTTGCGGTAGACGAGGTCAGCAGGGATGATGCCGGCCTTGATGCATTCCTGGGCGCTGTAGATGTCCTTCAGGAAGGCGTTCATGGCGGTGACGCGCTGCTTGAGACCGCGCTCCAGGAAGCCCCACTCCGGCTTAGTGATCACCCGCGGGATGATGTCGAACGGGATCAGCCGCTCGGTGGATTCGTTGGCGCCGTAGACCGCGAAGGTGATGCCGATGCGCCGGAACAGCAGTTCGGCCTGGCTGCGGCGGGTGTTGAAATGCTCCGGCGGCGTCGTCTCGAGCCAGGACTTGAGGCTGCCATAGGCTTCGCGCACCGCCGCTGGGCTCATGCCGTCCACGGCAAAGCCGTTCATCTCGTCGTACGCGTTGAGCGCCATTCGCGCCTCCCCTTGATCGCCCGCTTCGTCGCAAGAGGCGCGCCATCCGAGGGCGGCGGCCGGTGCGCGACGCCGCCGGCGAAGGGCCGGCGGTACGGTTGGTTTCATCCTAGCCGAGCGCCCGCCGGGCGCCACCACAACCTGTCCCGCCGAGGATGAACCCGGGCCGGGCCGCCGCGTTCCGGCGACCCGGCCGGGGCCACGGGATTGTCAGATCAGCTTGAGACCCTTGAAGCTGGCATGGCCATCTCGCCCGAGGATGACGTGGTCGTGGACGACGATGCCGAGGGGATCGAGCACGGCGACGATCTCGCGGGTCATGCGGATGTCGGCCGCCGACGGCGTCGGATCGCCGGAGGGATGGTTGTGGGCGAGGATGATGGCGGTGGCGGAGAGCTCCAGCGCCCGGCGCGCCACTTCGCGGGGATAGACCGGGGTGTGGTCGACGGTGCCGCGACCCTGGACCTCGTCGGCGATGAGATGGTTGCGCCTGTCGAGGAAGAGCACGCGGAACTGCTCGCGGGGCGCGAAGGCCATGGTCGCCCGGCAGTATTCGATCAGGGCGGCCCACGACGACAGCAGCGGCCGGGCCGCGATTGCCCCGCGCGCGAGACGATGGCCCGCCGCCTCGATGAGCTTGAGGTCGGCCACGACGCCGGCGCTGACGCCCTCGATCTCGGACAGCCGCGCCGGTTCGGCGCTCACCACCTCGGCGAAGCTGCCGAAACGCCGGATCAGCGCCTTGGCCAGCGGCTTCACGTCCCGCCGCGGAATGGCGCGAAAAAGGGCGAGCTCCAGGAGTTCGTAATCGGGCAGCGCATCCGCCCCGGCCTGCGCGAAGCGGGCGCGCAGGCGTTCGCGGTGGCCGAGGTAATGCTGCGGGTCCTCGGCAGCGGGGGCATCGCGGCCGGAGGGCAGGCCGGGCTTCATCGCCACCCGCCTCAGGCGCCGATGTCGACCGGCTTGTGCATCCCCGTGGGCGACAGGGTGAAGATCTCGGCCCCGGTCTCAGTCACACCGATCGTGTGCTCGAACTGGGCCGACAGCGACCTGTCCCGCGTCACGGCCGTCCAGCCGTCGGAGAGGATCTTCACCGCGGGCCGTCCGAGGTTGATCATCGGCTCGATGGTGAAGAACTGTCCCGGCCGCAGGGTCACGTCGTAGCTCGGCTCGACGTAATGGAGGATGGTCGGCGCGTCGTGGTAGCTGCGGCCGAGGCCGTGGCCGCAGAAATCGCGCACCACCGAGCAGCGTTCGGCCTCCGCGAAGGTCTGGATCGCCCGGCCGATGTCGCTGGTGGTGCCGCCCGGCTTGATCGCCGCGATGCCGCGCATGAGCGATTCGTAGGTGATCTCGACGAGGCGCGCGGCCTTGCGCGGCACCTCGCCGACGTAGGCCATCCGGCTCGAATCGCCGTGCCAGCCGTCGAGGATCAGGCAGATGTCGAGGTTGACGATGTCGCCCTCGCGCAGGGGCTTGTCGTTGGGGATGCCGTGACACACCACGTGGTTGATCGAGGTGCAGATCGACTTCGGATAGCCGCGGTAGAGCAGCGAGGCCGGGTAGGCGCCGTGGTCCATCGCGAAGGTGTAGGCCAGCCGGTCGAGGGCCTCCGTGGTCACCCCTGGCACCGTCGCCTCCATCAGGAGGTCGAGGGCCTCGGCCGTGAGCCGGCCCGCGCGGCGCATGCCGGCAAAGCCGTCGGGACCGTAGATCGGCGGTTCGGGTACGCGCCGGCCGGTCTCGGCCTTCGCTTGATCCTGCTGCATCATGGATGTTCGAACGTCTTCAAGGGCGGCGGCACGTCAGGACCGCACTGTAGGATGCGCCGATCCCGGCGCCAACCCGCCTGCGGGCTAGGATTGACCGATCCGAGCGGGTAGAGCGGTGGCGACCGGGGCTCCGCGAGCGGACCCTCGCACGGGCAGGACACACGGGCAGGACGGCGCGATGGCTGACGCAGGCAGACCGCATTTCCACAACGACCCCGGCGTGGCGGTCGTCCATGTCGGCGTGCACGAATTCATGTGCATCGGCGCCAAGCCGCCCTTCGACCATCCGCACGTCTTCCTCGACATGGGCGCGGACCACGAGATCATCTGCCAGTACTGCTCGACGCTGTACCGGTTCCGTGCCGGCCTCAAGGCCGACCAGGCCGATCCCGCCGCCTGCGTCTGGGACGACAAAGCGACCGCGGCCCTCGGCTAGGGACCGCGATCTCCCCCGTGACCGCCCGTACCATCGCCATCGTCGGAGCCGGCATCGGCGGCCTCACCGCGGCCCTCGCCCTCGACGCCGAAGGCCATTCGGTGACGCTGATCGAGCGGCGCACCGGGTTCAGCGAGGTCGGGGCCGGCCTGCAGCTGTCGCCCAACGCCAGCCGCGTGCTCGCCGACCTCGGCCTGTCCGCCGCCCTGCGCCGGGCCGCCGACCTGCCGCCGCAGGTGACGGTGCGCGACCTGGCGAGCGCCCGCACGCTCGGCGGCGTCCTGCTCGGGGCCTCGCTGAAGGAGCGGTTCGGTGCACCCTACTACGTCATCCACCGGGCCGACCTGCAGACGCTGCTCCTCGATGCGGTGCGCAGCCGCGCCGGCATCCGGTTGATGGTGGGGCGCGAGGTCACCGCCATCGCCGAGACCGACACCAGCGTCACCCTCACCCTGGAGAGCGGGCACGGAAGCCGCACCGATACGTTCGAGGCCGATCTCGCCATCGGCGCCGACGGGGTACGCTCGCGCCTGCGCCAGCACCTCGACGCCAGGCCCCTGCAGGCCTGCGGCCAAGCGGCCTGGCGCGCGCTCGTTCCGCGCGAGGCCGCCCCGGAGGAGTTCCAGTCCGACGAAACGGGCCTATGGCTCGGCCGCGGCCACCACGTGGTGCATTATCCGATCGGGCGCGGCCAGCAGATCAACATCGTTGCGGTGATCCCCGAGAAGCTCGGCAGCGAAGGCTGGGGGCGACTCGGCGAACCCGCGGTCCTGCGTGCCCGGCTGCACGGGGCCGCCCCGCCCCTGGCCGCACTGCTCGCCATCCCCGATTCCTGGCTCGTCTGGTCCCTCGTCGACCGACCGGCGGCAAGGCCCCTGGCGAGGGGCCGCATCGCGCTCCTGGGCGACGCGGCCCATCCGATCCTGCCGTTCCTGGCCCAGGGCGCCGCCCTCGCCATCGAGGACGCCGCGGTCATCGCCCGCACGCTCCGCCAGGCCGAGGTCCCGGCCGCCCTCGATGCATACGCCCGCGAGCGCGGCGCCAGGGTCCGCAGAGTGCGCGATGCCGCCCGTGGCAACGGCCGAACTTATCATGCCGGCGGCCTCACGCGGCTCGCCCGAAACGCCGTGATGAGCCGCATGACCCCGGCGCGCCTCACGGAACGCTATGCCTGGCTCTACGGATGGACGCCCGACGGCCGGCCGTGACGCACCGCCGATGTCGACGCCGATCGCCTTTCCGGATCGGCCGAAAGTAAAGCGGCCGCGATGCCGGTCATCGTCCGATAACCTCGCTCTGCCAGTGTCCGCGGTCACACTTCGCGGTTGACGCGCGGCGAATCCCCCTCTAACAGACCCTCACTGAACGGCTGGCCGTAGGCGGTAGCCGATCGAAGTGCTTTCTCAAAAGCCCTGATCCAGACCGCCTAAACGCGACCGACATTCAAACGACGAACACGTGTCAGCTTGGCATGATCGCGGATCGGTATCCGTGATCCTCTGCTTGCAACGGCGCGCCAAAGGCTGATCGCAGCCTGGGGCGCGGTTTTGCGTTTCGCCGCATCCCTGCGGCAGACGGCACGAGATGGAAGATTCGACGGTCGCCACGAGGCGATGCGTTGCGAGAGGATTGGCATGCCGACGATCAACCAGCTGATCGCCCAGCCGCGCAAGGCGCAGAAGGCCCGTAACAAGGTTCCGGCCCTCGACGCCTGCCCGCAGAAGCGTGGCGTCTGCACCCGCGTCTACACGACGACCCCGAAGAAGCCGAACTCCGCGCTCCGTAAGGTCGCTAAGGTTCGTCTGACCAACGGCTTCGAGGTCATCGGCTACATCCCGGGCGAAGGACATAACCTTCAGGAGCACTCCGTGGTGATGATCCGCGGCGGCCGCGTGAAGGATCTTCCCGGTGTGCGCTATCACATCCTGCGCGGCGTGCTCGACACGCAGGGCGTCAAGGGCCGCAAGCAGCGCCGTTCGAAGTACGGCGCCAAGCGTCCCAAGTAAGACTTTCGCGCACCCCGTAAGGATGTCGCCGGCCCTGAAGGCTGAGGCGGCCTGCGCGGGGTGGTTCCAAGACCTTAGACCGACACGGAGCGAGCGATGTCCCGCCGCCATTCTGCCGAAAAGCGCGAAATCATCCCGGACGCCAAGTACGGCGACATCGTCCTGACCAAGTTCATGAATTCGATCATGTACGAGGGCAAGAAGTCGATCGCCGAAGGCATCGTGTACGGCGCGTTCGACATCGTCGAGAACCGCTCCCGCACGAACCCGATCGAGGTGTTCCGGGCCGCCCTCGAGAACGTCGCTCCGGCGATCGAAGTGCGTTCGCGCCGCGTCGGTGGCGCCACCTACCAGGTGCCCGTCGAAGTCCGGACTGAGCGCCGTCAGGCGCTGGCCATCCGTTGGCTGATCCAGGCCGCCCGTTCGCGCAACGATCGCACCATGGTCGAGCGCCTGTCGGCCGAACTCCTCGATGCCGCCAACAACCGTGGCAACGCGGTCAAGAAGCGGGAAGACACCCACCGGATGGCGGAAGCCAACCGCGCCTTCTCGCACTACCGCTGGTAAGCGGCCCCGGACCCTTTCAGGAGCAATCCGATGCCCCGCACGCACGCGATCGAGGACTACCGCAACTTCGGTATCATGGCGCACATCGACGCCGGCAAGACCACGACCACCGAGCGGATCCTCTACTACACCGGCAAGTCCCATAAGATCGGCGAAGTCCACGACGGCGCCGCGACCATGGACTGGATGACGCAGGAGCAGGAGCGTGGCATCACGATCACCTCCGCCGCGACCACCTGCTTCTGGCGCGACAAGCGCCTGAACATCATCGACACCCCCGGCCACGTCGACTTCACCATCGAAGTCGAGCGCAGCTTGCGCGTGCTCGATGGCGCGGTCTGCGTGCTCGACGGCAACCAGGGCGTCGAGCCCCAGACCGAGACCGTCTGGCGCCAGGCCGACAAGTACGATGTGCCGCGTGTCGTGTTCGTCAACAAGATGGACAAGGTCGGCGCCGACTTCTTCAAGTGCGTCGCCGACATCATCGACCGCGTCGCCGGCAAGCCGGTGTGCCTGCAACTGCCGATCGGTTCGGAGACGAGCTTCAAGGGCGTCATCGACCTCATCAAGATGAAGGCGATCGTCTGGACCTCCGAGAAGCTCGGCGCGGATTTCGCGGAGGCCGAAATCCCGGCCGACCTCGTCGATCAGGCTGCGGAATACCGCATCAAGCTCGTCGAGGCCTGCGTCGAGATGGATGACGACGCCATGTCGGCCTACCTCGACGGTGTCGAGCCGGACGCCGAGACGATGCATCGCCTGGTCCGCACCGCCGTGCAGCGCCGCGCGTTCCATCCCGTGCTGTGCGGCTCGGCCTTCAAGAACAAGGGCGTCCAGCCGCTGCTCGACGCGGTCGTCGAGTACCTTCCGTCTCCCGCCGACCGCGGCGAGATCAAGGGCCTCGACTTCAAGACCGAGGAAGAGATCGTCCGGCATCCGTCCGACAGCGATCCCTTCTCCATGCTCGCCTTCAAGATCATGGACGATCCCCACGTCGGAACGATCACGTTCTGCCGCGTCTACTCCGGCAAGATCGAGTCGGGCGCCAACGTCATCAACTCGTCGCGCGACAAGAAGGAGCGTGTCGGCCGCATGCTTCTCATGCACGCCAACAACCGCGAGGACGTCAAGGAAGCCTTCACGGGCGACATCGTGGCGCTCGCCGGCCTCAAGGACACCCGCACCGGTGACACCCTGTGCGATCCCCAGAAGGCCGTGATCCTCGAGAAGATGGAATTCCCCGAGCCGGTGATCGAGATCGCGGTCGAGCCGAAGTCGAAGGCCGATCAGGAGAAGCTCGGCATCGCCCTGGCCAAGCTCGCCGCCGAAGACCCGTCGTTCCGGGTCTCGACGGACCAGGAGTCGGGCCAGACCATCCTTCGCGGGATGGGCGAGCTCCACCTCGACATCAAGGTCGACATCCTGCGCCGCACCTACATGGTCGACGCCAACATCGGTGCGCCCCAGGTCGCCTACCGCGAGAAGCTGACCAAGCGGACCGAGATCGACTACACCCACAAGAAGCAGACCGGCGGTACAGGCCAGTTCGCGCGGGTGAAGTTCGTCGTCGAGCCGAACGAGCCGGGCAAGGGCTTCGAGTTCTCCTCGAAGATCATCGGCGGCACGGTGCCCAAGGAGTACATCCCGGGCGTCGAGAAGGGCCTGAATTCGGTCCTGGGTGCCGGCATCCTCGCCGGCTTCCCTGTGGTCGACATCAAAGTCGAGCTCGTCGACGGCGCCTACCACGATGTCGACTCCTCGGCGCTCGCCTTCGAGATCGCCTCCCGTGCGGCCCTGCGCGAGGCGCTCCAGAAGGGTGGCTCGGTGCTGCTCGAGCCGGTGATGAAGGTCGAGGTCGTCTCCCCGGAGGAGTACACCGGTTCGGTGATCGGCGATCTCAACTCCCGCCGTGGCCAGATCCAAGGCCAGGACATGCGCGGCAACGCGAACGTCATCAACGCGATGGTGCCGCTCGCCAACATGTTCGGCTACGTGAACCAGCTCCGCTCGTTCTCGCAGGGCAGAGCCAACTTCACGATGCAGTTCGACCATTACGAAGAGGTGCCGCGCGGCGAGGCCGAGAAGGTCGTCGCGAAGTACGCTTAAGGCTTCCCGCCTTTTCCGGACCGCTGCAGCATCACCCGAAACACCTGAGATAGACGGAGGCTACGATGGCCAAAGAGAAGTTTGCTCGCACGAAGCCGCACTGCAACATCGGCACGATCGGTCACGTGGACCACGGCAAGACGTCGCTGACGGCGGCGATCACGAAGGTCCTGGCCGAGTCGGGCGGGCGACGTTCACGGCCTACGACCAGATCGACAAGGCGNATGGCCAAAGAGAAGTTTGCTCGCACGAAGCCGCACTGCAACATCGGCACGATCGGTCACGTGGACCACGGCAAGACGTCGCTGACGGCGGCGATCACGAAGGTCCTGGCCGAGTCGGGCGGGGCGACGTTCACGGCCTACGACCAGATCGACAAGGCGCCCGAGGAGAAGGCGCGCGGTATCACGATCTCGACCGCCCACGTCGAGTACGAGACCGCTAACCGGCACTACGCCCACGTCGATTGCCCCGGCCACGCGGATTATGTGAAGAACATGATCACGGGTGCGGCGCAGATGGACGGCGCCATCCTGGTGGTGTCGGCGGCCGACGGCCCGATGCCCCAGACCCGCGAGCACATCCTGCTCGCCCGCCAGGTCGGCGTGCCCGCACTCGTGGTGTTCCTCAATAAGGTCGACCTCGTCGACGACGCCGAGCTCCTCGAGCTCGTGGAGATGGAGGTGCGCGAGCTCCTCTCGAAGTACGACTTCCCCGGCGACGACATCCCGATCACCAAGGGTTCGGCCAAGGTGGCGCTCGACAACGGCGACAAGGCCGTCGGACACGACGCCGTCATCGCGCTGATGAAGACGGTCGACGAGTACATCCCGCAGCCGGAGCGTCCGATCGACAAGCCGTTCCTGATGCCGATCGAGGACGTGTTCTCGATCTCGGGCCGCGGCACGGTGGTGACCGGTCGCGTCGAGCGCGGCATCGTCAAGGTCGGCGAGACCGTGGAGATCGTCGGGATCCGCGACACCCAGACCACCACGGTCACGGGCGTCGAGATGTTCCGCAAGCTGCTCGACCAGGGCCAGGCCGGCGACAACGTCGGCGTGCTCCTGCGCGGCACCAAGCGCGAGGACGTCGAGCGCGGCCAGGTCGTGTGCAAGCCGGGCTCGGTCAAGCCCCACACCAAGTTCAAGGCCGAGGCCTACATCCTGACCAAGGAGGAGGGCGGCCGCCACACGCCGTTCTTCACCAACTACCGTCCGCAGTTCTACTTCCGCACCACGGACGTGACCGGCGTGTGCGAGCTGCCCGAGGGCACCGAGATGGTGATGCCGGGTGACAGCGTGACCATGGACGTCACCCTGATCGTGCCGGTGGCCATGGAAGAGAAGCTGCGCTTCGCCATCCGCGAGGGCGGTCGCACCGTCGGCGCCGGCGTCGTCGCCGCCATCAACGACT